>DAOUHX010000057.1:0-4508 GCA_034428395.1 Caldilineaceae bacterium
CATCCTCGTCTTCGCCGGCGCCGATGGCATCAGCCAGGCCGAAGAGGCCGGCGCCGACTACGTCGGGGGCGAGGATCTGGCCAAGCGCATTCAGGATGGTTGGCTCGATTTCGACGTCGTGCTCGCCACCCCGGACATGATGCGCGTGGTTGGCCGCCTGGGGCGCGTGCTCGGCCCGCGCGGGATGATGCCCAGCCCCAAGGCCGGCACGATCGTCCAGGCTGACGAACTGCCGCGCGTCATCCAGGAAACACGCTTGGGCCGCGTCGAATTTCGCGTCGATAAAACGAGCAACATTCATGTCCCCATCGGTAAAGCGAGCTTCGAAGGCGGACAGATTCTCGACAACTTCACCTCCGTTATGGAAGCGGTCATGACCGCCAGACCTTCGGCGGTGAAGGGCGTCTATCTGAAACGGGTCACGCTCACCAGCACGATGGGCCCGGGCATTCGTGTTGATGTCAATGCCGCCTCGATGCTCAAGGCGGCATAGCCCCGGTTTGCCAGTGCCGTCTTGCGTGCGGTACAATTGGCGACCGAACAACCGTATACGAATCTCAGTACCGTAGACAGCCGGTATTCGCCTCGCGAATCGAAATGCGCCCAAGCGCCGCCGGCCAAGGACTGAACGCAGCGACCAGCCCGCCGTTGCCGGGCGGCTGCGAACCTCGTCCTTGTCTGCACTGCAAGGGCGCTTTTCTTTGCAGCGCCGCCTGGAAAGGGCGCCGGCAAGGAGACGCCCCGCACGAATCCAATCGAAAGGAGGGAGTTCCATTGGCAATCAGTCGTGAGAAGAAAGAAGAGCTTGTTTCGCTCTACGCTGAGCAGTTGGAGGAGGCATCCGCCATCGTCTTCACAGACTTTCGCGGCTCTACCGTTACGCAGATCAACGGCCTGCGCGCCAAACTGAAGGAGGCGGATACGGGCTATATGGTCGTCAAAAACCGGCTGATGCGGCTTGCGCTCGAACGCAGCGGCATCACCTTGGAGCTGGACGGTCTGCTCGACGGGCCCAATGCGGTCGCATTTGTCGGCGAAGACATCGGCAAAGGCGTAACCGCGCTCAAGGACGGCATCCGGGACCTGGATGAACTCATCGAGATCAAAGGCGGCCTCCTGGAACAGAACGTTCTGGACGCCGGCGCCGCCGCGGCCCTGTCCGAACTACCCACACGCGAAGAGATGCTGGCCAAACTGCTGGCGACGATCATCGCGCCGGCCACCCAGCTCGTTCGCGTCGTCAACGAGCCCGGGGCCAGCCTGGCGCGCGTGCTCAAGGCCCATGCCGACGCGCAGGCAGAGGCCGCTTGAGCGTCCACGCGGAGGGCCTGGACCCTTCCGCACAGTTCGTCGCATCGCCGCGACACAGACGATTCACCGAAACAGACAATTGGGAGAACTTGCAAAATGGCAGACCTGAATGAAATCAAGGAACAGCTCGATCAGCTGACCCTTCTCGAAGCGGCTGAGCTGGTGAAGATGCTCGAAGAGTCTTGGGGCGTCAGCGCAGCGGCTTCCGTGGCTGTAGCCGGCGTGGCCGGCGCCGCGGTCGAAGCCGAAGAAGAGGTGGAGGAGCAGACCGAATTTGACGTTGTCCTCGCCGATATCGGCGCCAAGAAGATCAACGTCATCAAGGCTGTTCGCGCCGTAACCAGCCTTGGCCTGCGCGAGGCCAAGGAGTTGGTCGAAAGCGCGCCCGCGCCGGTCGTGCAGGGCGTGGCCAAGGATGTCGCCGAAGAAGCCAAAGCCCAGCTTGAGGCCGAAGGCGCGACCGTCGAGATCAAGTAGCTCTCCGGTCAGACCGGACAGAGGGGCGCGTCCGAACTCGGATGCGCCCCTTTTGCTTCCGCGCCGCCCCCCGCCCCAAAGGCAGCCCCGTGCGGAGGGCGCACGCCCCTCATTGGACTATACCCATATTCTAAAACTGCTTGTCCGGCTATTGGCGCTGTGTTACAATGCCGCGACATTCGACGACGATCCGTGTGAAGGAATCGAACTTGTCTGAAGGTCCGGTCATAGGCCATCAATGGGCCGTCGAACTGTTGCAGAACAGCATCCGATACGAGACGCTGCGCCATGCCTATCTGTTTGTCGGCGCAGCCCAGGTGGGCAAGTCGACCCTGGCGCGCAGCTTTGCCCAAACGCTCCTCTGCACCGCAGCGGATGACGGGCGCGCCTGCGCCAGCTGCCGTTCCTGCCGTCTTCTGCAAGCCGCCACCCACCCCGATTTTTTTCTGCTGCCGCCAACCGACCGCGACGGGCAGCCGGACAGGGAAAATGGCATTCATCGCGCCGAACAGGCCGGCGATATCATCCGCCAGGCGCTGCTGCATCCGGTCGAAGGGCGCTACAAGATTTTTCTCATCCAGGACGCGCACAAGGCCAACGCCAGCTTCGCCAACAAGCTGCTCAAAACGTTGGAAGAGCCGCCCGCTCACGTGGTCCTCTGCCTGACGGCCCAAGACCGTTCCGCCCTTCTGCCAACCATCGTAAGTCGGTGCCAGGTGCTGGCTTTGCGGCCTCTGGGAGAGCAGGCAGTTGAAGACGCGCTGCGTACGCGCTGGGAAGCCTCCCCGCAGCAGGCCGCGCTGCTGGCCCGGCTGTCCAATGGACGGCTGGGATGGGCCGTTCAACAGCTCAGCCAGGAGGAGCCGCTGGCAGACAGAAACCAGCGCCTGACTGAATTACGTGAACTCAGCCGCAGCAGCCGCGTCGCTCGCCTTGCATTTGCCAGAAAGCTGGCAGCCGCGCGCAGCCAGACGCCGCTTTTTCCATTGCTAGCCCTGTGGACGGGCTGGTGGCGAGATGTGATGCTCGCCCAATCAGGTTGCCTGGAGCAGTGCGCCAACGTTGATTTGCTCGACGAGCTGGCCGGCGCCGCCCGCGACTTCCGCCGCGCCGAGGTCCAGGCCTATCTGCACACGCTGCGCCGCATCGAAGGATACCTGCATCATACGGTCAATACCGGGCTGGCGCTGGACGTGCTTTTGCTGCAGATGCCGCGTCCGCTCGTCTGATACTTGCGCAGCCGTACGCCCCGCCAGCGTGGAATCGATAATGGAGAATCCGCAATGCCCACTGTAATCGGAGCGCAGTTCAAACCCGTTACAAAGATCTATTTCTTCGATCCCGAGCAACATCTGGACCTGGCGCCGAACGATTACGTGATCGTCGACACCGTCAAAGGCCGGGACCTGGTGCAGATCGTGCAGGCCCCGCACCACGTCCCCGACGACGAAATCGTCGGCGACATCAAAAGGGTCGTGCGCCGCGCAACACCATGGGATCTGTTGCAGAAAGAGTTATGGAAAGAGAAGCAGACTGAGGCCGTGTCCGTCTGCCGTGAGAAGGCACGCACGCACGGGTTGGATATCAAGGTACTCCGATGCGAGTACAATTACGAGGGCGGCAGATTGACCGTCTTCTTCGCCTCGGAGCAGCGGGTCGACTTCCGTGCGCTTGTGCGCGACCTGGCACGCACCTTTCACACGCGCATCGAAATGCGCCAGATCGGCGTGCGCGATGAAGCAAAGCTGCTTGACGGCGTGGGGAAATGCGGCCGCCAGCTCTGTTGCACCAGTTGGCTGCGCGAGTTCGCTTCGGTCAGCATCCGCCAGGCGAAGAATCAGCAACTGCCGCTCAACCAGGACGAGATCAGCGGCGTTTGCGGCCGGCTTCTCTGTTGCCTTTCCTACGAAGACCCGATCTACAAGAAGGCCAATAAGAAGATGCCGAAGGTCGGGGCAGAGGTGACGACCCACCAGGGCAAGGGCAGAGTCCGCCATCTGCACCCGCTCAAGGAGAGTGTTACCGTTCTGCTTGAGAACAACGTCATGGCCGAATTTCAGTTGTCGGAGCTGATCGCGGGGAAGAAGGAAAAGGACGGCGGCTGCGGCACCTGCGGCGGCTGCACTGTCAAACGCCGCGCAGGCGGGTCGGACGAGGCGAACAATTCGAAGGGCCGGTAGCAAGTAGAGAAAGGCAGCGAAGCTGTTCGCGGAGGCCGCTTCGGCGCAACCGGCGTTTCAGCCAACTTTCAGACGAGCCAGCGCAGGCCTAACACAGGTCCCCTTCAACCCCCGCTAGGTGGCATGCGCGACCGAACGGGTCTCGCGGATCACCGTCACGCGGATCTGCCCCGGATATTCCAGATTGTCCTCGATCTTGCTGGCGATGTTCTTGCCCAGCTCAATGACCTGCAGATCGTCGATTTCATCAGGCTGCACGATCACACGGATCTCGCGGCCGGCCTGAATCGCGAATGTCTGGTTGACGCCCTCAAAGCTGTTGCCGATATCCTCCAGAGCCGTTACGCGTTTGATATACGCCTCGATGCTCTCCCGCCGCGCGCCCGGACGCGCACCGCTGATCGCGTCCGCCGCGGCCACAATAATCGCCTCGACCGACTCCGGCTCGACCTCGCCGTGATGGCTGGCGATGCAGTTGACAATTCTCGCATTCAGCCCGTACCGCTTGGCGATCTCGCCGCCGACAATGGCGTGAGGGCC
>DAOUHX010000058.1:0-4071 GCA_034428395.1 Caldilineaceae bacterium
TGGGAGGGGTCAAGGTTGCAGCCGACGACCGGCCCGACCTCGGCGCGCAGGCGCAGCAGCGTTGCGGCGTTGTAGAGCATGTCCCCCGCCATCATCTCGAAGCAGAGGCGGACGCCATGGTCGGCGGCGATCTGGCCGTGCTCCTTCCAGTAGGGGATGAGCCGCTCCTGCCACTGCCAGAGGTACATGTCGCGGTTGCGGGCCGGGAAGGACGAGAGAATCCAGTTGGGTGTGCGGTCGCCGGGGGCAGCTTCGGGCAGGCCGGCGATGAGCGTGATGCGGGTGACCCCGATCTCTGCCGCCAGCTTACAGGCGTTGCGGAAGTCGCGGTCGTAGCTTGCGGCGATCTTCGGATCGGGATGGAGGGGCTCGCCGTGCATGGCGAAGGCGCTGACGGTCAGCCCGGATGCGGCCAGGGTATTTTGAAACTGGTCCAGGGCGGACGCGTCCGCCAGCAGCAGGGCCGGGTCGCAATGGTTCTTGGAGAAGATGCCGCCGGCGCCGATCTCGACGGAGCTCAGGCCCAGCTCTTCGATGCTGCGGGCGACTTCGGGCAGCGGCCGGTCGGTCAGCCCGGTCAGTACGGCTCCGAGGTGCATGGTTCATTCCTCCCTGGGCAGCATGGCTATGCTGCTCCAAAAACGCTCGCGGGCGGGTGTCGGGCCTGGCATGCGCTGCCGGCTTTACCAGTAGATCTGCTCTTGGGAGACGAATCGTTCGGTCTCGCGCCAGCGCGTGTTGTTCTGGCGGTAGTGATCGCGCTGGTAGAGAGGGCAGTAGCGGCCCGGCGGGTCGATCGCCACCACCTCGTTGCCTTTGCGCGTCAGCCGGTATGTCTCATTCTCGATCGAAACGGTATCGGTGCGGTCAACCATGGGAAAGGTCATGGTCACCGCGTCGCCCGGTTTCACCCGGCCAACGCCGGCATAGCGCCCGTCCCAGCGCAAAGGCCGGTCGGCGCCGCCCACTGTTACGCGCACCTGTGCGGGCGCAACCCACTCCGGGATGCGCAGCGCCAGGTCAACCGGCTGCTTGACCTTGACGTCGACCTGGCCCCTGTAGGGGATATGGCTGTCGACGTCGGCCCAGGGCGAGGCCCGGTTGAGGAGCAGGTTGAGGCGCAGCTTGCCGTCGTCGTGGGAGAGGATGTGTTCCCAGATGTAGTAGATGGCGCGCGTGCCATTGCCGGTGCAGCAGTGCATGATGCCGCGGCCGTAGAAGTGGTCGGCGTCAAACCAGTCGTTCGCCTTCGGCCAGGAGGCAAACGCGCCCAGGTTGCGCTCGGCGACCTGCTCGCTGGTCTGACAGCTCTCGTCGATCTCCGATGGGGGCAGGTCGGCCGCGGCCCGCTCGATCCAGTCGATGCGTTGCAGCTGCCCCTCGGCAAACATGTTGCGCACCCAGCGGTCGACGTCGTCCCAGTAGTCGCCCGTCCCGCCGGCGGACAGTTTCAGGCCCAGTGCGATCATGTCGGCCACTTCACAGAGCTCGGAGGTCTGCAGCTCGTCGTTCCGCAGCAGCTCGGGGAAGTAGCCCAGCAGCCTGTCTCCATGGGCGATGCCGTACTCGAAGCCGCGCCGGACCTGTTCCAGCCACGAGGTATCGCCGGTGACGCGTTCATATTCCAGGATCGCGAGCAGGGAGTAGGTATGCATGTGGAAGTGGGCCTGCTGCGACGCGCCGGGACGGTCCGAGCCGAAACGGCCGTCGGCTTCGATGTATTTGATCTCCTCCAGTGTGTAGCGGATGAGCTTTTCGGCCAGCTTTATGGCCGGCTCGTAGCCCGTCTCGCGGTAGACGTGCGCCATTCCCAGGGCCACGAACGAGACGTGCGCCCCCATCAGGGGATGCTCTCTGCCATAGTCGTAGGTGCTTCCCTTCTCCACCCAGTGGGAGGACGGGGCATAGAAGGCGTAGCTGCCCCGGTCGACCGCCACCTGTGCCAGTCCGTCGACCAGCCGTTCGGCCGCGTCGCGCCACAGCAGGCTGCCGTCGCGGCGGTAGTAGACCATCATCGCGGACAGGAGCCTGCCGCAGTAGAACGGGATGATCTGGTGGCCGGTCTCGGTCTGTGAACCTTCGGGGATAAAATGGCTGCGCACGTAGGTCCAGGGCCGGCCCGCGTTGGGGGCGTAGGCGAGTCCATCCGGCCCCAGCTGGTGCAGGGCGACCTCCATCCACCTGCGGTCGACCTCCGTATTCAGGTCCGACCCGCTGATGATGCGCATCAGCGGCAGGGCCTCCATGAACTTGGACTGGCAGGAGTCGCTGAAGTTGTGCTCCATGAGGGGCGGCCTGGCTTTGAAGAATACGTCGAAGTACATTTCGTAGTCGGCCAGCGGGTCGGTGGCCCTGGTCAGGACGTTGACCGCGAGCGCGGCCCGCTCCTGGAGGTCGAGCGTGTCGGGCACCAGCGCGAGGTAGCGTTCACCCTGGTAGGCGGGGACCGAGAACTGCGGTATCTCCTGGCGGATATAGCCGATCGGATCGCCGCGTTTCCAGTTGGAACCCTGTTCGTTGCCCATGATCACTCCTTGGAGAATCAGACCTCATCGGGCCTCGTCGCTGGAAAAGACGGACGGGGCGTTCATTCGACCAATCCGGTACGATCGATGCTCTGCGTAAAGTAGCGCTGGGTAAAGACGTAGACGATCAGCAGGGGCAGGATTCCCAACAGGGTGACGGACATGAGCACGTTTTCGCCGATCTCTCCGCTGGTCGACCATGTTTTGGCCGAGGAATGCCGGGCCTGTGTGAACAGCTGCGCATAGTTTTCCATCCGCTGCCCCAGGGTGTAGGCGGCGGTGTCGTTGATAACCAGGCCGGGGAGGAGGGTGTCGTTCCAGGTCCAGACCAGTGTGAAGAGCATGACGACGAGGATGGCCGGTTTTGCCAGCGGCAGCATGATCTGCCAGAAGACGCGAAACGGGCTGGCGCCGTCAACGTAGGCCGCGTCTTCCAGCTCGGACGGCAAGCCGCGGAAGAACTGGCGGAAGACGATGAGGATCATGCCGCCGCGCACGCCCCAACCCAGAAAGGGCGGCAGGATGAGCGGCATGAAGGTATTGATCAGGTTCAGTTTGGAATAGAACAGGTAGAGAGGCACGGCCAGCGTGGGCAGCGGCACGATGATGGTGAAGAGGAGGACCCAAAACAGGAACTCACGGCCGGGAAAGCGGGGGCGGGCGAAGCCGTAGCCGACCATGGCGCCGACGCAGGTCTGGCCGAGCACGGCGGCGGCGCTGACGAAGGTGCTGATCCACAGGCCGCGGAAGTAGTCGATGATGGAGGAGGCAAAATGGAACGCCTGCAGGCTCGGCTCGCGCGAGATCCACACAATCGACGGATTGTTGATCTCGGTCAGCGTCTTGACCGAGGTTGCCATCATATAGATCAGCGGGAAGAGAAAGACGTAGGTGAAGTTGATCAGCACGACCCACAGCAGTATCTTGCCCAGGACGCGCGTCGCGTTGCGCCGCAGGCGGTAGCGGCTGATGCGGCGCGGTCGCGGGCGCGCCGGGGAGGTTTCGGCGCCGGAGGGAGCGGGAAGCCCGGCTGCAGTCCCGTTTACAGTCCCGTCTACTGTTGCGCTCATGGTTTCTCACCTGCGTAGAAGACGAACTTCGACATGATTCTTACGACCAGTGCGATCTGGAGAAAGACGACGATGAAGTAGGCCATGCCGAGGGCCGAAGCATACTCCAGCTGCTGGCCGCGCACGCCGACCTGCATGATGTACTTGATCATCGGGTTTTCGGGGAAGGTGAGCTGGTCGATCATGGCATAGATGGTCACCAGCAGGATGACCGGCGACACCATGGGCAGGGTGATCTTCCAGAAGGACTCCCACGGCGAGGCGCCATCCACGCGTGCGGCCTCGTACAGGCTGGGCGGTATGCTGTTCAAACCGGCGATGAAGAAGAGGATTTCGACACCGCTGAACCAGATGATTGCGGTGAGACGGGTGACAATCCACTGTATCGGCGTTCCTTCGACGACGGAATCGACCTCGGCGCCCATGCCCTGCATGAGAGGTTCGAGCGTAGACATCAGCAGCTGATCGCCGACCCC
>DAOUHX010000059.1:0-1635 GCA_034428395.1 Caldilineaceae bacterium
GGCGATCTCGGGCTTGCTGCGCACGCAGCAGGGAGAGGTCACGCGCGGGAGTATCGAGTGGAACGGCGAACGGATTGACGGCAGATCGCCGGACGAGATCGTGCAGATGGGAATTGTTCAGGTGCTGGAAGGGCGGAGGCTTTTCGAGCATCTGACGGTGGAGGAGAATCTGCGTACGGGTGCGATCTTCCGCAAGAGCAGCGACGCGGACTTACGGAGGGATTTGGACGAAGTTTACGGCTATTTCCCGCGTTTGGCGGAGTTCCGGCGGCGAACTGCGGGCTATCTTTCGGGCGGTGAACAGCAGATGGTGGTGATCGGCCGGGCGCTGATGGCGAAGCCAAAGCTGATGCTGATGGATGAGCCGAGCCTGGGGCTGGCGCCACTGCTGGTGCAGTCGATCTTCGAGGTCATCGACCGCATCAACGCCGAATCGGGCGTGTCGATGCTGCTCGTCGAGCAGAATGCCAACGTTGCGCTGCGCGCGGCGAGCCATGCCTACGTGATGGAGACGGGTCGTATCGTTCTCGACGGCCCGGCGGAGCAACTGGCAGAGAACGCCGACATCAAGGAGTTCTACCTCGGCCTGACGCAGGTCGGCGAGCGCAAAAGCTATCGCGACGTGAAGCATTACAAGCGGCGAAAGCGGTGGCTGGGGTGAAATGGCAGTGGATAGTGGTTAGTGGTTAGTGGTTAGTGAATCGTGGCGAGTGGGGCCTTATGCTGGTTGGGAAAGACCATTTTCCAGGGCATAGGCACCTTAGTGTGTATGCCAATTTCGTTGCGATTTTGAACAGAAGAGTGCGGAAATAGGTGAAAACCCTTGTCAACCTGTTGAGTGACAACAAAAATTCGCCACAAGAAAGGCTGTCAGTCGTCATCGCTACTCGGATTCTTATCCTGCCGGACACTTTTTGTACGGTTCTCAATTTGTACAGTTCTCAATGTCTGACTCAGACCTGATAGGGATTCGGGCAGCATTTCGATGCTCTGCCTTAACTTTTAGATGCAATTATCCTGGGCCATTTGCTAGAATGAAGATAGTCAGGGACGCCTTGCAGGTTGTTGGTGCAAATGCCGAGGGTATGTGCGTTTCGTTTGATGTATGGGCGTGCACGAAGGCCTGTGAAAGTGTGGGCGTCATTGGTTTCAAGGGCTAAGTAGCGTAAGGCCCTGCTCGCAAAAGGCAGTCGATTCCGGCAGAACGCCGACAGTTCCTCCGAATTACCACGGTCAGACAACGGTTTTGGCTGCGGGCCGCGCCGTTGACAGCGGAGCCGTTGACCGAATTCACGCCGGCGCACACCATAACTCCTGCTTCACCACTTTACGGAAAGGAAAGAAAGAATGACTGACCTTACAGTTTCCCGGCGCGCGTTTCTCAAGACCGCAACTGTCGCGTAGTTAGGGATAGCCCTGGCGGCCTGCCGGCCAATAACCCCCGACGACGTTGAACCCGCCATGGGCCAGGTAACCGCCGCCCAGGTGACAGACCCCGAAAGCCTCAAGGCCTTCGTCCTCGCAGCCCAGGCCGAGATCCAAAAAATCGCCACAAACCTGGACGAAGCGGCGAAGCTCAAGCAGTGGGTCAAAACGGAGGGCGACTGGAAATCCGGCTCGACCTTCCTCATCATC
>DAOUHX010000060.1:0-2410 GCA_034428395.1 Caldilineaceae bacterium
AACAGGCAGGCATGCGCTGGTCTCGTGATGGCGCTCAAGCTATGCTCGCCCTCCGCGCACGACTTCGCAGCGAACGCTGGCACGAAATCCCTATCTGACATTCCAATCCCCTAATCTGGGATGCACCCCTGCAGGAGGTTTTGCAAGAAACAGAAGGGACGAAGTAGCAGAGGATGCGAATCCAGATCGGGATTGAATCAGGGCTGCAATTGTTGCCTTACGAAATCGGCAACTTGTGTTGCCAGTTCTATTGCCCTTGCAGCTTCTCCCTCGTCTGGTTCGTCGAAACTGTCCACCGGATAGCGAATTGCAGCGCTGCATTGCATAAGGATCCGGGCTGCCGCCATCAGCTGGTCAAAGGATGGTTCCACTTCATTGCACCTTTGCACGAGATAGACAAGGTCGTGTACACGGAGAAACTCTAGGTTCTGGGAGACCAGGAACCCTTTGAGGAATTTTTCTGCGCATTGTTGTGCATGGAAGCAGGCCACCCATGGCAAAGGACTGGGGGGTCCGAGAGCGCGACGGGCGACTTCCAAATCGTCGTCAGCCTTGTTGATCCAGTCCTGTTCAGGGGGCCTTACGCTTATACAGGACTTCCTGCGATTCAAGGGCAGTGTTGACGAACGAGTAGGGATTATCGCGCTGGGAGGCGAGGCGTTCGGGTGTTGTGACGAGGACGTCTACCGGAAGGACGAATTCTTCGGCGATGGCTGCGCGAATGGGATTGTCGTGTTTGGGCCAGTTGTCGAGCGATTTAAGGACGACGAGGATGTCAACGTCGCTGTGTGAGCCCGCGTTTCCGCGGGCGTGGCTACCAAATAGAATGACCTTTTCGGGGTCGAAGCGGTCGGCAATGAGCTTGGCGACGGCGTGGATGGTGTCCGTGGTGATCGGTGTCTCTGTCACTGCGGCGGATCCTTTGAAGGGAGTAGAGTCATAGCCTGTTTTGGAGGGCGCGGGCAGGTACAGGAGCATTGTAGCCGAATAAAGCAGATCTGTGAATTTCGCAGTTCAGACGGCGACGGCGCGGCGTTTGCGGACGGATGGAGACGCGTTCAGGCTGGATCGGGCTGAACGCCGGTGTAGAAGGCGGTAGTCCGGTTGGCCGCAGCCAGGGCGGCGGCGGGATCGGAGCCGTTGGCGATAGCGGCTTGGGCCCAAGCCTGGCTGCTGCCGGAAATGAAGGCTCGGCCTGCGGGTGAGGCAGCGAAGGCGTCTTCGTTGAGCTTGGGCCCATCGGGGTTGCCGAGGTGGAAGGCGAGTCCCAGAAAGCTCAGCTCCCAGCCCACGCCTGTTGCACCGGGACCGAACTGGTCCCAATGTTCGTCGTCCGGCAGCCGGCAGTGGGAAAGGGTCAGGCAAGCAGCGTAGCTTCCCTGGCTGGCAAACCTGAGGTTGACCAGGCTGACGTTGCCTGCAAATTCCCAGGTCAAACGAACTATATCGTTCGGCTTGCAGAGGGTAATAGCGCCGCCGGCGTTGCCTTCCAGCTGGTAGGTTCCACCGGTCTGGAGGACGCCGCTGACGGGCATGAACCAGCGCGCAAGGCGAGCGGGATTGGTGACGGCGTCCCAAAGGTCGGTGACGGGCACCGCGTAGGCGCGGGAGAGATTGACTTCGTATACAGGCCCCGTGTCAATGTCAGGCGGCGCGTCTTTCGGCCCTCCATGCAACTGTACGGTTCGCTGGAGGGATGCAAGATGGTGCTCGTAGTCGAAGTCCATAGGCCGGAGGTGGATATGCCAGGGTGTGGTCCCCGGGGCCGGTATTCAATAGCAGGCTGTTCGGCGGGCGCTGTCGACTGTTTACATTTTCGGCGGCGGCCAACTGTCAGAGGATCTGGCTAAGGAACAGCTTGGTGCGCTCGTGCTGGGCGTTGGTGAAGAAGTGCTCGGGCGTGCCGACCTCCATGATTTCGCCGCCGTCCATGAAGACGATGCGGTCGGCGACTTCGCGGGCGAAGCCCATTTCGTGGGTGACGACAAGCATCGTCATGCCGGTCTCGGCAAGCTCCTGCATGACGTCGAGGACCTCTTTGATCATTTCGGGGTCGAGGGCGGAGGTGGGCTCGTCGAATAGCATGATCTTGGGGGACATGGCGAGCGAGCGGGCAATGGCGACGCGCTGCTGCTGGCCGCCGGAGAGCTGGCCGGGGTATTTGTCGGCCTGTTCGGGGATGCCGACGCGGTTGAGCAGGCCCATGGCAGTGTCCCGAGCTTCGTCCTTTTTCATTTTGCGAACGTGCATGGGCGCGAGGGTGATGTTTTCGAGAACGGTGAGATGCGGGAAGAGGTTGAACTGCTGGAAGACCATGCCGGTCTCGGAGCGTATCTGCTCGATGTTTCGGACGTCGCGCGTGAGGGGGATGCCGTCGACGATAATGTCGCCGGCCTGGTGCTCTTCGAGA
>DAOUHX010000061.1:0-3470 GCA_034428395.1 Caldilineaceae bacterium
CGCGCTGGCCCTTGAGACCACGCCTGGCGACATCGTCGTCTTCAACCACAATCTGAAACATGCCGCGTTCGGCGGTTCGGCGCGACGGCGCATGTTCACGATGAACTTTTCGTGCCGTTATCCTGAGGATCGACTTGAGGAGTTGCGGACCGTTCTCGGCAGCGAGGCACGCTTCTGGATCGACCGTATCCACGGCGAGGAGATGATCAGGACGGCCGGACCCGAACGCATGGTGCATCTTGAGCAGGTCCGCGCCAACGATAAACACCTCGCAGACTTGACGCGTGAACTGAAAAAGACGATGGCCGAGCCGTCGCGCGGCTAGCAGCTTTCGCCGCACCCCGTCGCTGGGATATCGCGGCCGGCGGCCAGATTCTGCACTGGCCGCCGGCCGCTTGGCTCGTGCAATCGTGGCCTAACTGTCCACCACTATCTTCTCACCTGTCTCCGCGCTCAGGTAGATCGCATCCAGCAACCTCATGAACGTCAGCGCATCGCCGGGAGAGACATCCGGCGGATGTGTGCCGCGAATCGCGCCGGCGAAATCGCGGATCTCGGCATTGAAGTCGCCGTTCCCGTGCGCTGCGTACTCGTCGACAAACCTGTCGCCTTCAGTGTAGATGCCATCCAGCAGCCGGCGCGTGCCTGTTCGCATGCTTCCATCCGCTGTCGAGACAGACTCAAATTCAATGGTCCCCGCTGTGCCCAAAATGCGCAGACGCAGGTCCCATGCCCGGTCCGCCCAGGTGGGTATGACCGCCGACGTGTCCATCTGGATCGTAACATCGCCGGCGCAGCCCACCAGCAGGCTCATGTAGTCCTCGGAGTGGCGCGCGACCTTCAGCGTAGTCGGAAAGGCGCTGTGGCTTGCGGCGAAGGTCCACTCCGGCTGCGGGCAACCGAGCAGGTACCAGGCCTGGTCGAGGAAGTGCGATCCGTGCTGCCCCAAAGCCCCGCCCTTCAGGCCCCAAAGGTACAGCCATTCCCGGCCCGGCGGCGGTTCAAAATCGACGCCGCGCTCGCGGTAGTGATAGTGGACGCGGGCATGATAGGGGCGTCCAATCCGGCCGTCGGCGATCAGGCGGCGGCTACGCTTATTCTCCTCTTCGTGCCGCATGAAGTAGGAGTAGACGAGCGTCTTGCCGCAGCCCGCTGCGACCGCGTTGATCTCGCGAACATCGGCGGCGCTGCGGCCGTGCGGCTTCTGCACGAGCACATGCTTGCCGGCGTTCAGCGCGTCGATCACCATCGGCTTGCGCACATCCGGCGCGGTCGCGATCCCGACCGCCTCGACCTCGTCATCGGCCAGCAGCTCGCGATAGTCGCCGTAGATTCGGGGCACGCCGTTTTCGTGCGCGACACGACGCGCCAGCTCCTGATTCAGGTCGGCGACCGCCCACGCGACCGTGTCATCGCCGGCGCGTGCGCCCTCGACCCACGACCGGCCGACCCTGCAGCCGACCACCCCGATCTTGATCCTTTCCGGCATCGTGTCACCCGCGGGCCGGCTCAGCCATCTCAGCCCGCGCTTTGGCCGCCAGCGCCGGAAGATGGCTCTCGTGTTCCATCGCCTGCCGCAAATGGCGCATTCGCGAGGGCGACGCTGTGCTGCGCATGATCTCCGAGTGCACTTGGTCCTTCCAGAAGCGGGCGCTGCCGGCAACGAACTTCTCTAACTCCTCGATCTCCTCTTCCGAGTGGCAGTAGGCGCAGCAGTTGATGGTGAACATGCGCCGCTCAGTGCTGCCCCCGAACGAAGCGTGCATCAGATTGTGATTGAACGCCGCGACGTCGCCAGGCTGCGTCTCCAGCGCAACATGGGGCACCATCTTCTGCGAAATCCCCCACAACTCGGACGCATCGCGTGCCTGCCGCGCCGACCACCCTTCGACATCCACGCGATGCGAGCCCGGAATCACCCGCAGACTGCCCGTGTCCGAGGTCAGCGGGTCGAGATAGAAGGCCACTTTCAGGTATTTGCCGATCGAGTGGAAACCGTCGCTGTGCCAGCGGGTGTCGCCGGTGTAGAAGTTGCCGTCTCCGCCGAGGTAGTTGAAATCCGGGCCGAGGATGCTGCTGATCAGTCCGTCGATACTGGGGTGGTCCAAAAGCGTACAGAGCCGCTCGCGCTGGTCGATGAAAGGTACGATACAGGAGCGCTGCGTCCCATCGTGTACCTGGCCGCTTGCAGCAAAGATGGCTTCGAACTCCTCGATGATCCAGTCGACCTCATCTTTCACCAATCCAGGTAAGTGGAGATAGCCAAAGGTCTCGAAAAACTGGAGTTGCTGAGGGCTGAGTTTCATTTTGCTCCCCCGTGACTAGAACGGAAATACCATCGAACAAACTGCATATCTGTTCGGAACTTAGTTCGCTTCAACGTAAGTCAATCGCGTACAGAACCGTTCCCGTTTCCGGCCACTGCCTTGTTCAGAGCAGGCATCAGCTCGGTTGCGAACAGCTCAAGGTTCCGCAGCCAACTCTCCTTGTCGTCCCAGTCGAAGCCCATCAGCACGAGCGTGCCAATCGGTCCGCACTCGTCCATCAGCGCCAGCAAGCGTTCGAGCGCATGGTCCACGTCCCCGGCGATGATCTGCTCGGACAACCAGTAGTCCAGGTTGCAGTCCGCGTTCGACATTGCAGGGTCCCGTTTGAGCAGGTCCCGGCCCAGACTGATATCGAGAAGGTTTGCGATGTATTCGAAGTTCTGTCCGACCGAATTGGTGCGCACGCGCTCGACAGCCTCCTTGGTTGTATCGGCCAGGAATATGGCGCGCGCCACCCTCCAGTCAGCTCTGTCCGGCTGGCGGCCAGCCTCAAGTGCACTGCGCTCGTAGGTCTCCCAATTGTCGGCCAGCATGTTGCCCGCGGCCAGTGCGGCCGAATAGGGCGCGAAGCCGTACTCTCCCGCCATTCGCAGGCTATATGAATTGCGGGCGACGCCCGGCATGAGAATCGGCGGATGGGGCTTTTGCAGCGGTTTGTGGATGAAGCCGATCTGGGAGTCTTCGTTGACGTTTTCTTTGAGCGAGAACTGCCAGAACTGGCCGTTGTGCTCGTAAGGCGGGTCCGACGACCACAGTTTCAGCATCACATCGATCGCTTCAACCGTCATCGCTCCGCCATGTTTCGGCTCAAGGCCGTAGAGTTCGTAATCGGTTGTAACGCCGCTAGGTCCGAAGCAGAGATTGAGCCGCCCATTGGAGAGATGGTCGAGAAAGGCGAGGCGCGTGGCCAGATATGCGGGATGATGCAGGTTGGCACAGATTGGGGCCGGGCCAAGGCGAATGCGCTCCGTTTCGCCCAGGACGCGGCCGATGAAGACCTCCGGAACGACGATAGCCTCGTACTTCATCGTGTGATGTTCGCCTATCCAGAACTCATCGAATCCGAGCGCTTCAGCTCTAACGGCCAACTCGACATCCTCTTCGTAGCACTGTGCCAACGGTTTCTCCGGCGGATGGAAAGGC
>DAOUHX010000062.1:0-4521 GCA_034428395.1 Caldilineaceae bacterium
CCCGTAGATGCCCTGCGCGTTGTCGGCTGGGTCATGGATGTTGTAGACCGTGCCAAAATCGAACAGGACCGCCCGTCCCGCGGGGCCGAGCAGAACATTGGAGGTCTTTACGTCGCGGTGTACGTGGCCTGTGCCGTGGAGATAGTCGAGCGCCTCGGCGACCTGGCGGGCAATGTCGATGGCGGCTACCTCGCCGATCGCGTTGGCGCGCTGCAAGAACTGTTCCAGCGTGCCACCTTCAATCAACTCCATTGCAATAAAGAGGCGGCCATTGGCCTCGCCGGAGTCGTGCACACGCAAAATCCCGGGGTGGCGCAACTGGGCCATCGTGCGGTACTCCAACTGAAAGCATAAGCGCATGTGGGGCTGGCTTGCCGCCATAGGATTGAGCACTTTCAGCGCCACCCGCCGGCCTGTCATGTCCTGCGCAAGATACACCACGGCAGTTGCACCCTGTCCCAATGGGTCCAGAACGCGGTACCGGCCCACCTGTGAGGTCATGGGCAGCAGGTTGGCTTCAGCGTGTACGCCGTAGGACATGTCAGTTACTATTGCGGCAGGGAGAGGCCCAACACCATTGGCTTGGGGATTTGCCTTCCACGCATCGTCGCTTCACATTATAGCTGATGGGCCAGTCAATGTAAATTGTTTGGGGATTTTCCAACGCGGGGCGGACACGGCCCAGCTGCATCCGAGACTGTAAAGGCCTATGTCCGGCCGGAGGGATGTGCGATGGCGATGTCTTCGCCCGCGGCCCACTGCGTAAGGTCCGACCGGTTGATGGCCGCTGCCATCAGGTCGGGGAAGAGGTCGGGCGTGCAGGCGAACGCGGGAACGCCAAACTGCGCCAGGGCGGCCGCCACATTGTGGTCGTAGGCGGGGGTGCCGCGCTCTCAAATTGGTCTTCCTTGGTCGCGAGAAGCAGAAGCAGCCCTAGCGCGTGTTTTCAGGGGAATTACCGGCTCGGGCAGGAGCAGCGGAAGGCGGGTCCAATCAGGTCGATCTGGGTCTGGTAGGGGTTTTTGCCGCTTCCCTGGCAGAGTCCGCAAACCGCGGCTTCCTTCATGCCGCGCTCGCTCCATTTCCTGGACACTGCCTGACCCTAACCGGCTTTGAGAGCGCGTTCATCCGGCGCAAGCGCGTGGACCTGTTCGATCGTATAGGTGGGCGTTGTCATAACGGCAACGCTGCAAAACCTGGGAGTTGTCTCGTCGTTCAATCAGGACCTGAAAATGGACGCTCCTGTCAACCCAATCGAAAACTCTGCGAAAACGCGGCCTATCGAAACTTTCGGATGCCCATATTGGCAGCGCAGCATTGGAGGGTCGTACAGTCCTCCCAATCGAATGCCGCTGTGTGTACACATGGAGCGAATGGACGCATCTCGCCCGGTATCAAATTCCATACAGCCCTAGTCCTCACGGGGACCCAATTCGGGATAGAAGAGTTTCGCCCCCTGAAGCCCGGTCCGGGCGTTCATCCCGAGGTGCCAGCGTCCCAGGTTGGCCCAGAACAGCACTGACAGTTCCGGCCCGCCGAAACAGACGTTGGTCGGCGCGCCCAGAGCTGTACCCTCGTAGTCGTCCATCAATACGGTGAGGCCGCCATCCGGCAGGACGCGCAGGATCGTGTCGGGCCGGTAGCAGGAGATGAGGAAGCCGCCGTCAGCGCAGAAGGCCAGCCCGTCGGGAACGACCCGCGGCAGCTCGACGATCGTCTCTGTCGGCCCCGACTTGCGGCCTTGCTCGACCGGGAAGCGGACGATCCGCGGCGGGCTGAGCGACATGGCGACGTAGAGGAAGCGGCCGTCCGGGTTGAGCGCGCAGCCGTTGGGAAACTGGCTGTTCTCGGTATCGATCACGCTGGTCGTGCCGTCAGGCGCGACGCAGAAGATACAGCCGTCATCGCCGTACCAACTGCCCGAGTCGGTTACATAGAGATTGCCCTGGGCGTCAAACGCGGGGTAGTTGGGCGTGCGCATCGGACGCTGTTCGCTGCCGGCGCTGTACTCGCTGACCTTTCCCGCCGGCGTCACCTTGTAGACCGCGCCCCGGTCGGCGGTGCAGATGTAGACGTTGGCCGCCGCGTCCAGCGCCATACCCAGGTTGAGGCCGCCGGTGTCGGCATAGGCGTCTACCTGGCGCGAGGCAATGTCGATTCGGTAGACCTGCCCCGCTTCGCCGCCGGCATATATCTTCCCGTCCGGCCCCAGCGCTACCCCTTCGGGATGGTCAAGGCCCTCGACAAACGTTTCAGCGTGCTTCAAATTGATCAACGGCATCTCCTGTCTCCTCAACTGGGCTGGTACTCGCGCTTATCCTAGATTTGGCGTCGTTTTATAATGCGATTTCCGTTGTTCTGGTATTCCCTCCGGCTGCAACCCCCTAGTAGTTGTTGCTAACCACGCCCGGCTGCCACTGGTTGGCGCCCATCAACTGCTGCACGACCTCTGACGGGCCGTCCAGATCGGCTAGTTGGGCGCGCATATCCTCCTGCGTGACGTAAAATGGGCGCGTGTACATCCCCAGCAGGACGGAACGCGGCTTGTCGGTGGTGTTGGGGCGGGCCGTGTGCCAGGTCTTGCCGCTCATCACCATCACACTGCCGCGCTGCCCGGTCAGAATCTCGCCGCCGTCGATCCACTGGCTGGCGATTTCGGGCGGCGGCCGGTGGCCCTTGCGATGGCTGTAGGGCATGATGCCGGTGCCCCCGTTTGCGACGGTCAGGTCGTCGAGCAGCCACATCGTCTGCCCGCTCACGTTGTCGGCCGGCCAGGGACAGTTCACGCGCTGGAACGGAAAATCCGGGTGCCAGCCGTAGCGGTTGTAACCGGGGTATGTTGTGTTTGCAGTCCAGGTGGAGCAGATTACATCTTCATCGAGGTACCGTTTCCAGATCGTGTGGACAAGGGGATGGGCCATCAGTTCCACGAAGATCGGGTCCTTTACTGCGATGCGGGCGACGCGCTGGGTGCGGGTGCGCCATGTTCCTTCGGTCGCCTCCTCTGCCAGAAGGCGTTCGAGGACGGTGCGGGCCTGATCGGCTTTTTCAGTACTGATAACGTCCGGAATCACGCAGTACCCGCGTTCGTCCAGTTCGGCGATGATACCGGCTACGTCATGTTTGCCGTTAGAGCTTGTTTCCACCAGTCGCACTCCTCTTTTCTGACTCCATACAGTTGTTTGTTGCGGTTACGCGGCGGACAGCGGCGGCCGGCCGTGTGCGATCAGCCAGCTCACGAATCTGGACCGCATCGACGGCGAGCGCGCGTGGCCAACCTCTGGGTCTACGAAATGCTCGGCCTGCCCGCCCTGCTGGTTGATCAGGCGCACGGTCTCCGCGTTGGTTGCCGCCGGGCAATCTGTATCGAGGCCGCCGTCGATGAAGAGGACCGGCCTGTCGGTAAAGCGCTCCGGATGCAGCTGGGTTGCGTGCTCTGTGCACCATTCGTCGCACCAGGTGCCCCGTTGCGCTTGGCGGCACCATTCGTCCGCCTGGAAAAAGCTGGAGCGGCCCACGATTGAGACCATCGAGGCGAATGCTTTGTTCTCGGCAAAGACCATCTGCGCGATCAGACCGCCCATCGACGTTCCGCATACCTGCGGCTTTTCGGGCGAGACGAACGGAAGGGCCATCGTCGCATCGAAGAGTTCCGGCGCCTCCTGCCTGGTCCGGTCCATCGCCTGACAGACGAAGGCCCAGCCGTTGAACTGCACGCGGAACCAGGCGTCGGTCCTGCGCTCGCCGTGCTCGAAGCAGTCCGGCGCCACAACGCAGAATCCGGCCGATGCCAGCTGCACGAGCGACTGGTCGAGGTTTTCGAGGCTGCCCTTGTCGCCGGTCCAGCCGTGGTAGTGGATGACAGCCGGGGCCTCCTCCAGCTTTTTCTCACGCATAATGAGCGAGGGGATTCCCGCCAATTCCACCCTGTCAATGACAAGCATGGCGAATCTAGCCCTTTCTGTCTTCCCCGACCGGCGCGCTCTCGACCGAATCCGGCCAGGCCCGGAAGAGCCGCCGCTGCTCCGGTGAAAAGCGGGCAAGGGTCTGCGGCAGTATGTACTGGTCCTCGTCCATTGTGGCGATATTCTGTGACTTCATCCAGAACGGGCCGTAGCCGATATGGATAGTCTTGCGAGTCTGATCCGACCGGTTGGTCAGCCCGCCGTGGCGCAGGTTTTCGGTGAACAAAATGCCGTCTCCTGCGCGCGCCGGCAGCCCGGTCATGCCCGGCTCCTCGTCGGGGTTGCGACCTTCGTAGGGGACGGGCACATTGCTCTTGTGCGTCGCGGGCACAACGCTGAACGGTCCATCATCCGGGCCGACATCGTGGACAAAGTATATCATTCGCACCATCATGCAGTTGATGCCTGTCCGGTTGAAGGCGTAGGTATGTTTGACGCTGACCTGCCCGCCCATGTGCGTTCCCGTCTGGTTGCCGGGGTAGCGAATGCGGATCTCCGAGTTGTTTACCGTCGGCCGTTCCTGGACAATCGCATTGATGTAAGCCATGGTGGGCGC
>DAOUHX010000063.1:0-9374 GCA_034428395.1 Caldilineaceae bacterium
CGGGCCGGCGACGGTGTCGTGTACACGAACTTCATTCTCCACTGGGGAAGCAACTACAGCAGCAAGCTGCGCCGCACAGTTCACCTGGGCTATCAGTCGTTCGGCGGCCCGCTCTACCGCTATTTCCATTTGTGGTGGGACCTGGATTTCACCAGGAAACTGCCGCAGGCTGTGCGCGAGCCGTTTGAGCGCTGGGCGCGCGCGATCGACCGCGACCATGACATGATCGAGGCGATTTACCGCGCGATGCTGGACCGCGACGCGAAGGGCTTTCGCGCGGGGCTGGACGCGCTGCATCCCGGTGAGAAGGGGCGCATGGTGTGCGCCGCGATCCTGTGCAAGGAGGCCCAGACCCTGCACGCCTTTACCCGGCCTGAGTTCGGGGACAAGACGGCGGATGAGCAGGCGCAGCTGGTCAATCCGAACTTCCGCCACCTGTACGAGGACCTCGCCCGTCGCTTCACGCCGGCTGAATTCGAGCGGCTGTGGTTGCGGTTCGGCGTGCTCGACGCCAAGCTGCAGGACGACGATGAGCAGATGGTGGCCGGCACGCAGGCGAAGCCGACCAAGTACCGCGTCTACGAGATGCCGGAAAAGTTCGACGTCGAGGCGTTCATCGCCAGTTGGTCGTAACATTGCCGCGACGCTGCTGCTTCAGCGAAACGGGGGTAGAATTTGTCCCTTTGACGAGGACCCTCCAATATGCTATAAAGTCCGCAAAATGGCGGGCGAGGCAGCAGGTGCAACAGGTTGCAGCCGGGAAAAAGGGGCGATTATCGACAGACCGCCGGGCAGCTCTCTCAGACTTCAACGACCGCCGCCTGGGCGAAGGCCAGCGACTCACCCCCGCAGAGCAGGGAAAAATTTCCCGAATTTCGCGGCCTCAGATACCTCTTTTCGCGCTGAAGACTACACCTCAAGAAAACAGAAGATGGCCCGTTCGCCGGGAAAACTGGCTGCGACGAGCAGTTGCGCACAGGCAAACGCAGAGATAACCGGCGGTAGCGAGAGCAGGCATTCGCAAGGGAGGCGGACGTGAGCAACGTGCCGATGACGCGACCTGAAGAGATGCTGGCCTTCCACGATGGAAAGTTCCGTGGCAACGCATTTCTGGCCCTTGAAGGCGGGCGTATCCTTTTCACCAACGGCATAGAGTTCACTGTCAGCTCCGACGGGGGCGTCACTTGGAGCGAGCCCTACACGGGGCTGGACGAAAACGGCGACCCGCTTACCCTCAACAACGCCTCGCTGGTGCCTCTTTCCGGAGGCGCGATCGGCATGGCCACCAAGCGCATACGGCCCGGGACCGACCGCATTTACGAATCGCAAATGGTATTCCGGCGCTCGGAGGACGAGGGCCGCACGTGGTCGGCGCTGACGCTGATGAACCATTGGATGCTGGCGGCGCACGCGCTCAACGACACGATGATCCGGACCCAGTCGGGCCGCATCCTCCTGCCGGTCTACTTCGGGATCGGCCAGGGCGGATTCCACCAGGCGGGCGCGCCCTTTCCGGGCGGCTATGTCGATGGCGTCTTCGTTTCGACCAGCGCGCATTTCTACGACCCCCACTTCACCGCAAGCTATGTCATCTACAGCGATGACGAAGGCGAGACCTGGCAGAAGAACAGCGACGGCGAGCTGCTGATTATCATGGAGTACGGCGGGCGCTGGGAGCTGACCAACGAGCCGACGCTCGTGGAGTATGCGCCCGGCAAGCTGCTGATGATTCTGCGCACGCGGCTGGGGCGGATGTACCAGGCCTGGTCGGAGGACGACGGCACCACCTGGAGCCGCCCGGAACCGACGCAGCTGGCGGGCACGCAGGCGCCGGCCCAGATTCGCCAGTTCCCGGGAACGGGGCATCTGCTCGTGGTGTGGACACAGCAGAGCGAAGAGGAGATCAAGCGCGGCCTGATCCGCACGCGACTGTCGACCGCAATTAGCCGAAATGGGGGCGGAATCTGGGAATACTTCCAGAACCTGGAATCTATACACGAAGAGACCCATGTCGAACCCGGCCCACTCTATCCGGTCCGCCCGGAGGGGGCCTACGGCGCGCCGGGGGGCGGCGTTGTGCGCGACTTCGATTCCGTCAAGCCCCTGCCGGAAGGATACGGCATGTGGTCCTATCCGGCCGTGCTGGTGGCCGAAGACCGGGTCCTGATCCAGTACAACCACTTCATTCGCGACATTGCCGGCGAGCAGTCGCGCGGCCACCGGCTAAAGGTCCTGCCGCTGTCGTGGTTCTACGGGGGCCAGGACCCGACGACCGAGAATTCAACTCTGGCCCAGCTGGAAAGGCACGTGAGGGGCGAACAGTGAACGGCCGTGATTCGTGATTCGTGATTCGTGATTCGGACTGCAGCCGGGATTGAGGTGATGGGGCGTTGGTTGGAGATTGGCTCTCGAATGCGACAATCTGGCGCACTTTGCGGGGATATCGATTCACGATTCACGGCTTCTTTCGGTAGCGGCGGAGCATGACAGTGAGCATTTTGCCGACGTCGTCGAGTAGACTGAGGATTTCGGAGGTTTTGTCTTTGGGCAGCCAGTCGAGGTCGTCGCAGATTTCGAACAGAGTGTTGGCTTCGGCGACTGATCCGCGGGCGATGGTAAGGAAGTGTGCCCTGTCGGCTGAAGTTTCGCGGGCCATGCCCTCGGCGATGTTGCAAGGGACCGATAAGCAGGCACGGGTGAGTTGTGAGCGTATGCCATAGGTTTCTTCGCGCGGTAGTTGTGGAGCGATGCTGTAAGTCTTTTTGGCAGCCAGCATAGCTTTCTGCCAGACGTCCAGGTCTTTGTGGAGCATGGGGGATCCTCGATTGAACGGCCGTGATTCGTGATTCGTGATTCGTGATTCGAAAGGCAACGGCCAAGGCGTCGACCAGAATTGGCCGGCGAAAGGCTTGAAATGCGGCAACCTGTCGTACTTGCGGAGCCTAGGTGCCGGTTTTCGATTCACGATTCACCGGGGATTGAATTGTGATTACTCTTGACTTATAGCACTTTTGTGCTGAAGCAGCTAGTTTGTAGGTGGTCGATTCACAAATCACGATTCACGATTCACGGGGGTTCGGGTTGTGATTGCTCTGGACTCTTGGCATCCTAGTGCAGATTCAGCTGGTTTGTAGGTGGTCGATTCACGAATCACGAATCACGGGGGTCTCGACATGGCACAGGAATACAGTCTGGAAGGCCTACAGTTCACGGCGGGGACGCCGCGCGTCGTGGCCGAAGGGGTCGGGTTCTGCTGGTATCCCGCCATTCGCCGTTTCTCATCTGGCGAGCTGATGATCGGCTACAGCCTCAACCCGGACTCGAACGAGAACCTTGTCAACGTCACAGGAATCTCGCTCTCCAGCGACAATGGGGCCACTTGGGCGCGGCACTGCGATGTCACCGGGCTGAGCGGACGGCTCGACATGTCGCTGCCTGACGGCACCCTGGCCGGCCCCAACCAGCCCTTCAAACCGGACCCGCCCGGCCAGTGGCGGAGCTTTGTCGGCCACTACGGCCGTTTCGAGCAGGGCGGGCAGCGCTACACGGTCGAGCTGTGGGGCACGCGCATCGAGGGGCTGCCGCGCGACGTCAAGCCGCATGCTGTGCAGAGCCGGACGCGCTGGGCGCAACTGTCGCCGTTCCGAGACACGATCGAGCTGGAACCGGGGCGTTTCCTGAGCACGTCCTACATGACCTTTGACGGAGACGACCGTTACAGCACAGTGGTGATGGTCTCCGAGGACGAGGGGCGCACGTGGCACTATCTCTCGACGGTCTGCGGGGCGGAGGCCGGTGCGGGCGCGCGCGAGGGCTTTTGCGAATCCTCGCTGGTGCGATTGGAGGACGGCGACCTGATGTGCGTCGGCCGGATGGGCGGGGGCCGCGATCAGCTGCTGGCGCGCACTTATTCGAGCGACGAGGGCAAGACGTGGACGCCGATCGACCGGCTGCCGGCGTGGAGCGTTCTGCCCGACATCATGCGCATGAGCAACGGCGTGCTGGCGCTGTCGACCGGGCGTCCCGGCCTCTTCCTGTGGCTGTCGACCGACCGGCGCGGCGAACATTGGGAGCCCTTCGACGTGATGGCCCACCACAACGCCGAGATGGATTCCGCCCACCAGATCAGCCCGGGCAAGTACGGACTCGAGCCGATCACGCGTGAGCAGTACCGTTCCGTTCACCACGACTTCGACCAGCCCGACCAGACCACTTCCTACACATCGATTCTTGAGGTGGAGCCGGGCCGCCTGCTGATGGTCTACGACCGCATCCCGTACGGCTGGATGCCGGTGCCGACCGACGCCGAGGTACGCAGCCGCATCCTGCAGCGCTATCCCACCTTTGCGCTGCCACCGGACAGCATGATCCCGAACGAGCGGGAGCGAATCTACATCCTGGAGATTGATATCGAACGCCAGTAGAAGACCGGCCGCAGGCTATCGCCGGACAGCGCCGAGAGACCGGTTCTCGGAAAGGAGGAGGATTACGCCCAGAGCGGAACATGCAGATGAAAGAGTGCCCTGAAGCGGTTGGAAGCCGCAGTCATTCTTTCATTCCGGGACGCACCTGATTCGCGTGATGGAGTCAGTTCGACAGAGGTATCACGGCAATCACAGTAGAACTCAGGAGGAAAGACCATGCAACGCTTGGACGAACACACCGTAACACGCCGCAACTTTCTGAAGGGAGCGGCGCTGACCGCAGCCGGCGGCGTGCTGGCAGCCTGTGCGCCGGCTGCGGCGCCTGCTACCGGCACCGCGCCGGCAGCGGACGAAGGCGCCGACGACATGCCGATGCGCAAGGGCGGCACCCTGGTCTTCGGCTATCCCCAGAAGACCAGCTACCAGAACCTGCTGGCGATGGAGCACAACGCCGGCAACCGCCGCTACTACCTGATCGGGCTGACGCACAACTGCCTGGTAAACATCAGCCCCGACTATACCACCTGGCTCCCCGAGCTGGCCGAGAGTTGGGAGTTCGACGGCAACAAGGCGATCTTCAACCTGCGCAAGGACGTGAAGTGGCACGACGGCGAGCCCTTCACCTCGGCAGACGTGCTCTTCACCATCGGGCGGCTGACGGGCCATCCCAACGTGTTAAGATGGAACGGGGTGCGCAACCTGAAGGACATGGTTGTCGGCCTGGAGGAGTTCTCGCTGGGCGAGGCGGACGAGGTGTCGGGCGTCTCTGCGCCCGATGACTACACCTTCGTATTCGAGCTGAAGAAGCCGTTCCGTGCGGCCTTCCTGGAGCGGTTGCTGAGCCATCCAATCATGCCCAAGCATCTGCTGGGCGCGATCCCGGAGGAGCAGTGGGCGGTTGACGAGCAGGGGCAGCAGGGGCTGAAAAGCACCGAATACGCCCTCAAGCAGGGCACGGGTACGGGACCCTACCGCGTCACGAACTTCATCCCCGACCAGGTCGTCGAGTACGAACCTTTCGACGACTACTTCGGCGGCACGCCGCAGCTGGACAAGCTGGTCTTCGTGCCCTACACCGACCACCTGGCGATGGCGGCGGCGCTGGAGAAGGGCGAGTGCCACATCGGTATCCGCACGCCGCAGTCGGAGTTTGAGCGCTTCAAGGCGATGGACCACCTGCACGTGGTGCTAAACCACGGCCCGAGCGCGGTGGTCTTCTACTGGCAGTTCCGTTACGAGCTGGCCGACATGCGCGTGCGGCAGGGCCTGAGCCTGGCGCTCGACCGTGAACGGATCGCAAAGGACTTCTTCTTCGACACCGTGCCGCCGCTGTACGCGCCGGTACAGTACGCCGACTACGGCATCAGCCCCGACTGCGCCAAGTGGTACGAGTACAACCCGGAATTGGCGCGGCAGCTGCTGGAGGAGGGTGGCTGGGACTTTGACTACAAGCTGCGCTACGCGGTGCAGTCGATCAGCCCGACCTGGGAGCCGCTGCTGGCGATGTGCAGCGAGATGTTTGCCGACGTGGGCGTGCAGACCGAGTACCAGATCCTGGGTGCGGAGTTCAGCAACGTGGTCAGCAACCCGCCGTATGATTACGACACACAATTCAGCGGCTACGGCTGGGGCGTGACGCCCGGCTCCTTCATCCCGGCGCTCAGCTACGAACGCTTCGGGCCCGACACGACCGAGGGGATCGAGATGATCAACGAGATCCTGGTCATGGAGGACGAGGAGGAGATCAAGCAGGCCGTGCTTAGGCTGCAGGAGTTCCTGGCCGAGTTCCAACGGCACGGCGTTATCAGCCAGCTGCCCGGCATCCACATCGTCAACAACGCCGTCAAGAGCGGCAACGTGGTGCCGGTCTACGGCCCGCGCACCGACTGGATCGACTGGGTGAACGTCTACGTGGAGTCATAAGTCTGCAACGCATGGCCGCCGCGCCCCCAAGGAGATCGAGCCGCGGGGGCGCGGCGTCTGTGCGCACAGCTCCAACTCCAAATCGAAAGACAGGTAGAATCGGATGTCCCAATACGTTCTGCGCCGTATACTCCTGATCATCCCGCTGATGTTCGGCGTTTCGATCATCAACTACACGATCTACGCCCTGGCCCCAGGGGATCCGGTCTCGGCCATGATCAACCCCGAAGAGTTGCGTGAGATGACGCCGGAAGAGATGGAGATTCGACGCGAGGCGCTGGGGTTGAACAAGCCGGTGCCGGTGCGCTACCTGATCTGGCTGGGGAAGGCGCTGCAGGGCAACCTGGGCTACTCGATATGGTTCAACACGCCGGTCGTCAGCGTCATGTTGCGGGCGCTGGGTCTCAGCATTCCGATCATGGCGCTGGCGCTGGTGGTCTCGACCGTGGCCGGTATGCTATTGGGGATCGTGTCGGCGCTGAAACCCTATTCGCTGATCGACAACGTGCTGACGACGGTCGCGTTCACCGGCGTCGCCGTACCCGGCTTCTTCTTCGCGCTGCTGCTGATCTACGCGGTGGCGATCAGGCTGGACCTGCTGCCGACCGGCGGTGTCACGACGCCGGGCGCGGAACCGACCATCGGCAACCGCCTCGCCCACATCATCCTGCCGGGGCTGGCGCTGGCCTACGAAACGACGGGCAGCCTGATGCGCTATACGCGCGCCAGCCTGCTGGAGGTGATGCACCAGGACTACATGACGACTGCGCGCGCCAAGGGCCTTGCCTACTACCTGGTCGTAATCCGGCACGGTCTGCGCAACGCGCTGCTGCCGATCATCACCATTGTGGGGCTGCGCATGCCGAGCATCTTCGGCGGCGCGGTCCTGATCGAGACCGTCTTCAACTATCCTGGCATCGGCAAGATCATGGTCGACGCGACCGGGATGCGGGACTATCCTCTGCTGATGGGGGGCGTACTGATGACCGCGATCCTGGTGCTGCTGAGCAACCTGGCGGCCGATCTGTCCTACGCGTGGGCCGACCCGCGCATCCGTTACGACTAGAGGGAGAGTGCCCGTCGATGGCGAAAGAAGCGGCGGCTACCGACAATCTATTCGAAGAGCACAGAAGCGCAACGGCCACCCCGCGCGCGCGCACGTGGCGACGATTCCGCCGCCACAAGATGGCCCTGGCCGGCGCGGCCTTCATAGTGCTCGTCGTCTCGTTGGCTGCCCTGGCGCCCGTGATAACGCCCCATTCGCCGACCGACATGCAGGAGGGCCGGGCACGCGACGCGCCGACAACTGAACACCTCCTGGGGTTGGACGGGGCGGCGCGGGATATCTGGGCGCGCCTGCTTTACGGCGGACGAGTCTCACTCTCGGTCGGCATTGTCGCAGTCTCGATCTCAGTTCTCATCGCACTCATATTAGGAACGCTGTCGGGCTACTACGGCGGCACGGTCGACATGATCATCATGCGTTTCACCGACGTCATGATGGTCTTTCCCGGTCTTATCCTGATCATGACCGTGGTGGCTGTGCTTGGACCGAACATCTGGAACGTGATGGCGGTGATCGGTCTGTTGGGATGGCCCAGTTCGGCGCGCCTCGTGCGCGGCCAGATCCTCTCGGTGCGCGAGTGGGACTTTGTCATGGCGGCCCGCTGCCTGGGTGTGGAAGACCAGCGCATCATGTTCCGCCACATCCTGCCGCACGTGCTGGCCCCGCTGCTGGTGGCCGCGACCTTCGGCGTGGCCTCGGCCATCCTGACCGAGGCCGGCCTCTCCTTCCTCGGGCTGGGCGTGCTGCCGCCGACGCCGTCCTGGGGCAACATGCTCACCGGGGCACAGTCGATCTACATTCTCGAACGTTTCTGGTGGATGTGGCTGCCGCCCGGTATCGCGATCCTGTTTACCGTGCTGGCGATCAATTTCGTCGGCGACGGCCTGCGCGACGCCTTCGACCCTCGCATGACGCTCGACTGACGGCAGGGCAAGAAGGTTGGCACAGTGCAAGACCGTTGCGACCAACGGCAGCACGGTATCAAAGAGAGCCTCGCTCCATTGCCGAAAACAAGAACTGAACCGGAGAGATTCCCACCATGAGCGACCGTCCATTTCTCCTCTCAACGCTCGTCGACTTTCCCGACGACTGCAGTGAAATCACATTCACCGAGGACCTGCTCGCGCAGCTGATAGACCGGCTGCACTGGATGGGCGTGCGTCGCGTCTATTGGAACTACTACGGGCCGGGTCACTGGCCGTGGTTCATTGCGCACAGGCCGGACGGAGGAACGACCGGCACGCTCGACAATCTCGGCGATCCGATGGCGGCGGGCTGCCGTATGGCGCACGAACGCGGCATGGAGTTTATCGGCGTGCTCAAGCCATATGAGAATGGTCCCAGCCACGCGACCCCGCGGTCGGTCATGTTGGAGAACGGCTGGACCGGGTTGCCCGGCATCGGGGGCATCTACAGAGTGGAGTCCTGGACGCTCGCACGACCGGAGATGCGGGTGCGCGTCCGTCAGGCCGACCTTCCCGTGGGTCTCGAAAACGTGCCGGTTACGCGCATCCAGCTGCGCCAAAAGGACATGGCCTCGGTCAGAATCAAGAAGGAAAACCTGGAGATCTGGACCAGCGACAACAATGACGGCTACCGCAAACGGGATCTGGAGTTCAATCTCAGTGAAGGCGTAGATACCTGCCCGCACGACGTCGTCGAAATCGACGGCAACCTGGTCACGAGCGCGGGCGACGAGGTGCGCGTGCTCGACATCAGCGGGCTCAATCTGCTCGACCCATTCATCGCCGTCACCACCAACTTTACTGACCACGACGGGACGTTTACAAACACGCCGGTCGAGATGGTGCGCGCCTTCGGTCCCGACGACAAACCGCTGCCGATCGTCGTCGCCAGCCACAAGGCGATCTGGCGGATCGATCGAGATTTCCGCCGCGGCGACCTCGAATACGACACCGGGCTCGGCTCGGCAACCGTTCGCCTCGACGTCTCGAACAGTG
>DAOUHX010000064.1:0-8545 GCA_034428395.1 Caldilineaceae bacterium
CAAGGCCGGCCGGCCGCCGACTCATCCGACTCGCGCAAGAAAGCGCACGTCATTGGTGAAGAAGTAGCGGATGTCGTCGATGCCGTATTTGAGCATCGCGATCCGTTCCGGCCCCATGCCGAAGGCGAACCCACTGAAGACCGACGGGTCGTAGCCGCCGTTTTGCAGCACAGTTGGATGCACCATCCCCGCGCCTAGAATCTCCAGCCAGCCGGTCTGTTTGCAGATTCGGCATCCCTCGGCGCCGCACAGAACACAGCCCGCATCAACCTCGACGCTCGGCTCGGTGAAGGGGAAGTAGCTCTTGCGGAAACGCAGCTTGCGCCCTTCGCCGAACATCTGGTTGGCGAAGTTCACGAGCGTTCCCTTGAGGTCGCTGAAGGTGACGTTGTGGCCGACGACCAGCCCCTCGACCTGGTGGAACATCATGTCGTAGCGGGCGCTGACGTCCTCATGACGATAGCATTTGCCCGGCAGGATGACCCGGATCGGCTCCGGGCAGTACTCGCGCATGGCGTGGATCTGGCCGGGGCTGGTGTGGGTGCGCAGGATCACGCCCGGCGTCGTCGTGTAAAACGTATCCCACATATCGCGCGCGGGATGGCCTTCAGGAATATTCAACAGGCCGAAGTTGTTCTCATCGGTCTCGACCTCGGGCGCGTCGTAGACCTGGAAGCCCATCTGCCCGAAAATCTGGGCGATCTCGCGCAAGGTCTGGTTGCTGGGATGGATCTTGCCCAAGGCCGGCCGGCGCCCCGGCAGCGTAACGTCGACACCCTCGGCGGAGAGCGATTGCTCCATCTCCTGCTGGCGGATGGCCTCCTGGCGCGTGTGCAGGGCAGCTTCCAACTCGTTCTTGAGTACATTCCCGGCGCGACCGGCCTCGGGGCGTTCCTCACGCGGCAGCTCGTTCAGTCCGCGCAAGAAGCCGGTGACGGCGCCGTTGCGCCCCAGATAGTCCCGGTACCATGTCTCCGTCGCTGCGAGCGTCGCGGCCGCAGCCAGCTCCTCTTGCGCACGGCTTCGCAATTCGTCAAGCGCCTGCATTTCTCTTCCTGAATTCTGGTTGGAAAACGGTCAATCGGTCCTGAATCGCTGTATGGGGTATCTTTCTATCAATCAGAAGGTATGCTAATGCAAGGTAAGGCTTTTTCAAAGTCCTGCCCTTGGTCCGCCGGGACCAGGGCTGGTTGACATTGGTCTGAACTGCAGTTCATCTGATTACTGTGATGGACACGGTTGACGGCTACGGCGCGCGCGGCGGTCTGTGCGCCAAGAATCAGGCGAACCAAAGTTAGCGCTGAACGCATGCATGTTGTGGATGGCGACATTTGTTGACCAGTATTTGGATATTCATCGACCGTTTTTTGGACACTTGTTGACCAGTTTTTGGATATTTGCCGACCAGTATTTGGAAATGTCGAAGACTCCCAAATGTCGCGGAGAAACATTTTTTCTCACGGGCTTATTTTGACGCGAAACGAGGCGCTTTGACGCGCTTTCATGCCGGTTTGGCAGGCGGAATCGGGCGTACATTTCGGCAGTTCTGCGGAAATGGCGGGCGGTGGGCGGCGGTGCGCTCGGACGATCTGAGACGATCCGGGACGATCCGGGACGATCTGAGACGTACGAAAAAAGGGCTTTGGCGGAAGTGCGGCAAGTGGAGGGATGCGGCAAGGCTGGGCAGGGAGAGCGGCGGCGCGCTCGGCACGGTTGGGGTAATGTGCGTAGGATGAGCAGACGGTGTTCATGGGTCGCAAAGTGTCGAGTTGCGGCAGGGCCGCGGACGCGGACGGCGGTTGTAAGGACCAGTGTAGCACATTCGCGGGGCTCTTGCAGGATTTTTGGGAAAATTGGTCCCAATCGATGGCATTTGCCGTCAAAGAGCAGATGACTCCATAGACATTGCGATCATAATCGGCTATAGTTCGATCGGTCCTCCTGGTGATATGCCTTGGCCGGCGCTGAACGCCAAAGTATTCTCGCCAGGGGGCTTTTTTCAGACGAAATCCGGTATAGGGTCCCCTAACGAGTATGTCGGCGACACAAACTTCATCGAAGCGTCGGAACCGCAGCGAGGATTCACAAACGATCGAGCGGGGGCCGCTTGTGCCGGTCACTGCGGGGATTGTGGTCGCGCTGGCCCTGGCGGTTGCGCTGCTCCGCCTCTACCGGATACACGAACTCCCGCCCGGCATCGATCAAGACGAAGGAGCGCATGGCGTGGATGCTCTGCGCGTGCTGCAGGGAGAGCACGCGGTTTTCTTTACAGGGCATGGTGGACGTGAAGGGATGGTTGTCTATGCGGTTGCGGTTGCCACCTCTCTCTTTGGCCGAACCCTGCTGGCTACCCATCTGCCGACGGCAGTGGCCAGCGTTTTTACTGTCTTTGCCGTCTTCTGGCTGGGGCGGCTCCTGTTTGACCGCGACGAGAACGGGCGGCCCACGCCCTGGCGCGGCCTGATAATCGGAGGAGTGGGCGCCGGTCTGCTGGCTGTATCCCTCAGCCAGACGATGATCGGACGCGCAGGCGTCAGGGCCAATTATCTGCCCCTGTTTCTCACACTGTGCCTTGCCCTGCTCTGGTCGGGATGGAGGGAGCGGAGTCTGTGGCGGGTGGGGCTGTCGGGCGTGTGCGCGGGGCTGCTGCCGTACACCTACATCCCGGCACGTTTCGTACCCTTTCTGTTTCTCTTTTTCGGTCTGAGCTTGCTGCCTTCCGTCGTCGCGAGTCACGATGCAGGTGAGAGATGGGAAAGCGGCAGTTCACCGCGTCTCCTAACGCGGTTTACTGTCGCTGTGCGCCCTTATCTGCCAATGATCGGTCTTTTCCTTGGCGCTGCCGGGCTCGTGGCGGCACCGATCCTCGTCTACTTTGTCCTGCATCCCGAACAGTTTTTCATGCGCAGCGACCAGGTATTGATCTTCAGCGCCGATCGAAGTCAAGGAGACCCACTCGGCGCCTTTTTTGGGAACATCTGGCGACACCTGCTGGCCTTTGGGTCGCGCGGCGACTGGAGCGAGCGCCACAATGCTTCCGGCAGGCCGATGCTGACGGCATGGGAGTTGGTCCTGTTCCTGTTTGGCGCGGGGACAGCCCTCTGGCGCCGGCGGAGGCCGGCCCATCGTCTCCTGCTTCTCTGGCTCGTGGTCCTGTTCGTACCGGCCGTGCTGGCGATTGAGGCCGTCGATTCGGCCAGTTTTCTGCGTATGATCGGCATTGTGCCGGCTGTCTACCTGCTGATCGGTGTCGGTCTGTGGGAGGCGTGCCGACTCTTCAACGCACAGGCCCGCGCTTTGCCGAAACGAGCGGCTTTACTCTACGGGAAACAGGCCAAAAGTGCGGCAATCGCGCTGGGCGTCGCGATCTGCGCGGTCATTGCGGTCCAGGGCGCGAACACGTATCGCATCTACTTCCGGGAACTGGCCGCCGGCTCGAGGTACTTCAAGGCATTCCACGGGGAGTGGATAGGTGTCGCGCGCACGCTGAGCGCCATGCCAGCTGAAACGGGCTCGGTCTTTCTCCTTCCTTACAAGCCGCACGAGAACTTTGGCTTCAGATACCTCTACCAGGGCGCAACGCCGGCCCTTTTTGTCGATGCCGGAGCGCTTGACCTGCCGCTCGTCATCGAATCAGAGCTGAAGGAGATGGAAGATGTAACCGCTGTCAAGGTGTTGGACTGGGAGGGCTCGCTGGGATGGCTTGCGCGAAACAGTTACGTTTACGGGATTCTTGGCAAGTACGGGCATTACCAGGGGAGCAGCGCTTACCCCAATTTCACGATACATAGATACACGGATGTCGACCTGGAAAGCCGTTGGACCCTCTACGAGTACCTGGAACCCAGAGACGTCCGGTTCGATGGCGGTATCGAGCTCCGGGGCGTTGCCTTGGGCCTGGGGAGCAAGCAACTGCCATCGCAGCAGACGCTCGTCCTGGAGGAAGATCGTTCTCTGTGGGTGGCTTTGCAGTGGCTGACCCACGCCGACCTGGATGTCGACTACGCAGTTTCTCTGCGGCTGCACAGTCCCGGGGGCGCAAGCGTTTATCAGAGGGACCAGAGGCTTGCTCTTGCACGGCTGGACTATCAGCACACCAGCAGCTGGCCGGCGGGAGAGGCGACCGATACGCTGGTACGTTTTCCTATCCCGTCGAGTGTGCCGGCAGGTGCGTACGAGCTGAGGCTGATCGTGTACAACGCCGAAACGCTGGTACCGACGGTCGAGATCGGTGTGTGGGAGCCTGAACTGGTCCTGGCACAGGTGCGGCTGGCGGACCCGCCTTGACAGAAGGGCCCGCCGGGGTCTACCTGGGTCGTTGCCCGCCTTTGGTTCGCCGGCTGGCGGCGGTCCGGCGGCGGTCCGGCGGCGGTCCAGCGACCGGGAAGTCCGGGCCCGTCGCGGCGGCGGGCAGAGCGGCCCTTGCGCCGCGACGGTGACCGAAAGCCGCGCAGTCGCGGGCGCGGCATCCTCTGCGATCACACCCGGCGGCAGACCCGACCGCCCGTCAGCGCCGCGGCCACGGGCGGCGGCGCGCTGGCCGACCGGGCCGGGCGCGCGGGCGGTCGCGGCCTACCACTGCTCGTGGATGACGGTATGGATGTTATCTACGGTGTAGACATAGGGCTTGTCGATGGCATGCGGCGGCCTGTCGGCGTAGAAGGTGCTGACGCGTAACTTCTGCTTGGAGGGCAGATAGTCGATATCGACCTGCTTGCCGGTGAGCGGATTGCGGCCGCTGAAGATCGAAGCCGATTCGCCTTCGGGATAGGTTGCGGCCAGCTCGGCGAAGGACGGGATCCAGGGACCGAAGTATGTGCTGCCGTCGGCGCCAATGAAGTAGACCTGCAGTCCACCGGCCGCTTTGGACAGCTGCACCGGCGTAGCCGGATGGAAGACGATGCGATTGGGGGCCAGCGCGGCGCGTCTTTCGTGCTCGGTAAGGGTCGGGTCTATCGGAGGCGTGGGATCGGGATTGGGCGTGGGATTGGGCCTGGGCGTGGGATTGGGCGTGGGCGTTGGGGTAGGATTAGGCCCGGGCGGGAGCGTAGGATTGGGCCTGGGGGTGGGGGTGGGCGTTGGGGTTGGGGTGACGCCACTATTCGGATCCCCGAGGTCGTTATCTTTGTCGCCCGGAAAATTGCCCTGCCCCGCCGCGGCGGCCGGCCAGACAACGGCCAGCAGAAACGTAAAGATGCATATCGTCACGATATGGCTGTACTTCTTTGACCGGGCACAACCAATCATGGGATGGTTTTCTCCTTTCAAACAGGCCGATTCCGTGGGAAACGGGATAGCGTGAACGGGCCAAAGTTGCCGAACTATTATACACCGCCGCCTCCCGTTTACGTCAATCGGAATCAGGCCGGGTGTATCCAGGATTATTGCGTCCCGGCCGAGTCCGAACTGTGACAAAGAGGGCGCCCACAAGGGGCGCCCCTACGAGTGCCTGCGCGCCAACAGTTCTCGCAAGAGTCTCGGATGCACTCCAGGCCGTGTGTATCCAGGATTATTGCGTCTCGGCCGAGTCCGACTTGCGATAAGGGGCGCCCACAAGGGGTGCCCCTACGAGTGCCTGCGCGCCAACAGTTCTCGCAAAGATCTCGGATGCACCCAACAGGCCTGTTCAGAAGCCATGCGTGCAATGCGCCCGGAGAGGGCGCGGCAGGGGGCCGGTCAGAGGCGGGGCGCCAGGACGCGGCCAAGCGCCGGCCTCGCGTTCCTAACGCAGGGCCGACCGCGCGCCGGCGCGGTGTAAGCGGAGCTGCTCGAACGGGCGCGGGCCTGGCCAGGGGGATGGACGGAAAGCGTGGAGACGAAGGCGGGGCCGTCCGCGAGAAGAGTGCAACAGGGGTACAGTCTTTTGATCAATGTGGCGCGTGACCGGGCAGATCAGGCCGGGGCGGGACAACGCATGCGCGCCAGGGAGCTCTGTCCCTTACGCGCTCACGCCCTACCCAATTGGGTCTCGTGTAAGAGACGGGTGCGGGCCTTCCCTACCAGGCCTCATGGACCACCGCGTTCTGGCTGTCGACGCTGAAGACACAGGCCTTGCCGGTGTCGTACCGCGTATCGGGACAGTAGGTGCTGACCCGGATCTTCTGGTCGGTGGGCGGGAAGTCGATCTGCACCGACTTTGCGGTGGAGGGATCAGTTCCGTTATAGCAACAGAGTGGCTCCGGCGGTGTAGAGTGAAGCCAGATCGCCGAACGGGGAGAGATACGGGCCGATGGTGGAGCTGCCGCCGGCGCCGATGAAGTAGCACTGCAAGCCGCCGGCTACGGGGCACAGCTGCGCCGGCGTCGCGGCGTGGACCACGATGCGGTCGCCCGAAGGCTAGCTGGGGGAGCCCGGATGACCCGACTGTGTCGCGCCTTCCGGCGGGGTGCTCACCGGGTTGGTGCCCGGCCGGTGGTTGCGGGGCGACGCCAACGCGCCGCTACCAGGGCCACTGTCAGCAGGAGAGCCAGCGCGACCGGCGCCGCGATGCGGAGATTGCGGCTCAGACGAGACGGCTGTTCCATTGTGGCTTCCATCACTTGCGTGGGCGCGGGCGTGGAACCGGGATTTGGGGTGCTGCCATTGCCCGGATACTCGACGCGACCACCGGGGTCGCCTGGATAATTGCCCTGCCCCGCCGCGGCGACCGGCCAGACAACCGCCAGCAGAGACGTAAAGATGCATATCGTCACGATATGGCTGTAGTTCCTTGACAGGGCGCAACCTAACATGGGACGGTCTTCTCCTCTCTATCGATCCGATTCCCTGGGAAGGGCGCTAGCTTGAACGGGTCAGAGTTGCCGAGCCATTTTACACCTTCGCCTCACGAATCCGTCAATCGGAAAGAGGCCGAATCCTTGGCCATAGGTGCCGTGCGCCCGGACAGTGCGCGGCAGGAGGCCGGTCAGAGGCAGGGTGGCGGCCGATTGGTTGGCAGCGCGGCAGGACGCGGCCAAGCGCCGGCCGCGGTGTGAGCGGACCTGCTCGTACGGGCGCGGGCCAGGTCAGGGGGATGGACGGAAAAGACGAGGGCGGGGCCGTCTGCGGGGAGAGTGCAACAGTGGTACAGTCTCTTGGCCAATGTCGGGCGTAAACGGGCGGAAGCGGCCGGGGCGGGACAACGCATGCGCGCCAGGGAGATCTATCCCTGACGCGCTCACGCCTTACCAAATTGCGTCTCGTGTAAAAGACGGTTGCGGGCCTTCCCTACCAGGCCTCATGGACCACCGAGTTCTCGCTGTCGACGGTGAAGACATAGGCCTTGTTGGTGTCGTACTGCGTATCGGGATAGTAGGTGCTGACCCGGATCTTCTGGTCGGTGGGCAGGAAGTCGATCTGCACGGACTTGCCGGTAGAGGGATTGATTCCGTTATAGAGCAACACAGTGGCTCCGGCCGTGTAGAGCGAAACCAGGTCGCCGAATGAAGAGATATAAGGGCCGATGGTGGAGCTGCCGTCGGCGCCGATGAAGTAGTACTGCAGGCCGCCGGCTACGGGGCACAGCTGCGCCGGCGTCGCGGCGTGGGCCACGATGCAGTCGCCTGAAGGCGAGCTGGGGGAGTCAGGATGACCCGACTGTGTCGCGCCTCCCGGCGGGTTGGCCACCGGGTCGTTGCTGCCCGGGTTGTTGCCCGGGTTGTTGCCCTGGTTGCCGGGCGGGTTGTTCACCGGGTCGTTGCTACCCGGGTTGTTGCCCGGGTTGTTGCCCTGGTTGCCGGGCGGGTTGTTCACCGGGTCGTTGTTGCCTGGATTGTTGCCCGGGTTTGGGTGGACCGGCGGCGACGCCAGCGCGGTACCCGCCAGGGCAATCGCCAGCAGGAAGGCCAGCGTCACCGCGACGAGGAGAGGGAACTTCATACGAAATAGTCGTTTCATGGCAGGCTTTCTCCTTTGCATGTGAACTGAAGCGAGGCTTACACGGTCGATTCGCTTACACGAGATGCGTTCACTACTTTTGACGCCTCGACATTGGGAAATGTTCCATATTGGGGCCCAGTGCAGTCCTACGTTTCAGCCATAGAAAAAGGAGCCACCGCGGGGAGACGGTGGCTCCTTTCTACGTCCGTATCGACTTGGCAGATTCGAAGAGTCAGTGGACCTACATTGCGCGTGCTGCGTCCGGCTTATCTGTGCGGGTTCGAGGGGATGCCGTTAACGCCATAGTCGCCTTACTCTTCCGCAACCCGGCAGGCAATTCCCCCTTGCCCCGTTCAACGGTTCTACAACAGTAGACGCATTGCCAGACGGCAGGTCTCCGCCCTTCCAGCCGCCCAATTATGAACAGAAAAAAGCACAACTAATCGGTCGTGCCGTTGTCCGGGGAGATTCCGTGCGCGCGCAGCAGGGCCGCAAGCCGGTCGGCCCTGTTTCCTTCCTGATCGGCTCTGTCTCTTTCCTGGTCGGCCCTGGTTCTTTCCCGGTCGGCGCGTTCGCCGCCCGTGGGTATGAGGTCGCCCGACGCACTTTGCCAGCGCAACCAGGTCGCATCCAGGTTTTCAAACCGCCCCTGCCACAGGCGAAGTCCCAGCCCGATATCCGGCAGCAG
>DAOUHX010000065.1:0-13630 GCA_034428395.1 Caldilineaceae bacterium
ATCACAGCCCTGTCCAAGAAACTCGCCAGGCAACTCGATGTCCCCATTGTGATCGAGTCGACCCTGGACAGGCGCGAGGCACTCGACGGCGCCGACTACGTCATATCGACTGCCACTGCTCTTGGAGGACGGGAGGCAAGAGTAGTCGAGCGCAAGATCATGCTTAAGTACGGGCTGGACGTGTCCTCCGGCTGCACGACCGGTCTTGGGGGCGTCTTCCGCACCATGCGCTATGCCCCCCTGATGCTGGGCATATGCCGTGACATGGAGGAACTCTGCCCCGATGCCTGGCTGTTCCACTATGCCAACCCCACCACGACAGTGCCGCTGCTCATGAACGTAGCGTCGCCCATCAAGAGCATGGGCCTCTGCCACAGCGTGCAGCATACGGCACAGACCCTGGCTGCTTACATCGAAGCGCCGTACGACGAGACCGGGCACTGGGTGGCCGGTGTCAATCACCAGGCCTGGTACCTCCGTTTCGAGTGGAACGGCGAGGACGCCTACCCTCTGCTCTTCGAGAAGATGCAGGACTCCAAGATCTATGAGAAGGACATCGTACGTTTTGAGATGATGAAGTACTTCGGCTACTTCCTTACCGAGTCAAGCGGGCACAATGCGGAGTATGTGCCCTATTTTCGAAAGAACGCCGAACTGATCGAGCATTACACGCCCGGCATCCACGCTCTCAAGTGGCAGGAGAGGGAGATCGAGCGGGAACCTAAGCGGCGAGCAGAGCTACGCAAAAAGGCCTACGGAGATGAGCCGCTGGAAGTCTCCGAGAGCCCTGAGTACTGTGTCGGTATCATCAATGCCATGGAGACAAATGAGCCCTTCCGGTTCAACGGCAACGTGCTGAATACAGGCACGATCACGAATTTGCCGAATGATATCGTGGTAGAAGTGCCATGCCTCGTGGACAACCTGGGGATTCATCCCTGTTATGTGGGCGATCTGCCACCCCAGTGCGCGGCGTTGAATGCCGGGCGCAGCGCAGGGGATCCGCTGGCGGTCAAGGGGACGTTGGAGGCGGATCGCAAGGCGATCGAGCAGGCAGTGGCACTGGACCCGCTCACCGCCTCCTTGCTTACGCTCGACCAGATTCACGCGATGGTAGAGGAAACCTTCGTCGCGCTGGCGGAGTGGCTGCCCGAGTTCAAGTAAAAGATCGAACCGGCATACCGGAGGCTGCGGCGCGAAGGCACGAAAGGCTGGCTTGCCATGGAAAAAGTGGGGCGGCAATGTGTTGCGTTCTCCATGCAGCTGGGCTGCCAAGTGCGCAGAACGGAGAGATTTGGTCAAACAAAGGGCTAAATGGTTAACTTGCTCCTGGGCCCCGACGCATGCGTTGGCCCCGGCCCGGCGCACAGGCTGGGCCCGCTCTCTTTGAACGTTTACCCAGCGGGCGCCGGTCGAGTATTCGGAAACGACCATCCCTGTCCCAAATCCGGGACGAACCCTGGAGCCATGAAATGGAGCTTGGAGCATTCTCGGTAAGCCTTGCGGTCAAGGACCTGTCCGCCTCGCAGGCCTTTTACGAAAAGCTTGGATTTGAAGTCTTCCACGGTGAGGCAAGCCAGGGCTGGTTGATAATGAAAAGCCCCAGCTGCGTGATCGGCCTCTTTCAGGGCATGTTCGACCAGAACATCCTCACCTTTAATCCCGGCTGGAACGACAGCGCGCAACCGCTCGACACGTTTACCGATGTCAGGGAGATCCAGCGAAAACTCAAAGAGGATGGCATCGAGTTCGCGACCGAGGCCGATGAGACGACCTCAGGGCCGGCCAGTTTCGTTATAGTCGACCCCGACGGCAATCCGATTCTCGTTGACCAGCATGTCTGACATCCACTGTTGCCGATGATCAATGGCCGGTGGCCAGTAACTTCGCCCCTCGCTGGATAGCGGCAACCCATGTCTGAGAAAAGGTATAAACACAATGTCTGAATTCGTACTTACTCTTGTACAGATGGACTGTCTCTATGGGGACCCTGAACGCAACTTCGAGCGGGCAGAGTCGTTCGTGATGGATGCAGCCGGGCGCGGCAGCGATCTGGTTGTACTTCCGGAGTTGTGGAGCTCGGGTCTTGACCTTGAAAACGCGGGTGCCTACGCGTCACCCCTGGTCGCGGACGCGGACGACGGGGGTTGGTTTGGACGATTCGCCGCGTTGGCCAGGGACAACCGGGTCTGGTTGACGGGCTCGATGCTCGAGAGCCAGGGCGGACAATACTACAACACGATGGCGCTCTACAGCCCGGAGGGCAAACTCGCCGCCTCCTACAGAAAGATTCACCTCTTTCGGCTGATGGATGAGGACCGGTACCTGGCGGGGGGCACGGCCGGGGTACTGCATGAGCTGCCGTGGGGCTGCGCAGGGCTGGCGATCTGCTATGACCTGCGCTTTCCGGAGCTGTTTCGGCGTTATGCGCTGGAAGGGGCGCGTCTGCTGATTCTGCCGGCGGCGTGGCCGCACCCGCGGCGCATGCACTGGCGCACGCTGTTACGGAGCAGGGCGATCGAGAACCAGTGTTTCGTTGCGGCCTGCAACCGCGTGGGCACGACGAATGATGTAAGCTTTTTCGGTTCGGCCGCGGTAATCGACCCGTGGGGCGAGACGCTTGTCGAGGGCGGCGAGACCGAGACGCTGTTGACGGTGCGGATCGATTTGGAGACGGTGGAGGCGACGCGCAACAAGATCCCGATTTTCGCGGACCGGCGGCCGGAGTTGTATTGAAGGGAGTGGTGAACCAAGCGCCCTCCGAGACCGGTAATCTCAATTTTGCTACGGTGCTGAAGACCAATCACGCGCTGAGGATGCGGCCTAGGGTTGCAAAATAGCGCGTGAGACATCCCCGCCATTCCCCTGTTTTTCGTTGTTACCTTCCCCCCCGAATGTCGTCAATCGACCGCCGGGATTTCTGGACCTGCCTGCCGATCCGCCGGCCTGGCGTTTCGGCCTGCTGCGAGGCCGGCTGAAGTTGCGGTCCGTTGTCCGGCGGCACCGGGAAAATGAACAAGAAGGATTTTCCCGGCACGATTGCATAGTTTCTCAATCTCAGCCTGCATGGACAGTACTTAGCATACTCCTGCGCGGTGGGCGCAGGTACCAGCAAAAGCGGAGGTAAAGAACGTGCGGCCGGAACAAAAGACAACGCCAGGCATGCTAAGCGTCGACGCGCTGCGCACAGCCGTCGAAGACGGCTCGATAGACACGGTCATCCTCGGGTTCCCAGACCCGTACGGAAGGTTGATGGGGAAGCGCCTCGACGCCTCGTACTTTCTGACCGACGCGGCTGGCGGCACGCACGCCTGCGACTACCTGTTTACGGTGGACATGGAGATGGAACCGGTCGCCGGGTACGAGTTCTCCAATTGGGAGCTCGGATATGGGGACGTGCACTTGGCGCCGGACCTCGGGACGCTTCGCAAGCTGTCCTGGCTGGACCGGACGGCCCTGGTGATCTGCGATGCGCAGCTGGATCCCGGGCATGAGCCTGTGCGAGTGGCGCCCCGATCGATCCTGCGCAGGCAGCTTGAGCGGCTGCAATCACATGGATTTGAAGCGATGGCGGGCTCCGAACTGGAGTACTTCCAGTACCGGACTTCGTACATGGACGCTGCCCGGAGCGGGTACCGGGGGCTGACCGAGGTCGGTTGGTATCTGGAAGACTACCACCTGCTGCAGGGGTCGAGGACCGAAGAGTTCAACGGGGCGTATCGCCGGCATCTTGCTGCGTCCGGCGTCCCCGTCGAGTCTACGAAGGGGGAGTTTGGCAGGGGCCAGCACGAGTTGAACATCCGCTACGCGTCAATTCTGGAAATGGCGGACCGCCATCTTGTGCTGAAGCAGGCGGTGAAGGAGATATCAGACCAGCTCGGTTGCAGCGCCACCTTCATGGCCAAGCCGGACGCTGCGCAGGCCGGTTCGAGTTGCCACCTCCACGTCAGCCTGTGGCAGCCAGGGAACGGAGAGTTGAACAATGCGTTCCCCGGCGACGGAGAACTCAACGGCATCGCGTGTTCAGATGTGTTCCGCTGGTTCCTGGGCGGGTGGATGCAGTTCGTGCCGGAGATGATGGTGTGCTACGCGCCGACGGTGAACTCGTACAAGCGGTTCCAGGCTGGGAGCTGGGCACCAACGGCTTTGGCATGGTCGCCCGACAACCGGACCGCCGGCTTCCGTGTCGTGGGCCGTGGGCCGAGTCTGCGGATAGAGTGCCGCATTGCCGGCGCCGACGTGAACCCATACCTCGCCTACGCCGCGGTTATCGCCTCCGGTTTGGCCGGCATCGAGCAACAGATCGAGCCGCCGCCCGCATACATTGGGGACGTCTATGCAGCGACTGGCGAGCAGATGCTGCCGGGCAGCCTTGGGGAGGCGGTCAGGATTTTTGAGAGCAGCGACCTGGCACGTTCTGCTTTCGGCGAGGATGTGGTCGCTCACTACGCCCATTTTTTCACGACAGAGGCGGAAGCATACCGAAATGCCGTGACCGACTGGGAGCGCGTGCGCTACTTCGAGCGGATATAGGTGCTGGGGACCGGCTCTTGCGGCAGCGTGTGTCTGAAGATAGTGTTCAATATTCCGTGTCGTGATCATGGAGGTGGGCCGGCTCGGGGGGTTTTCATTTGCGCGGCGTGTCTTAGAAGGCGGCGCCAGGCAGATGAGGTCGACGGCTTCGGAGTTCATGGCGCGTTTGATACAGTTTGTTGCTCGCCAGCGTACCCCAAAAGAACTGGCAAGAGTTAGAGGCAAGCCATGACTGAAAAATTCACTCGCTGGGATGTGACCGAATACCTGCGCACCGAGGAAGATGCCCGTCTCTACCTGGAAGCGGCGTTCGAAGAAGACCTTGGCGACGGGCGCCTGATTCGTGCCGCGCTCAGCGACATCGCGCGCGCCCGCAACATGAGCCAGCTCGCCCGCGAAGTCGGCATGTCCCGTGAAGGGTTGTACAAGGCACTGTCCGAGAGTGGCAATCCGAACTTTAACGCGATGATGAAAATCATCCGCGCGCTGGGGATGCGGCTCCGTGTCGCCAGCTAGATCGCTGAACTTTCCTTGCCAATTACCCCGCCAAAAAGTCGTCGATCGCCTTCCTTGCAATCCGGTACTGGTTGCCGATCCTACGCGCCTGCAGCGAGCCATCGTCGATTAGTGCCTGGATGTCGGCGGGGGTGACCTGGAGATAGCCGGCGGCCTGCTCCAGTGTCATGACGGCCGGGGCCGCAGGGGGCTGCGGCGGAGCTGGCGTCTGTGGGGGCGCGGGCTGATTCGGCGCGCCGCCGTCGGGTTGCGCGGCGCCCTGCATTGCGTTGGTGATCATGCCGGCCATGCCCGCGCCAAGGCCGATGCCCGCACCCAGACCCAATCCTTCACCGGTCCCACCGGCGCCGCCGGGCTGCTGCGCCGCGTCGCCCAGCGCCCGCGCCGTCTTGAACTGCATATAGGCGGCCATATCGCCGATCGCACCCATGCTGGCGCGCTCGTCGATCGCTTTGGCCGTCTCCTCGGTTGGGCTGATCGAGACGATGCGGAACTGTTTGAGCGCCAGCCCCATGGCCGCGAAATCGTCCTGCAGCGTCGCGCGCATCGCCGCGCTCAGTTCGTCGAACAGCCGCGGCAGGTCGAGGATGCTGGTCATGTTCTCGCCCCACATGTCGGTCATACGGCTGATGATTGCGCTGCGCAGGAAGTCGTTGATCTGCACAGTGCGGTACATCCCCTGCGTACCCACGAACTGGTCGACAAAACGCTTGGGGTCGGCGATCTGCATCGTGTAGTGGCCGAAGCCGCGCAGGCGTACCAGCCCCAGATCGGTATCGCGCAGCGTGATCGGCTCCGGCGTGCCCCATTTCAGGTCGGTGAACTCGCGCATGTTGACGAAGAACACCTCGGCGGTGAAGATGTCCTGGCCGCCGGTGCCCATGCGCAGCAGACCGGATAGGACCGGCAGGTTGAACGTTGTGATCGTGTGGCGGCCCGGCTCGAACAGATCGAGCGACTTGCCGTCGCGGTAGAAGACGGCGCGCTGGCTCTCGCGCACGATCACCTGGCTGCCCAGGCGGAAATCACCCGAACCGACCTCGGGCACGCGCACGACCAGCTCCTGCGCCCCCTGGTCGGCGGCCTCGATGACATCTATGATTCTCGGCATTGTGCTTCTCCTGTACGGTTATTCTTCGTTCTCGACGGCGGCGTTCGTTGTCGCGAAGGGCGGCGCGCCGGCAAGATGAGCAGGGTCGACAATCGCCTGGCCGCGCCGGTCAAAAAGCCGCTGGAGCTCGGTCACAGTCCCGTTGACGGCCTCGATGGCCGGGCCGAGCGCGTCGCGGTTGGCGGCGGAGGCCTCCAGCCGGTCGATTTGTTCGTTGATCTCGCGGGCACGCTCCGCCAGCGCCAAGTCAAAGCGATGCAGCGCGTCCAGCTGCTCGGCCTCGATCTTCACCGCCGCGAAGAGCCCGGCATAGCCGTAGCTGGCGGTTTTGATGCGGTCGATCAGCGTCTGCAAGCGCTGAATCGCGCCATCGGCATCGTCCATCCAGGCCAGCCCGCCGCTGCGCAGCAGTTGCTTCTGGATATCGTAGAGCCGCTGCTTCTCCTGCTCCAGCTCGGAAGCGAGCAGCTGTCGCAGGCGTCGGTCTGCCTCGCGGCGCAGCTCCTTGTCGTTGTATTCGCGCACAAGCGGCAGCCCTTTGAGCACCCGCTCGAGCGCGCCCATGTTCGCATCGGCCCTGTCTACAAAGGAATCCGTCATTTCAGTCCTCTCTACTGTTCTGGCACGTTATCGTACATTACGTCGACTCTGTTGCCCGCGTTGCAGCCCGCTGCGTGAGGAAGACTTCGCTGCCGCACCAGGGGCATTGGGCCAGGCTCTTGCCGGCCAATTCGACTTCACCGCCGCAGTTGGGACAGTTACGTCCATCGGTCAGTTTCTGGCTGTCGACGCTGTATAGCATACCCCTTTCCCAGTCGATGGCGCCGCTGAAGAGCTGCTTGCCCACTAGGCTGCGGATCATCTCCTCCACGTTCTCGCGCGGCTGCTGCAGGTCGACGATGAGTTCCTGCACGCTCACCTGCCCCTGCGTCAGCACCATGTTCAGGATCTTCCGCTCCTGCGCGACCTGGGCGAACTCGCCTTCCTCCTGCTGCCCTTTGCGCCAGAGATAGTAGCCGATTCCCAACAGCGGCGCGCACACGACCAGCGCCAGGAACAAACCCAGAACCAGCCCGCCCGCGGTCGTGCCCGAGGCCGCGACCGCGGCCGTCCAGCCGGCGAATAGAACCACCGCTATTGCCATTATCGCTAAGCCGACTGTTTTGCCGCCTCCGCGCATCTTTCGCTCCTTGCGCTGTTAGCCGAAGCCGCCCCCGCCCCCGCCGCCACCACCGCCGCCGAAGCCGCCTCCACCGGAGAAGCCGCCGCCGCCCCATCCGCCACCACCGGTGCTGGTGCTGCTGGGCCGGCTGACCATTGCGGTGCTGGTGCTGGTGAGCAAGGCACCCAGCCCCGCGCTCATCCCCGACAGCCCGCTGCCCAGGCCGCGGCTGGCATCGCCCAGCCCGCCGCCAATGCCGCGGCCAGCGCCGCGTCCATCGAAATCGGGCCGTCCGCCGCCGGAAGCTGGCCCGACAGGACCCGGCCCGTAGTACCAGCGGCGGTACGGGCCGTACATGGTCGGGTGTGGGATGTACCAGCCGGGCGCGGGCGCGTCAACCGCGGCGAACTTGCGAATGTAGTGGGAATCAACGCCAAAGGCGATCGCGTAGGGCAGCCAGCGGTCCCACAGCTCTTTCTTTTCTTCCAGGTCGCTGTAACGGTCGATATCGCGCAGATAGCGTTTGAACGCCTGCCAGCGCGCCGCAGTTTCGGCGCCCCTGTCGGTCTTGCGTGGCATGAATCGCGCCAGCAGCAGGCAGCCGAGCGCGGTCAGCGCCAGCCCTACGCCCGGCAGCGCGGCCGCGCCGGTCAGGTGGCCGAAAAGCGCTGCCAATCCAACGCCCACCGCCGCCGCCAGCACCAGCAGGCCAACGCCAAGGCAGCCGTACTGGTTGCGCACCGCCTCAGGGCTGCGGGCAAAGAAGCCCTGTTCGGTCGCCTCACGGTAGAGCTCTTTTTTGAGGGCGGGCAGCTTACTGTGAAACTTGTCTCTGATCTGCGACAGCCTGACTTCACTCTTTTCGCCGAAGATGCTGACCAGCAGTCGCGTCTCGAAATCGGAGACGGGCAGGTCGCGGTTTTCGTAGCGATAAACGAAGTCGCGCGCGGTCAGAAGGCTGCCTGTCTGTTCCTCAGTGATGCTGATAACCTTGCGCTGCGCCAGGTCCACCAGTGTTGCGACGATGTCCTCCAGGTCGGCCTGCTCGTCCAGCAGGGTGCCGACCAAACCCGGAGAGATGTCGTCGGGCGGCTCCGGCAGGTATTCGGCGACCATCTGGACCGGTTTGTCGCGGCCCAGACGGTACCAGAGCAGATAGAGCAGTGCTGGTCCGCCCAGAATGAAGAGAATGCCAAAGGCGCCAAAAGTCAGTGTGAGGGGCGGCCCCACGCGGGCGCGGAAACGGGCGGCTTCCGCGGCTGCCTCCGCCTCGGCGTCGGCCCTGGCCTGCCAGGGTTGCGCCTCTCCGGCCACCACGCCGGGCGCAAACTCGACACGCACCTCGAAGGCTTCGCCCGCCGCGAGCGTGCGGTCGAGCTCGTACGTTACCTCCCTTTCGTTCTCCGCCAGCGACGCCGTGGCCATTCCCAAGGCGTCCTCCCAAGTTCGATCCCCTTGTTTGACGTAGGCGGCCCACTCCTGAATCGGGGCCGGCGCCGACAGATGCACGCGCCCTTCGCGCACCGGAAAGGTGCGCTCGCCATAGATTGCCTGCCACCAGAGCTGGTCGCCGCCCTCGTAGTAGCGCAAACCGCCGTGCACGGCATAGGAAATGGTATAGGTCTCGCTGCGGCCGGCAACAGGAGGGAAGAACCAGTAGATGACGTAGCGCGAGCCCTGCTCGGTGACGGTGAATGTGAACGGCTCCCTGCCTGTAGCCGCCAGGCGGTAGCTGTTGCCGCTGCCGTCGGTCAGGGACCAGTCGCTGAGAGAGCTGAGCCTGTCCCTGGGAATTTCACGAAAGCCGAAGGTAAACGTGCCGCGGGCAAAGCGAATCGTCTGGCGCTCCTTGACGTCGAAGGCGCCGTCCGGTCGGATGACGATGTCCACGTCGAATCGTTCCCAGACCAGCGATTTTTCCTGCGCGGAGGCGGGTTTAACAGGGAATATCAGCAGCGTGCCGAGCAGCACGGCGGCAGCGGCGAAGAGACGTATGAAAAAGTCGTTGTTTTGAACTATCTTTAGGGCATCCTGCGGACGCGTGGTCATCGACTCTCCTGGTCGCGGGGTTTATGCATACGCTCAGTGTCGCGCAACGCCGCCTGACATACCTGACATTCTACCAACCTCTTCGCTGACGATTCAATTTGGGCCGGATACGGCCCCGGAAGCGCTTTCTGCGGCTACACGACCTGGTTGAACAGCTCCGTTTCGCTCCGCCACAGACGGTCTAGGTTTTCCAACAGAATGTCGAGCAGATTTTCTTCGTACATGCAGGTTTCGCCGCCGGTGTGCGGCGTGATGAGGAGATTCTCGAGCGCCCAGAAGGGCGAATCCTGCGGCAGCGGCTCATCCCAGAAGTGATCGATGCCGGCGCCGGCGATCGCGCCCGATTCGAGCGCCGCCAGCAGCGCCGGTTCGTCGACACAGCCGCCGCGCGCGACGTTGATCAGGTAGGCGCTCTCCTTCATATTGGCAAAGGCCGCGGCGTCGATCAGCTTGTCAGTTTGCGGCGTAAGCGGGCAGGTGATGGCGACGAAATCGGCCTGTGGCAACAGCGCAGGCAACGCCTCCGGCGGGTGGACGGCATCGGCGGCGCTGCCGCCGGAGGCCGGGTTGCGCTTGGTTGCCAGCACGCGCATGTCGAACGCCTTGGCCAGCCTGGCTAGCCGGCCGCCGATCTTCCCCAGGCCGACGACCAGCAGAGTCTTCCCGCCCAATTCATCCTCGCGCAGCGCCAGGTCGCCGATCATGCCGCGCCATTCGCGGCGATTCTGCCGGTCGCGTCCTGTGTGAATGTGGCGCGCCAGGGCCAGGATCAGCGCCATGCCATGTTCGCTGACCGCGTTGCTGTTTACGCCGCTGGCGGTCGCCAGGCGGATACCCCGCTGCCGCAGCGCGTCGAGGTCAAACTGTTCGATGCCTGCGCCGATTGACTGGATGAAACGCAAGCGGGGCGCGTTGCTAAGAAGCTCGTTCTGCCACAGGCCGGAGATGACCAGGACGTCCGCCTCCGGCAGGCGTGCGGCCAGGTCCTCCGCCGTCCAGACCTGGAAATATCGGAGTTCTTGCTGCCGGCGGGGGAAGATCAACTCGAACTGGTAGGCGACGTGCGCAAAGCAGATCGTCAGTTTTTCAGGCTCGGGAAAAGGTCGTTTGGTCATGGGGCGGCTCCGCCAGGTCGGGGCATCGGTTCAAGGTTCAGAACTGTATAGCACGGTTGCGCGCGTTCGCGCAACGCGCGGGCGGCGGTTCGGGGCGTTTGACGCCGGCGGTGATCGCCGATAGGCTATGCGTCTACGTGCGCAGATGGAGGGACTGGCAGCGCATCCATCAACCGTACCCGCCGGAGGCCCGAAATGAGCCAGTTTGTCGCCGATTTCGAATCCTACATGCCGGATGACTTTGCCGGAAAGCCCTACGGCCCGACCGGGCTGCTGGCCAATGCGGACGCGGCCGGGATTGACGTGAGCGTCGTCTTCCAGTCCGGTGTGCCGGCCGACCCGCGGCCCGGCAACGCCGCGGTACTCGACGCGGTCGCGGGCGAGCCGCGCATCCTGCCCGGCTGCCTCGTCAACCCGACGATGGGGCCTGATGCGCTGGCGGACCTGGAGCAGTGCGTGCGGCGCGGCGCGCGCACCGTGAAGCTGATGGCCGCCGGCCACGGTTACCGTCTGGACGGCCCCGCGGCCGATCCGGTCATGGACCTGGCCCGCTCGCTCGGCATTCCCGCGACGATCCACTCCGGTTCCTATTTGAGCGGCTGTGCACCGGAATATATCGCCAGGCTGGCCAAACGGCATCCCGAGGTGACGATTATCATGGACCACATGGGCTACCGCGAGTGGGTTGGGTCGGCGGTGCAGGCCGCGCAGGAGAATGGGACGATCTACCTGGGCACGACGCTGATTGCGGCAGCTGAGCCGTACACCATCGCAAGAATTGTGGAAAGCGGGGAACTGGGTGCGGACCGGATCGTCTTCGGCTCCAACGCGCCCGCGGGCATCGCCGCGCATGGCGTCAACGGCATCCGGCTGGTTGGCTTCTCGCCGCAGGACGAGGCACTGATTCTGGGCGAGAATCTGCGCGCCATCTACGATCTGTAGCGATTGGCGTTCACTCTATCTCTTCTACAGCCGCGGCAGGGTGATGCCGGACTGCTTCTGATACTTTCCGTTGCGGTCGGCGTAGGAGACCTCCGGCGTTTCGCCTTCGAAGAAGAGGACCTGTGCAATGCCTTCCCCGGCGTAGATGCGGGCCGGCAGGGGCGTCGTGTTGCTGATTTCGATCGTGACGTAGCCTTCCCATTCCGGCTCGAACGGCGTCACGTTGACGATGATGCCGCAGCGCGCGTAGGTCGATTTGCCCACACAGATCGCCAGCACGTTGCGCGGGATGCGGAAATATTCGATCGTGCGTCCCAGCGCGAAGCTGTTGGGCGGGATGATGCAGACGTCGCCGGTGTAGCTCTGCAGGGCACGGTCATCCACCGCCTTGGGGTCTATGACCGTCAACTGGCCGGTGGCGGGCGTGAAGATGCGGAAGTCTTTCGCCACGCGGATGTCGTAGCCGAAACTGCTGAGCCCGTAGGAGATGACCCCGTCGCGCACCTGGCCGTCTTCGAACGGCTCGATCATGCCGAACTCGACAGCCTGTCGGCGGATCCAATGGTCGGGTTTGATGGAGGGCATGATCGATATCTTGAAAACTGAAGGATCGTCTAAAGCTCTGCTATCGGAAGGAGGGAACTGTGACCTGATGTCGCAGACAGTATACCACGCATGACTACGCCCCCTCGCCATTCCAATCCCGGTCCGGCGTCAGATAGATCAACGGCATACTCACCAGCGTAACCCCGTATTTGACCAGCAGATTGAAGACGAAGATCTCCCAGGCCACCGTCCAGGAGTCGACCAGCTGCGCGCCCAGAAAGGCGAAGGGCGAAAAAGCGATTAACACGAAGATCAGGTTGTCGACCGGCACGCTGACCGAGTTGCTGACCAGCACGCGCAGCCACTGGAAGCGGGTGGTGACGCGGCTGACGAAAAGGTGGTAGATTTCGGTGTCAACCAGCTCGCTGACCAGTTCCGCCAGGATCGAGGCGCAAACGATGCGCCACAGCGGCGCGAAAATCATGCTGAACTCGGCGCCGCCGAATGAGTCCGGGTCGCTGGGCACTGAAGCCGACCACATCAGGTAGAGCACCATCGCCAGGTTGATGATCGCGGCGGTGACGATCAGAAGCTGCGCGTTGCGCTTGCCCAGCGTTTTGTGCACCAGGTCCCGCAGAGTGAAGGTGATGGGATAGACGAAGGTGCCCATGTCGACCGCCAGCCCGGCGACGACGCCGATCTTGAGGCTGGCGATGTCGGCTACCATCTGCGCCGCAATGTAGGCCGCCACGACCACCACGGCAATCTTCGACAGCGCAGACGCGGCATCGCGGCGGGAACTTTGTTTTGCTGAGTCGCGAATCGTCACGTTACAATCACCCTGCGCGTCAAAGAGGGGAAACCGTAGCTCATTCGGCGCTGACGCTTCATTGTAAGCGGCCGTCAGGCAAAACAAAAAACCAGAATCTGAAAACTACCCATGCCCAAACGCACTGACATTTCCTCGATTCTCATCATCGGTTCCGGCCCGATCGTCATCGGTCAGGCCTGTGAGTTCGACTATTCCGGCGCGCAGGCATGCAAGGCGCTCAAGGCTGAAGGCTACCGCGTCGTACTGGTCAACTCCAACCCGGCCACGATCATGACCGACCCGGAGATGGCCGATGCAACCTACGTCGAACCGCTCACCGTCGAACTGCTGGAGAAGATCATCGCCGAGGAGCGCCCCGACGCGCTGCTGCCCACAGTCGGCGGACAGACCGGTCTCAACCTGGCGGTGGCGCTGGCCGAACAGGGCATTCTTGAGCGGCACGGCGTCGAGCTGATCGGCGCCAATCTGCGCGCGATGCAGGTGGCCGAGGACCGCGACCTGTTCAAACGGGCGATGTCCGAGGCCGGGCTCGAGTCGCCGCGCAGCCGCATCGCCCATTCGCTCGAAGAGGCGCGCGAGATCTTTGAGACCGTGATCGGGCACTTCCCCATCTTCATTCGCCCCAGCTTCACACTCGGCGGCAGCGGCGCGGGCACGGTCTTCACGCCGGAGGAGTTCGACGAAAAGGTGGCCTGGGGATTGCGCGAAAGCCCGGTGCATACCGTCCTCGTCGAGGAGTCGCTGATCGGCTGGAAGGAGTATGAGCTGGAGGTGATGCGCGACCGCGCCGACAACTTCGTCGTCGTCTGCTCGATCGAGAACCT
>DAOUHX010000066.1:0-4350 GCA_034428395.1 Caldilineaceae bacterium
CGCGGCTCGTAGTAGGCCCAGGGAAAGTATTCTACAATCCAGGGCGCGCCCATCTCGCGCACCATTTCAAGGCTGCGCTTGACCTTGGCCGCGTCCGGCTCGTCGGTCAGGCGGGTATGCACGCCCATCTTGGCGTTTACTGTTGTGACGACTCGTTGTGGGCCAAGTGGGACCCAGTTGTGGAAATAGGTGCGATAGCCGAAGCCGAAGACGCTGCACACAAGCAACGCGCCGATCAGCTTCCGGACGCGGGGTGACAAGGCCGCGAGGAATGCTGTCCGGTTGGCGAATTTGGATTTACCGGTGGGAATCTCGTCCTTCTCAGAGGGAACGATGGGACGGTTCATCAAAGGGACGGACGATGCGGGCGGCTATCACTTCTCGTCCTCAGAGTGGTCGTTCATTTCGTCGGACTGGAGAGACGGTGGAGGTACGAATTCTTCGACGGAATCTTCAAACCCGGTCTCCTCCTGGGGCGCCTGACTGGCTTCAATGGCCTGGATGCCGTTTTCGGCCTGCTGTAACGAGTTGTTCAGGTTGTCTCGCAGTCGGTAGAGCACGTCAAGGGCGTAGACCTCGGCTTCATCAACCAAACGGATTGCTTCGGCGTGTCCATGTGCGATGATGCGGTCGGCCTCTTCGCGTGCGCGCTCGGTGATCGAGTCCTCGCTAACGATCTGGATGGCCTGCTGCTCGGCATGCGCAATGATCTGCTCGGCCCGCGCTTGCGCATCGCTGATGATGCGGTCCCGCTCGGTGATCATGCGCTCGCTTTCCTTGATCGCGCTGGGAATGCTGATGCGCATCTGATCGATCAACCGCAGACACTCCTCCGAATTGACGATCAGCGATGGCGAGAGAGGTACGCGCCACCCTCGATTCATGGTCTGTTCGAGTTGGTCAACCAGTTGTAATATTTCCATGGTCAGTTTGAACTCTCGGTGCAGTCTTTCCTAGTCAGCTATCAATTCTCAGCGATACTTGGGCGCGGCGGCAGGATACTCGAGTTTAGAAGTGGCGACTATTCGAACCGTTGCCGCAGCGCCCGCGCAGTATGCGGCGTCACCCAACCCGAAATGTCGCCGTCCAGGCCGGCCACCTCCTTCAGTATCGTTGAACTGAGGTAGGCGTACTCCGTGCTGCACAGGAGGTAGCAGGTCTCGATCTGCGGGGCCATGTGCCGGTTAGCCATGTCGATGCGGGACTCGAAGCTCAGGTCATCGACATTTCGTAGGCCGCGCACGATCACCCGTACGTCATGGCGCTCTGCCCATTTTACCGTTAGTCCGCTATATGACACAATCGAAATATTTTCCACGTCCTGAACGGCTTCCCGGGCCAGCTGAATGCGCTCATCGCTCGAAAACAGCAGCCGCTTGGCCGGCGCGTCAAAGACGGTGACGATCAGTTCATCGAAGAGCCCGGCCGCGCGACGTGCGATGTCGCGATGGCCGTTATGGAATGGATCGAAGCTGCCGGGATAGATGGCGCGGGTCATTGAGCTTCCTTCAAGCCGTCGTCCGTCCCGTTTGCGGCGCTGACCGGCGGGCCGCTGAAACGGTCGATCAGATCGTCGGCCGCGATGCTGGCGATTGAGTCCAGTTGCAGGTCGGCGGCAGAGAAGTCGGAGCTGAGGGTAATGTGGTTGGGTACTGCGACGCAGTGCAGCCCGGCCCCCTTTGCGCCCAACATGCCGTTGTAGGAATCTTCGATGGCGACCGCTTGGAGGGGAGGCACTTCCAGCCGTTTCACCGCTAGCCGGTAGAGAGCCGGGTCCGGTTTGACGCGTTCGACATCATCGGCGGTAACTATCGCGTGGAAACGGCTCCGCAGGCCCAGCCGTTGCAGATGCGAGTCCACCCAATTGCGGTCCGAACTGGAAGCAACCGCCAGCTTCAGTCCCCGCCGTTCGGCCCCGGCGATCAGTTCGAGCACGCCGGGCAGGACTGGTTGGGCGTGGACGCGGGCTAGGAACTGCCGGCGGCGTTCGGTACGCAGGCGCTGGCGGTCAATTGTGCGACCCAGCAGTGCCTCCAAATGTTGATGGGGATCAAATTCGTCCGTGCCTCCGCCTACACACTTCAGCCAGAGATCCAGTGGCAACGCAACGTCGTAGCACTTGTAGATTTCATGCCAAGTCTGGAAATCGGGTGTCTCCGTGTCCAGAATCGTCCCGTCAAAGTCGAATACGATCGCTTGCAACACTGGCATACTCCGTCTGAATTCGGTAAGGAAAATGCTAGGTAGTTTCGCCCGAAGACCGCGCGCCGAAATGATAGAGGCATGCGGCCGGTCTGTGCTTAGACAACAAACTCGCTGAAGACGCGGTTGCCGAGCAGCAGCCCTCTGGCGGTCAGGCGCACCCGTCCCTGATTTGATTCCAGCATGCCGGCATCCTGCAACCGTTCCAGTTTTGGGCCGAAGACGGCGTGCATAGGCTGCCCGTGCAATGCTTCAAAGCGGGCAAACGTCACCCCTTCCTGGACAAGGCGCAGGCCGAGCATCATCGTTTCTCCCATGGAGACAAGGGCCGGCAGTTCTTCACAGAAGTCCACGGGCGTTTCGCCGGAATCGACGCGCTTCATGTAGCCTTTCACGCTCTTGTGGTTGGACCAGCGCAACGCCGCCTGCCCACATTGCATGCCCATATTCAGTTCCGGTTCGGCCGCGCCGAAACCTCCCCGAGTCAACTGGCGGCGCAGGCGCCCCGACAGAGGATAGCGCAGGTGGCTGTGCGCGCCCGGCCCGACTCCGATCCAGTCCTGATTCCGCCAGTAAATGAGGTTGTGTCGGCAGGCGAACTCCTTGCCGCGTGCCCAGTTGGACACTTCATAGTGGTGGTAGCCGGCTTTCCGCAGTCGCGCCATTGCGGTCTCGTAAAGCGCCGCGGCTTGGTCATCATCAGGCGGCGGTGTCTGTCCGGTCTCCACCCAGTGCGCCAGCGGTGTGCCCGGCTCGACGATCAGGCTGTATAGACTGAGATGCTGGGGCGCGAGTTCGAGCGCCTTGTCCAGCGTGTCGTTCCAGGATTCCAATGATTGCTGCGGCAAGCCGAACATGAAGTCGAGATTGATGTTTGCAAATCCTGCTCGCAGAGCTGCCTCATAGGCGCGTAGCGCGTCATCCGCGCTGTGGATGCGGCCCAGAAAGGCCAGCTCCGGCGGCTGAAAGCTCTGTACACCCATGCTCAACCGGTTCACGCCCAGTTCACGCAGGAGCTCGAACTGGTCCCAATCCGAGGTGCCCGGATTGGCTTCTGTGCTGATTTCAGCGTCCTCCGCCAGGGGAAACTCTGTGCGGACAAGCTTGAAGATGCGCGTGAGCTGGCCCGCGCTGAGGACGGTAGGCGTGCCACCGCCCACGAAGACCGTCTGTATCGTGCGTCCGTCGAGGAGTGGAACCCAGCGCTTCAGTTCGCGGCAGAGCCTTTGCGTGTAAGATTCGTAAAGCGGTTCCAGCCGTGCATAGGTATTGAAATCGCAATAGGGGCATTTGCGGGCACAAAAGGGAATATGGATATAGAGGCCAAGTGGTCGCTTACTTGTGGAGGTGGGGTGAGCCTGTCTGCAGGCGGGCGCGATGTGCGCATTGCCGTCGATGTCTCTTTTTCTCCGATCGCGGCGCGTGGAATTTGTCGGAGGCAATACAGCCGAGAGGTTCATCAATCCTGTGACGGCGCTCCTTGCAGGCGAAGAGAGTGAAGAGGGCGGCGAACGGAGAACGCCTCCTTTTCCACAGTCTTTGTCAGGGGTTTTCCAGCCTGAATCCGTGGCCGCGCACAGTGATTATATAGTCATCCCTGTCGTCATGTTCGCTGAGCCGTTCCCGCAGCCGGCGCACGAGTGCGTCGATGGCCTGCTTGCTGACACCGTCGCCGCTGGTCTCCGGCCATACCGCCTGCACGATCTGCTCACGCGTCATCACGCCGCCGCCCTCGTGCCAGAGCGCGCTCAGCAGCCGGTATTGATGCAGGCTTAGGGGCGGGTCCAGTAGCGTCCCGTTGAGCCAGACCTGGCGGGTTTCCTCTTCGATGCGCAGACCTGACGCCGGCTCTTCTTCCGTCTCGGGTGTGTCCAGCGTCAGCGGCGTCGTCGCCTCGTCATCGACGAAGGCCATTTTGAATCGCAAGGCAATCTGCACTTCATCGCCGTCCGAAAGACTATGGGGCGCGTCCGCGATGTCGACACCGTTGACATGGGTCCCGTTCTTGCTGCCCAGATCCTCGATTGCGTAGGCGGAGCCGTCCCAGAATATGCGGGCGTGGTTGCGGCTGACCTGGCGGTCCGGCAGCGTAACTTGGCATTCCTCGTGGCGCCCGATGATCAGGGGCGTGGTGCGGCTGAGGGGCCA
>DAOUHX010000067.1:0-4314 GCA_034428395.1 Caldilineaceae bacterium
CGAGCCCACCAGATTGAGCGCCACCGACAGGGATATCATCTTGGCCCGCCGGTCCGGCGCCTGCTCGCTGATCAGGGCGATCGCGCTGACGATCCCGTACTCGAACACAAAGCGCAGCAGCACCAGCGCTGCGATGACAGGAATCAGGCCGACGTTGATAAACGGTAGAGAGCCGTAAACCAGCAGCGAACCCAGCATGCCTGCCTGGACCGCGCGCTTCTTGCCGATTCGATCGGTAATCAGCGATACCAGCACGCTGCCGCACAGGTCCGCTCCACCCTGCGCCAGCGCTACCAGGCCCAGGCTCTCCGGGGCCAGACCGTACTCGGTCTGCAGCCACGCGCCGTGGGCAATGAGGATGTGGACCTGGCTGAAATAGAAGAGACCATTGGCGCAGATGACGGCGAAAGCGGCGCGCCAGTTGGCTCCGAGATCAAAGAGACCGGCCACCCTGCCTACATGAAGAGGAGGGAGGGTTGAGAGCAGGGGGGTGAGAGAACGGCTCCGCAATCTCCTCGGCGCGACCTCCCGCGCACGCGCGGCGGCAACCTCCTTGCGCGCGGCCTCCCCCCTGGCTTCCGGCAGCAATCTGAGCAGGACCCAGCCGGCCAGCATGGCCGTGGCCAGGACCATGAAAGGCAGCTGCCAGCTGAAACGCCCGAAGAGAAACCCCATCAACGACAACCCGACAATGCCGGCCAGAGCCCAGGAATATTCCAACGCGCCAATGCCGCGCGCCCGCTGCGCAAAGGGAAGCCGCGCGCTGATGTAGGCCTGGCAGGTCGGCAGGAAGCCGGTCAGGCCCATGCCGGAAACGACCATGCCGGAAACGACCGACCAGATGCCCCATCCGCTGCCCAGCAGATACATGCCCGCTGCCGCCAGCAACAACGACAGGCGCATAAGCCGGCGGTAGCCGTAGCGGTCGGCCGCCGCACCAAACAGCGGCGCGCTCAACCCCGCCAGGCTGCGCAGGCTGACCAAACGGCCAAGCAGGACGATATCAATCGCCATTCCCAGGGCTATGGTCTGCAGGAAGGGAAAGAAGAGTTGGGTCGTGGTATCGACCGCCAGCCGGGCGGCGATACAGGCGGCCAGGATATGGCGGAAGCGGGTGATGCCCCAGCGGCGGCCTGCGCGGTCGTCCGCGCCCGGCTGCCCGTTACTCACCGGTCCGGCGCACGGTCGCGCCCGGCGGCGGGAAGAAGACGAATGTCACAGGATCGATCGCTTCGTTGAAACGGATGAATTCGAAACGCAAGTGGAAGCCGCTGTCGCCCTCGATCGCGAGCGGATAGTAGACGCTTCTGTCCAGCCAGACGGTCACATCCTGGCCGACCTCCGCAAGCGGGTTTTGCGTCGGCGGCAGCAGAAGCTGCACGCGCAGCGCATTGCGGCCGGCGACCTCCTCCTCGCCGATTATCTGAATGTCAGCCGCGCGCAGGCCGGCCAGCACGTCATCCGGCATCGTCTCCAGCAGGGAGGTGCCGAAGCTGGACCCGTCGGCAGGCGGCCCCTTGCTCCGGTCGGTGACGGTCGCGATGTTCAGCAGCGGGTCGTAGGTCCAGGCCTCTTCGTCGTTGAAGACCAAAATGAAGACGGCTTTGCGGTCCAGCCCTTTCAGTTCCGTCTCGGCGCGCAGATGGCGCGGGCGTTGCACCCACAGCTCATACTCGAGCGCCTGGTCGTCCTTGCCCAGCAGCAGCCGGCCTTTGATTGTCTGCAGCTCTTCCAGCCGCGCCGCGGCCTCCTCGGGCAGGCGGTCGGCGCCGGGCGCGCGGCTTGTGAAGTAGAGGACGGCCAGCACAACTCCGGCCAGCACTACCAGCCCGGCGACGGTTCCCACGATCCACTTGCGATCCATCGGAAGGTTTCAGTGGAGGGCGCGCAGATTCGGTTTCAACGTGACCTAGCTCTGGTGGCGGATCGATTTCGGCACAGATTTCTATTGTTCAGAAGTCGTGCATGGGCCTGCGTGAAGTCCTTGCGCTCATTCGTCGAATAGACTTTGCCGCGCGGATTATCGATCAGACGCTTATTTCCAAAATCCTCATGCAAGTCTTTGTCATTAGAGTACAGGAGGCGAGCACCACTGATTTGAGCTAACGCGATGATATGTGTGTCATTGGAGCGGCATCTCCCCCTTTCTTGGAGTCCCTCCTCTATATCATCCACTGTGTCAGATGTCTCCTGCTGAACTATCCCGGCAAGAATTGCTTGTTGTATCCAATGCTGAGCTTTCCAATCTTTGAGTTCGTCAAGAAGCTTTTTGCCGACCACAAGACGAAGAGTGCCGGAACTGAGTGATTTGAAAAACCTCTCGCCAGCCTCTGGACGATTGTCGCCGAAGACTTCGTGAGAAACGTTTACATCAACAATAGCGCACATTTCTATAACCCCAATGACTTTGCTGTTTCTTCCATGAAGAAGCTGCGGTAGTTATCCGGCGCGTTATTGACGTTGCCCGCGTCGTCAATTTCCAGTGAATGAATACGCACATCCAGGTCGTCCTTCTCAAAGAAAAGGATCGACACATCCTCGGGCTTCAGGGCTCCCTCCCCGTCGCGTACATCCATGCGCACGCGGTCGATCAGGTTATCGCTGTGCGTCTCGATGATAAGTTGACGCTCCCTGCTAGCGATCTGACAGAACAGACTGCCAAGCGCAGCCTGCGCGCTGGGGTGAAGATGTACCTCCGGCTGCTGCAAAAGGAACAGCGGCGGCGCGTCTGGTCGCAGCAACTCGGTTATCACCAGCAGCGCTTGGCTGACGCCGTATCCGACGTCAATGAGATTGCGTAATGGCCCCTTCAATTTGCTTCCAGATTTTCTGACTTGAATCTGGAATGGTTCGCTATCTCTCCGTCCCAGCCTTTTTATGGAGATTTCATCGAACAGACCAGCTTCCTTGCCAAATTCCTGTAGCCTCTTCTTGAGTTCAGTCCACTCTCTCTTGCGCCGGGTAAAAACGTCCGCGAGATACATCGGCACATAGTCCCCCTCGGGGTCCCTGGTGGGTCGGGATGGATCATAAGTGCGGCGCGGCTTGGAACGCACTGGCGCGCTGGCGAATGGACGCTCGTCAAAGTAACGGAGGTCAAACCAAGGAATTCCTCGGAAAATCTCGTATTCTTCAGAACTAAATGGAGGAGAGCCTTCAAGTGGTTCGAATTCCGGGCCTCCTTCTTGGTTTTCCCCAGAAATTGACGATCTTCTAAAGTGAAAGTGCGGGGGCATCATACGTTCTTGAAATGAGTATCGCATTCCTCTGTCTCTGCTCTCCCTCTTCTCCCATCTCCCCCTCTGTGTCTCAACTCTAAGAAGATAGTCATTGTTTTTCTCGAAGCGTTCCTCGATCCGAGTGTCGCCAAAGGCAAATCGTCTCCCAACAGGAACCGGGATCGTGCCTACTTTCCCAAATGTTACGCCAAAATGTTGAGAAAAATACCTCCTTCTCCCTTCTAGCATATTGGGTGCCGTCGAACTGAATTCAGCTAAGAAAGTCTCGGCTCTGCCACCCCGGCCGCCTCGGTAGTGAGCGATTTCGTCAAAACTTCCCAGATCATAAGGATCTTCCTTGAAGTCTGGAATCTTGTAGTCGTTGGCAAGTTCCCAAAGGGCGCGAATTATGGCCAGGAAGGAGGTCTTCCCTGTGCTATTCTCCCCCACCAAGAGCGTAAGCGGTGCCAGCCGTGCCGTCTGATCTTCCCGGAAACAGCGGTAGTCTTTCAATCTGATTTCATCCATGACATTTCCTTTCCGCAAGACGGCCATATTACCAAGCCGGACTGCCTTCAATCACAATTTCCAAAAAGCTGCTAACCCTACGATTATAACACTGCCCTACCCCGTCCGCTCCATAAAGCCCCGCAGCACCGGCACGATCCGCTCCGGCGCCTCCTCGGCCAGGAAATGCCCGCAGTCCCTGAACTCGTGTATCTCAACGTCGCTCAGCTCCGACTTCCAGCGGTTGAGCTCCTTCTCGCGGAAGGCGATGTCCTTGAAACCCCAAAAGATCAGCGCCGGCTTGGCGCTGAACGCGGCGCGCTCATCCCAGATCGAGCGCAGCCAGTCGGTCGCGCCGATGATATGTCCGGGAAACGCGGCGCAGGCGGCGCGCGCCTCCGGCGCGGGCTGCGCATTGCGATAGTGCGCCATCACCTCCGGCGTCAGCGCCTGCTTCTGCGCGACCGCCATCGGCAGCACCCTGTTGACAAAAAAGTTGTGCCGCTTGATCAGGTACTGCCCCAGCCAGCTCGCCATGAAGAAGCTGAAAAACAGATAGTGCGGATCGCGCGCGACCGGCCAGCACCAG
>DAOUHX010000068.1:0-5902 GCA_034428395.1 Caldilineaceae bacterium
CGCCACAAACCCGATCAGCTTCTCCGGATGCGAAGCTACATAACCGGCAATCTGCTCATTGGGCGTCTCTATCTGAAGATAACGCGCGTTGAGGCCGAAGACGATGACGCGATCTGCACCCGCACAGGCCTGCCAGTGCTCCTCGGCAGTTACACCCAGGCTGAGCGACCGGTTACGGTCAGCGACCTTGTGGTATTCGGCCGTGAAGATTGGGCCCCACTGCTCCTCGGTCATCAGATGCGTATGGCAGTCGACGATCATATGCCTGCTCTCAGCGCAGTTTCCCCCGGCCCTCTATCGGCCAGGCGGCCTCCACCCGGTCATTACGGACGCCGTAGAGAACATCGTGCAGATAGACGGTATCGTCGCCGTATCCGACGATAAACTCGATCTTGTCGCCCACCTTCAACCGGCGCGCATCTCCGCTCAGATCGACGGAGCCGTGCTCTGCCGAAAAGACGGGGGTACCTACTCCCTCAATCCCCTTCGCCTGGGGCAATGCAACCGATGAGAACATCGTCTTGCGCCCGGCATCGATCACCGCCCGCGCCGGAGCCGCACGGCTGGTTACCGTTGCCAGGACAGTTAGCGCGCAGTCAAGGTCGTCCGCTCCCCAGCTCTTATAGGCGATGTCGGTGAAAATGCCGCCGCCCGCCTGAATCTCGGTTACCCCCGCCACGTGAGCGCTGATCTTATAGGTGGCCGTTCCGGCGCAGGTGACGATCGGGACCGGCAGCCCTGCAGCCGCGCACAGTTCGGCATTGCGTACCAGCAACTCGACGCAGGCGCGACAGGCCTCTTCCTTCTCTACCGGGTCTTCAATAACCGAGGCATGACCTTCCCAGCCCATTACGCCGGCATAGTCCAGCCCAGGTGTGCCGGCGATTTGGCGGGAAAGGGCAACTGCGGCCTCACCGGGTTCCACGCCGCAGCGATCCAGCCCGACGTTCACTTCGACAACGACCCGCAGCGTCACCCCTTTCGCCGCGGCAGCGGCCCCGAGCTCCGCCACGTTTCCGGCGTCGTCGGCGCACACGATCACATCGGCGTGGCGGCATAGGTTGACAAGCCGGGCGATCTTTGCCGCCCCCACAATCTGGTTGGCGATCAGAATATCTCCGATGCCTGCGGCCGCCATCACCTCGGCTTCGCCCAGCTTGGCACAGGTAACGCCGATCGCGCCGGCGGCTACCGCCCTGTGGGCAATCGCGGGAACCTTGATCCCCTTGGTGTGGGGGCGCCAGTCCACGCCGGCCTTCTTCATGTAGCCGGCCATGCGGTCGATATTCCCCTCCATCAGGTCCAGATCGACGAGAAGGGCCGGCGTATCCAGGTCCCACTTGCTGATGCCGATCTCAGAAGAAAGTGTCTTTAGGTTCAAAGTGGCTTGACCTCCATCAGCAACGGAACAGTTGCCTTTCAAACTGCGTTATCTGCTCGCAGCCGCTTTCGGTGACGACCACCGTTTCGCTGAAACCGACGCAGTAGTTGCCAACATCGCGCAACGCAATCGGCAGGTGGAAGAGCATGCCTGCTTCAAGAAGCGTCTCCTGCCCCTTGGTCAGATACAGACGGTAGTCGCCCCAATTCGGCGGAAAGCCCAGCCCGATTGAGTAGGCGACCACACCGTGGAAGAAGATCTCGGAACGGTCCCGTTCTATGCCCACCCAGCCCGCGCGCGCGACCTCGTCGCCGCTGGCGCCCGGCTTCATGGCCGCCATCGCATCGTCAAGCGCGGTGAAACAGGCTTCGGCCGTTCTCTGCACGTTGTCGCTCGGCGAACCCAATACGGCTGTACGCATGATGGGCCCGCTGTAGCGCTCGATGCAGGCACCAATCTCGATAAAGATATTGTCGCCCGGCTGCACAACCTGCCGCTTGTGGGTGGAGTGGGGAATACCGGAACGTCTGCCCGTTGTTACGATTGGATCGATGCACATGTATTCGCTGCCACCTCCGATCATGGCCGCGTAGCAGGCACGCGCCACATCCTGGTCGGTTGCACCCTCGCCGATGGCGTCCAAGCCGGCCTGCATCCCGGCTTCAGTCAGACGCGCCGATTGTCGAACGTGGTCGATCTCAGCCGGCGACTTGATGAGGCGGATCTTCTTCACCAGGTCGGAAGCGTCTATTACGTTGGGAATGACCTGGTTCAGCGCTGCGTAACGGCGCGGCGTCAGGAACGGCGTGTCGGCCTCGAGGCCGACGCGCCGATTGAACAGACCTCGCCCCCTCAACAGGTCCTGCGTCATCGCGACCGGATCCTCCACAGATGTATACACGACGATTTCCTCAATCTGCGATGTCAAGCGGACGTTGCCTTCCTCCATTTCCAGCACCTGCACGAATGGCGGCCCGTCAATGGGAATGACCAGGCAGGAGTAGTCGTAAAGATTGAGCGTTTGAAATCCGGTCAGGTAGCACTGGTTGGCCGGCGTGTGGACGAGAAGCACCTCAATCTCTTCCGCGGCCATCTGCGCTTTAACCCTGGCCAGGCGGGCGTCGTACTCCTCCTGCGAAAAGGCAAGTTCACGTTGAATTTCCATGACGGTCCTTCCTGGTGTGAAGAGTGATATGAATTGGCGCCGACTGCGCCCCGGTTTCATCCTGGCTTCGTATGCCGGCTATTTCGGGCTGGCCTCGAGTTCGAACAGACGGCCGCGAGCCGGCATCGCGGGCTGTCTTCCCGTCATTTGCACAGCATCCCAGATGGAGACCTGGTTCGCCGAGAGGACAGGCTTTTGCAGCGTTTCTTCCAACTCAGCGACGTAGGGTGCCGTCTTCATGGTTGTACAACTGACGAAAACCGCCTCTGCATCCGCTGAATCGCAGTCGCGCGCAAGCTGGACGATTTCCTGGGGCGTTACATCCTGAATTACTTTCGCATTCAGTCCCAGCATGGAGACGACTCGAAAGCCGTGCGCTTCCAGGAAAAGATCCAGCCGCTCATTCAGCTCGTCCAGATAAGGCGTTGCCACAGCCAGCCGTTCGACGTTCAGGGCGCGCAAGGCGCGCAGCAAGGACGTTGACGTCGAGGTCGCAGGAATGCCGGTGACTGCCGTAATCCTGCGGTTGATATCCTCATCGCCGCCCTTGCCGCGTACAAAGCTGGCTGCCGTACAGGCATAGGAGATGCAGGCGGGCTGCTGGCGGGCTCCGAGGAGCGCCGCATCCTCGATTTCCCTATCCTCTGCCATCCGCCATAGCATTGAGACCGTTGCCTCTCCGGGCGGAACCGGCGTAAGTTGAAAGTCGAGACTGAAGCCGGCTGGCGTGAAATCATCGAGGTCCTGCTGATTGCCGTCCTCCGGCATGACGACGCAGATGCCTGCAGTTGGGGCCATGGTCATTGTCTCCGGATTTCTGTTGGCGACTACAGACGCACACCGTCCCACTCATCTTCACGTTCGGTTATGTCGATGACATTCCCGTCGGGGTCGGCCACCTTGAAGGAGCCTTCCGGCACATGCGAGTAGTCAAACTCCATTTCGTTCTTGATGTCTTCACGCAGAATCGTGAAGCCTTCGGCGTTCAGGCGCTGAAAAATCTCGGCCAGATCCTCTACAAACAGTCCCAGATGGATGTACTCACCTGCGTAGGCCAGCGGAGGGCGCGGCGGCTCCCCGTCATATTGAATGAAGGTCAGGTTCACCGTTCCGTCGGTGAGATAGCAGCCGTCGCCCAAGTAACGCAGAAACTTCAGCCCCAGAATCTCCTCGTAGAAGAACCTTGAGCGCTCCATGTCTCTGGTGCGCAATGCCACATGGCGAATGAGACTCACTTGCAGACTCCTTTCGTCGCTCGGTACCGCTTCTGCCTGCTCTTCACACCCATGGCGATCCACCTGCCCGCCTTCGACTTCCTATGCTTCGCCTCAAGACAGCAGCCCGGCCCGCATCAGGTGTGCAGCTGAGAGTTCCATATGGCGATGAACGGCCAGGCGGCTACCCTCGGCATCGCCCCTGGCAATGGCGTCATGAATTGCTTGATGATAAAGGTAGTCGTCCCACTGGTCGCGGTGGCCGATCAGGGGACGGGTTACCTCGGTGGAAATCTCCACCATCGGACTGATCAGGTCCATGAGAACCGGGTTGCCAGTTGCCTGCACAAGGCTGGTGTGGAATTCGGCATGGACAATGTCGACCTGGTCCGGATGCTGTCGCGTTACGATCGCCTCTTTGTACCTCTCCAGGCTGTCCTCAATTCGCCTACGATCGGCGACAGTGGCATTTAGCGCGGTTGCCGCTGCCGCGCTCGCCTCCAGGAATTCACGCGCATGAAGAAGCTGCTGATGGGTGTAGTTTCCCCGCCGCAGTAGGAGATCGAGCAGCTCTACAAATGCAAGTCTGCCATCCTGGGTGACGACGGCGCCGACACCTTGCCTTATGTTCACAAGACCCTTGGCCGCCAGAATGCGCATCGCGTCGCGCACAACCGACCTGGACAAGCCAAACTGTTCAGCCATATCGCGTTCAGAAGGAAGCGTCTGACCGACTCCCCAGTGAGCGGATACGATCAGCTCCTCCAGTCGACGGGCCAGTTCCCCGTGGAGGCTGTTGCGCTTGAGCTGAATGATGGGTTCAGCCACAGTGACCCTCTAAGTCCCAAAGTCAACCCGAATCGGATGGGAATTGCCTTGAGAGGCCGAGAAATCAGACAGGACCCGATCTCCATGTCCTAATATGATATTGTGACCATACCAGCAATTATATAATGATATTTGAGCGTTGTAAAGTCGAAAAAATCGCCCTGTCCGCTCCGTTTGCCGTGGATTGGCGCTGGCCTATAATTGACTGCATACAACGACTCTCGAACACCCCCTGCGAGGACCAGCGTGAAACCTTCCCAACGTACCCTCGAACTCCTCGAAGAGGGCGGCGTCGTGCCCGTCGTCCGCTTGCCCGATCTCTCCCGCGCCGCTGCCATGGCGCAAGCGTTGCTCGACGGCGGCGTGACAACGCTTGAGTTTACGATGACGAGCCCCGGCGCGCTCGATGCGCTCGCCCTCCTGCGGCAGGAGATACCTGCCTTTTCCGACGGCGCGGCCGCGCTGGGCATGGGTTCGGTGCTGGACGCGGACATGGCCGCCGCGGCAATCGCCCGCGGTGCGCAGTTCATCGTCGCGCCCATCCTCGATCTGCCAACGCTCAAGCTTTGCGTCGAGCGCGATGTGCCCGCCATGCCGGGCGCATTCACCCCCACCGAGATTCAGACCGCCTGGAAAGCCGGCGCGGCCGTCGTCAAGGTGTTTCCCGCCACCAAACTGGGCCCCGGCTACTTCAAGGACCTGCTCGCGCCCCTGCCTCACCTCAAGCTGATGCCGACAGGCGGCGTCGACCTGGAGAACTGCGGCGACTTCATCCGCGCCGGCGCCATAGCCGTCGGTGTGGGCAGCGCACTCGTGCGCAAAGAGTGGGTCGAAAACGGCGAGTGGCGCGCGCTGTCCGAGCAGGCCCGAAGATTTGCGTCCTCGGTGCGCGCAGCGCGCGCGATGAGCTAGACAAACTCCCCAGAGAAACCGAGCGTTCCAACTCTCTCAACCTCGCAGATCGATCGTGGATCGCGCCTCCGCCGGTCGCACAACTTGCATGGCTGCCTTACTGAAATGGCGGTCGTGCGGCGCCTCTGCCCAATGGGACCGAATCCCTCTCGTTTTGGCGTGAAAGTGGGACATATGTCCCCATAAGTCCCCAAATGTCCCCAAATGTCGCACTTTTTTTTCTTTTCGGGAGGGTGGTTTCCGGCGGCGGGACTGGCAGAAATGGACGCGATCCCGGCCGGACCCCTCGGTTGGATTGGCATGATGATTACAGGGTCGCACGGTTTCCGGGCTCTTGCCTCTGTTGACCGATACCCTCTCGATTTGATGCGAAGGGTCGACTTATGTCGGCTCATGTCGGCT
>DAOUHX010000069.1:0-2986 GCA_034428395.1 Caldilineaceae bacterium
ATCGAATCCGGCGAGCAGAACGTTCGGGCGCGGAACGGCGTCCGAGAAATAGACGGTGGCGTAGCCGGAGGCGTCCGCGATATCGGGCACGTTGAATGGACCGCCATCTCCGTGTGCGGCGGCGGCGAAGGCGGCCATGGCCGCGGCCGGGTCGATCCCCAAAGCGTGAAGAACCGCTGCATAGATCACGGGGTTGAGCTGTCTGCCGGACAGCGACATGTACTGCGCGTGAACATACACCCTGCCGTCGGGCGTCAGCTGCACAAGGTATGTGGAACCGGAAAGCCACGGACTCCCCTCCTGCCTGAAGAGACATCTTAGGTATAGCGTCTGCTCTAATGCGCTTGCTTCATGCTGAACGCTTACATGACTGTCTCTCGCGGCCAGGGCGAAGTCGGTCAGGCTGGCGTTGCCGTCCTCCACCTGTTGCGCCGTCACCGGCGGATCGGCGGGCGGAGCAACGCCGGCAGGCAGGGGACATGCGGGCTGTACCTGCTCCGGTTCGGGCTGTACCTGCTCCGCTTCGGGCAGCACGAAGGTACAGGCGGCGAAGACGAGCATGCCAAACGCAAGAGAGAGACATTTGACGGCCTTCCGCATTACACTTTTCATGGTGGGATTCTCCTGTTGGAAAGAAGGATTGGAATCAGGCCTCCGCCCTAGGCTGCCCGCGGCGCAGACAGTTATGGCTGCGCTAAACGAGCGGAATTGACTGCGAGCAAAGAATAGTAGAATGTTCCGGGTGCAAGGCCGGTGATGGCATAGGATGTTGTGGAATGAGAGTAAGATGGTGGTGCAGGCAGCGACGGGATCGAGTATGTGATCCTCTATTATGTACCTGTCGTATGTTATTGGTGTGTCAAAATGACTTTTTTCTGTATCAATAGGGTGTCAATGTCTTTACTAGCGGTGAGACTGGTGTCGCGCAGAGGGTTCTGATGCCGGGAGATGCGATCACAGTTGCGAAGCGTTGACCGCCGCGCCGCATTACAGCGTTGCAGGAGAGTAATCTTCGGCAACCCCATTATGTCGACAGGGGATGCGGAGAGGGAGTCCTTTTGCGGTCGCGAGGAGCCTATGTCGTCCTGACGGTGGTAACTGTACGGTTTTGGAGGTGGCGAAATGACAGGCTCAGCCGAGGGGGTGGCCGCTGCCCGTCGTACTGACAGTTATTGTGGATTTGCTAGGTCTTCCCAAGCAGAATAGAGAGACCAGGATTGGCGGGCACCAGAACGGCACCGGCGCGCAGCCCCCATGCCCAACGCCTTCCATGCCCGACCAAATATCCATCGGCGACTCGACAGCGGTCCACGAAGGGCACGGATAAAGGGTTTCTCTACAGGTATAGCCGCTCTTGTAACAAGCTCGAACACGGAAACGGACAGAACCGCTTCCGTCAGCAACCGCACTCCTGAGCCGTCATGGAGCCCCAGGTAAACGAAGTCGTCGCCCATACGTGGTCCTTCCACGCAGGCCGCAGACGCACACAAGAGCCGTCATTGAACCGCAGACGCCCTCTCCGCGGCTGCTTCGCCGGCACCTGCAGCCCTTTACCCCGCCATATCCGCTCTACACGCTTGTGGTTCACATGCCAGCCATTTTGCCGCAGAAATGCGATGATCCTACGCGAGCCGTTCCTGCCGAACTGACTGGCCGGCTCCACGATCTCCTCGGTCAGCGCCTTCTCATCCTCCACCAGGCTCGGCTTGTTTCGCCTTGTGGAGCGAAGATGACCCAGCACCTTGCAGGCGCGTCGCTCCGACACCCCGAAGATCGCCTTCACGTGCTCGACACACTGGCGACGACGTGAAGGACCCATGAGTTTCCCTCCGGCGCCTCACTTGGTCGAGCCTGCGACCCCCGCACTCGCTCCGCTGGCGATAGAAGGTCTGCTCCGTCACGCCCATCCGGTGGGCGGCCTCAGCCACTGGGCTGCCCTCGGCTATCGCCACCTCAGCCTCTCTGAGCTAGTTGATGCCCTGCTCCGGCGTATGTCTCTTCCTAGCCATAACTCCCCCCATCCTACTACCCAACACTACCATATAACCCGGACCAGTTCTTGGGGGGCAGGTCAGTGCTTACCTCCGGCGAAGAAATGCAAGCGACGGCCCGGGTCGACCGCATACCCCAGCCGGTCCTCGTCCTGCACCCCCCGCAGCACGTGCGCAGTCGTCTCGTCGCCTTCGAAGTCTACCGCGTGGCTGCCCACGCTCCCGTTGTCTCCGGAGCCGGTCCCGCGGACAAAAGGGCGAGCCCGTCCAGCAGCAGCTGCAGGAGGCCCTGGCCGCTCGCTCGCGTGAAGAAATCGAATGTCGTCTGCCTCGACCGGCCCACCTGCAACCTCGGCCTGCTCCGTGCCGTGCCGCCCAAGCCGCGCACCTAAAGCCACCCGCCCAACTACCCCACATTTCAACTTCGCATAGCAAACAAACCCAACCTCTCCGGCCAATCCCCATGGCCCCTTGCAATTCCTGACCACTAAAAGCTTGAAACCAAAGACTGACCACTTACCACTGACCGCCACCACCGTATTCCCGATTGACGAATAGGTAAATGAGGTATATAGTCTCTCCCGGAGCCGCAGGATCGCAGAACGGGGTCCCGAAGCCCCTTTCTCCCGCTCCTCGTCGCGCTCCATTCTCTCCACAATTGGCGTCTTTCTACCGCAAAACCATCATTCAAGGAGGATGGCAAAATGTCCGATCAAAATGTGGGGAAGCAGCACGCACTTCGCACCCGCCTGACCCGCCGCGATCTTCTGCGCAACGCAGGCGCACTTGCCGGAATCGGGCTCCTCGCAGCCTGCGCACCAGCCGCACAACCGGCCGCTGACGGAGGCGAAGCCGCTGCGACTGCGGAAAGGACCAGGGTCCGCTACCTCTCCTGGTGGTTCGAAGAGGGCAACCGCGGCGACACCTGGAACAACTTCATCGCCGAGTTCAACGACTACCAGTCCGAAATCGAAGTCGTCGCCGAGAACATCCCC
>DAOUHX010000070.1:0-28133 GCA_034428395.1 Caldilineaceae bacterium
ACCGCCGACCGATTTCGGTTCGGCGGCTCTTTGACTCTGAGGTAGCGGGGGCAGGATTCGAACCTGCGACCTTCGGGTTATGAGCCCGACGAGCTGCCACTGCTCCACCCCGCAACACAGCACAGAACAGTCTAACATAGGGACCGCTGTGCGTCAAATTGGCGCCATTTCCGATGCGAACCGACCCTGTTTCGAGCGGGGGCGCCTGCCATCTATTCCCTGAACCGCTGCAGCAGGGATTGCCACCAACTCCAATCCAGCGGGCGGAAGGCGTCGTCCGCCGCCGCCGCGGGCGCTGCCGGTGGCGCACTCTCCACCGCCGCGTCGGGCACACCAAGCAGGATGTAGACCTCGTCCCCATCCTGGACGTACCCCAACTCACCGCGCGCCATTTGAACCACGTATTCGTCGCTCGTCGCGTAACGCAACTGGGCCTGCAGGTCCAGCGTATTCTGTTGCCCGAGGGCAATGTTGCGCCGCATCTCCGCGATCTGCGCCTGCACCGCGGTCAATTCGCGCAGTTGGTCGACATGCTGAAAGATGAAATAGAGCCCAACGACAGCCGAAAGCAGCAACAGCGCCGGGAAGGCAGGGTGACGCGGCCGTCTGGCGTCAGCCGGTTCCGGGTTAATTGCGACGCGGGTCAGGCCCATAACGCTTTCCTTGCAGGACACAGGCGCGGTGCGTGCCACTCGCGATTCGAAAAAGATAGAAAAGGAACCCGGGGTTGTGGCCTGGGTCCCTTTGGTGCCGCAGGAGGGATTTGAACCCCCACGAGCTAATGCCCACTACGCCCTGAACGTAGCGCGTCTTCCTATTCCGCCACTGCGGCGATATGTTGAACGCAAAGGTCGGCGGCCTGACCCTTCACGCACGGGCAGCAGTACCCTCTCCACCGCTGCGAATCCGTAACGATTCTTATAACATGCAGGCCATTTTCCTGTCAAATCATATTCAGCCGGTATCCTGCAAACCGGTATTTCCCGATTCAACGCGCAGCCTGCCGTGCCGCGCCCTTGCGCGGTTTATCGCTCGCTGAGCTGCTGGTTAACCGGCACCCGGCGCGTGAGAATATACCAGTCGGGGAATGTGGCGAAGCGGTCGGCCGGCGTATTTAACGGCCCGATCTGCACTGCCTTGACGCGCTCGCTGACGCCGTAGGTATAGGCCGGGTAGTAGAGGGGGATGGCGGGAATGTCGGCGGCAAAGAGATGCTGAAACTGGACATAGAGCGCGCGGCGCTTCTCCTGGTCCACGGTGCTTCTGGCCTCAGTCATCAGCGCGTCGGCTTCATCGTTGGCCCACCCACCGTAGTTCTGGCCAATATCGATCTGACTGCTGTGGTAGAGAGGAAAGGGGTCGGGGTCTCCGGTAATGTCCCAGCTGACGAGTACGGCTTCAAAGCGGCGCGGCACCAGAAAGTCATTGACCAGCCCGACGAAAGTGACGCTCTGCGCGACGGCTTTGACGCCGACAGCCTGCCAGTCCGCCGCGATCTGCTCGATGAGGGCGATGCGGGCGGCATCGTCGTTCGTGAGCAGGATGAGCTGCATGGGCCGCCCATCCTTGTCGCGGGTGCCGTCGCCGTCGCTATCGACCCAGCCGCTCTCATCCAGTAGGAGCCGCGCCTCGTCCGGGTCATAATCGTAGGAGGGCGTGTCCGGGGCGTGGCCCCACTTGTTCGACGGAATCGGAGACGGCGCCAGCAGACCGTGTCCACCGACCACGTCTTCGAGCAGCCGTTCGCGATCGAGTGCGTGATAGAGTGCGCGGCGCACCCGCGCATCCTGCAAGAAGGGGACATCCGGGTTCTGCAGGTTCAAGGTCAGGCCGACATAGGTCGACAACGGTGCGGAGAAGAGCTGCAGGTCGGTCCGGTCCTGGACCAGTTGGATATCGCCCTGCATCACCTGGCTCACCCCGTCGAGCTGGCCGTCGGCGTAGGCGGCATAGATCGAAGGGAAATCGGGATAGAAGTGAAACTCCAGGGCGGAGATCATAGGCATATCTTCGCCGGAGTAGGGATTGCGTTCGAGGCGCAAAAATTGCGCGGAAGCAAAGGTCACCCGCATCGGACCGTTGCCAACCGGGTGCAGATTGTAGGGGCTCTCGCGCAACTCTGCCGGGGGAACGTTTTGCCAGATATGTTTCGGCAGCAGCCCGACCGTCGTGAATTGGAGGAATGGCGCAAACGGCTCGTCGAGCAGGAGGCGCACCGCGCGGTCCTCGACCCGTTCGACCGTGACGGAGCGCCACAGCTCGGCCAGGTCCGGCAGAATCGGTGAATCCGGGCTTTGCATCATCTCGATTGTAAACAGCACATCATCGATCGTTACGGGATTGCCGTCGTGCCAATACTGGTTTTCTTTTAGGCGAAAGGTATAGGCGAGACCATCCGGGGCGGACCAGGACTCGGCCAGGTCCGGCACGACCTGCCCCTGTTGATCGAGTCGGGTCAGGCCGCGGAAGAGGAGTCTGCACAGATCGCGGTCGATGTCGTGAGTGTGGCACAGGAGCGGGTTGATGTATTGCGGGTTGCCGGCAACGCCTTCGCGGAAGACGCCGCCCCGTTCAGGGACCAGGGCGGTCGAGACGTTGTATGCCGTAACGCCCATCAGGAGGGTCAGCAGTGCAATGCCTACGACCGCCAGCAACAGCTGCCAGCGGATATAACGGCCCAATGGCGGGGACGACTCCGGCAGCGCGGCCGGCCACGGCAGATATCTTGTTGGCGTCGAGTGCAGGCGAGGCGGAGGGGGCGCGCGCTGCGGCCCCGGACTGGCCGACCTATCGAAGGATTGTTGATCCGTCATGGGAAAGTTTCTAGTTTCCAGCAACCGCCCTGAAACCTGCCTTGGACCGCCACTGAAAATTAAAAACTGACGACTGAGGACCGCTAATGAAGGGCAACGGTCACCAGACTGAGCAGGAGAAAGAGAGACGCCAGCGTCAGCGTCAGATTGAACATCGTTTTTTCCACGCCGCGGCGCGTGCGATGGATCCCGGCATCGCCACCGAAGGCAGTACCGAGGCCGCTACCCTGACCTTGCAACAGGACGATGCCGATTAAGGTGATGGCGATAATTACCGTTGCGATCATCAAGAAAACATCCATCGTTCACCTCGGAGAATTCAGCGGGCGGCGGTTGGCTGCCCACCTCGGCAGCCGGCTGCAGTTCAGTCGTCGTCGCGGCTGCGTTACCAATGCGCAGACAAAAAAGGCCCGAACACCGAGCGAAGGTACCGGGCCGCTACGCACGAAGATCATATGCAAAAGGTGTGGCAAAACAGGAAAGGCCGCGTTGTCAGCGCAGCAACTGTCATGCTTTTTCCGGTGGATTTGCCTCCGAAGCCACTGCAGGCTCAGCGCTCTCCTCAGCGGGGGCTGCATCTGCCTGCACTGAGTCTTCCTCTTCTTCCCCATCCTTGGCGGCCCGGCGGAACTCGCGAATGCCTTTGCCCAGGCCGCCGAACACCTCCGGCAGCCGTCCAACGCCAAAGAAAATAACGACAATCACCAAAATCAGGATCAACTCTGTCGGGCCCAGCGTCGGACCAATCAGAAACAGGGACAACTCAGGTGTTCCTAAAGATTGCATGTGCTAAGCTCCTTAGCTCACAAAATGCGGAGCGCATCGTCGGTGTTGGTCTTTCCTTCTAAACCGCTGCATTATACCATGATTTCGGAAGGCGGCAAATACGAATACCGATTTCCGAACAGGCCAGATCGTCCAATTGCAGTGCGAAATGCCTCCGTTGCGCGGCAGGCTGGACGCGGCGTCCAGCCTACTCGGCGCCGCTGCCAGCGTGTACCGCCACTTCGTCAGACGCCTCCGGCGCGTCCGCGGCGTCGCGGGGGATGTCGTCGATCTCGCGCAGGTGCGGGAACAGGATCACCTCGCGAATTGTGTCCCGGTCGGTGAGCAGCATCGTCAGGCGGTCTATGCCCATACCGAAGCCGCCGGTGGGCGGCATGCCATAGCTGAGCGCCTCGACGTAATCGACATCGACCGGATGCGCTTCCTCATCGCCATGCGCGGCCCGGTAGCTTTCATCGAGAAAGCGCTGCAACTGGTCGACGGGATCGTTCAGCTCGGTGAATGCGTTACAGAGCTCCATCCCCGCGGCAAAGCCTTCGAACCGCTCAACCAGGCGTTCATCATCCGGCATCCCCTTCGCCAGGGGACTGAGATCGCGCGGGTAATCGACCAGAAAAGTGGGCTGTATGAGCGCATGCTCGCAAAATTTCGTGAGCAGCTGGTCCACCAACTTGCCCCAATTCGCCTCGGACGCGGCTTCGATTCCGCGGCTGCGCATCTGCGCGCGCAGGCTGTCCGCGTCGGCAAACTGCTCGTAGTCGATGCCGGAAGCGTCCAGAATGGCCTGGCGCAGGGGCAGGCGCGGCCAGGGCGGCGAAAAGTCGATGGTATGCCCCTGCCAGTCGACGATTGGACTGCCGGTCACCTGTTCGGCGGTGGAGGCGACCATCTCTTCAGTGCGCCGCATCACATCTTCATAGTCGGCGTATGCCTCGTAAAACTCGAGCTGTGTGAATTCGGGATTGTGTTTGAAGCTGACGCCCTCGTTGCGGAAATCACGCCCGATCTCGTAGACCGCGGGAAAGCCGCCGACGATCAGCCGCTTCAGATACAGCTCGAAGCTGATGCGCAGATAGAGGTCCTGGTGGAGCTGATTGTGGTGGGTGATGAACGGCTGTGCGGCCGCGCCGCCGTAGAGCGGTTGCAGGATCGGCGTCTCGACCTCGAGGAAACCGGCGCCGTCCAGATAGGCGCGCAGCGCGCGCACGACCGCGGCCCGCGCGCGGAAAAGGTCGCGCGCCTCTTCGTTGGCCAGCAGGTCGACGTATCGCCGGCGATAGCGTACCTCCGGATCGCGCACGCCATGCCATTTGTCCGGCATTGGCTTGAGCGCTTTGGCCAGGAAGTCGATCTCGTCAACGGTGACGCTCAGCTCGCCGCTGCGCGTTACCGACAGCGCACCGGTTGCGCTCACGAAATCACCCAGATCGACAAGCCGCTTCCACACCTCGTTGTACCAGCCGTCGGGCAGGTTGTCCCGCTGAACGAAAAGCTGGATCTGGGCGCTGCCATCGTCCAGATCGGCGAAACTGACCTTGCCCATCACGCGGATGCGCTTGAGCCGGCCGGCCACACTCACGGTCGGCTGCCGGGCGGCGCCGTCTTGATAGAGCGCGCGGGCATCGGCGATCGAATGGGTGCGCTTGACCCGCGCCGGATAGGGGTCGATCCCGCGCGCCCGCAATGCAGCCAGCTTCTGCAGGCGGCTCTGCTCCTGGTCGCTCAGGTTTTCTGGGTCGAAAAGATGGCTGGCATCTTTCACAATACCTGCTCCTGGCCGGCGCGCCGTTCGTCAACGGCTGCTTTTGAACGGAGAGACATTCAGCCTTCGACGCGAACGATCTCGAACTCAATCTCTCCTGCCGGGGCCTCGACGCGCACCATGTCGCCCGCGGCGCGGCCGATCAATGCCTTGCCGATCGGGCTTTCATTGCTGATGCGCCCGTTGGTCGGATCGGTTTCGGTCGAGCCAACGATCGTGTAGACCTCTTCGTCGTTGTAGCCATTTTCGCGCACGACAACCCGGCGTCCCAGAGCCACCAGGTTGTCCGGAGTTTCAGAATCGTCGATAATCTGCGCATTATGGATCTTGACCTTCAGCTCGCGGATACGTCCCTCGACAAATGCCTGTGCATTTTTGGCCTCGTCGTAGCCAGCGTTTTCTCTCAAATCGCCTTCGGCCTTGGCTTCGGCGATCTGTTGCGCGATCTCCTGTCGTCGTTCACCGACAAGATAGTCCAACTCCTCCTGCAGAGCATCCAGGCCGCTTTGGGTCAGGTAAACTGGGCTTTCACTCATGGTTTTCGCTCGCTGATAGTGCGCGGGGTATGACGCGCCTGTAATCGGGCCGCTGTCGTCGACGCCGCCCCATGAAAGTAAACGCCGACCCGATTCACCAGGTCGGCACCGCCCCCCCTTGGGCAGGGGCACATGCAACTCTTTATCTGGAACGATTATAGACCAATTGCCTGAAGAACGCAAAAACAAGGGCGCATGGTGAGTAGTGCCGGCCGCCGCGCCGTATCCGGCGGCCCAACCGATGCGGCCGCAGGTCCTGTGGAGGTTGTGACTGATGTCCGGGCGCGTGGACTTCGATGCTTTCGCCCGTTTCTATGACGGCGACTACCGCGACTATACCGACGATATTGCGCTGGTCGTTCAGACGGCCCAAACAGCTGGCCGCGCCGCGCTGGAACTCGGTTGCGGGACCGGCCGCGTCCTGATCCCGCTGGCCGACGCCGGCTGTGACCCGGTCGGGATTGACAGGAGCGCCGCACTGCTGGCGCTCGCCCGCGGCAAAGCCGCGCAACACGGCCACGCGTCCCGTATCGGATTGGTTCAGGCGGACATGACGGCCTTCCAACTCGCGCAGACTGCGTTTGACTTCGTCTTTGTCGTAAGCAATACGCTGATGCACCTGACGACCGAGGCGGAGCAAATGCAGGCGCTGGAATGCGCGTACAGACATCTGCGCGCCGGCGGCCTGCTTCTGATCGATCTCTTCAACCCGGACGCGGCTTATCTGGAGTCAATATCGGGCGTTCAGGAGCTGGCCGATCGCTGGGAGGACGCGGAGCGTAACACCCAAGTGTTGAAGTGGACGACCCGTTCTCTGGACGCGGCCCGTCAGCTCCAGCATACGCTCTTCATCTATGAGGAATTGTTCCCCGACGGGCGCAGCGCGCAGACACGGCTATCCTTCCCGCTCCGCTTCTGGTGGCCCGACGAGGGTGGCCGGCTGCTCGAGAAGGCCGGGTTCGCGGTCGATGATCTGCTGGGCGACTTCGACGGCAGCCCGTTTCAACCGCACAGCGAACGCCTGATCTTCATCGCGCGCAAGCCGTGAATGCCGGTGTACAGAATCCGTTTCACGGTCAGAATGGGATTGCCTGCGTCTGGCAGATTTCCTGCGACAGTACGGGGATAACCCCCTCCTTAACGAAGTTGATCTCTTGCCGGCAATCTGCTATACTGGAGGGCAGTCGTCACTGGCTTTGATGATTCGATAGAATCGTGTCTCTGAAGTGGGTTCCGCCCACTTTTCTTGTTCTACGGAGTCGTTGCCGGCAATATCGATTCGGAGCGCTTGTCTCTTTAGCATCTGTGTTTCGGTTTTGCGGTGGCTATGGCGCTGCGCCGTCACCTTTTCAGGAGTGGTAGAACAAAAATGTCTAAAGCACTCATCGCCGGGATCAATCAGGTCGCCGTTGATAAGGACCTCGACAACGAGGTGATTTTCGATGCAATCGAGGCTGCGCTCATCTCTGCCTACAAACGCAATTACGGTTCGGTAGCCAATGTGACCGCCGAAGTGGACCGGGCGTCGGGCGAGATGAAGGTGTTTGCGGAAAAAGAGGTCGTCGAAGACATTATCAACGCGAATACCGAGATTCTGCTTGAAGATGCCAAAATGGTGGAGCCGTCCTCCGAATTGGGCGATGTCGTCCTGGTGCAGAATACACCCGACAACTTTGGCCGCATTGCGGCGCAGACGGCCAAACAGGTGATACTGCAGCGCATTCGCGAGGCCGAACGGGATACAGTTTACGAAAACTTTGTCCACAAAGTGGGCGAGACGATCACCGCGCAGGTTCGCAGCATCGACCTCGTCTCCGGCGCGGTCACGATTCTGATCGATGACAGACATGAGAATCTGCTGCCGCGCGAGGAGCAGATCCCAACCGAGAATCTACGCCGCGGGGATTACATCTGTCTGTACGTGGTGGACGTTCACCGCAGCAGTCGCGGCCCGATGATCAAGCTCAGCCGCACCCATCGCGATCTCCTTCGCCGCCTCATGGAACAGGAGATCCCGGAAGTGCGCGACGGCACGGTTGAGATCAAGGGCATATCACGCGAGCCGGGCGCGCGCAGCAAAGTGGCGGTGATGGCGACGCTGCCTGGTGTGGACCCGGTCGGCAGCTGTGTGGGAATGCGCGGCCTGCGCATCCAGAATATCGTGACCGAGTTGGCCGGCGAAAAGATCGATGTTGTCGAGTGGAGCGGCAATCTGCGCACCTACATCTCCAACGCGCTCGGCCCGGCCAAAGTGCAGAGCGTTGTCCTCGAAGAAGACAGCAACATCAAGACCGCAATTGTCATTGTGCCGGATCGACAGCTCAGCCTGGCGATCGGCAAGGCAGGGCAGAATGCCCGTTTGGCAGCCAAACTTACGGGATGGCGCATCGACATCAAGAGCGAAAGCGAAGCCCGCGAAGAAGGGCTGGACCTGCTGGCGGCCGAGCAGGCACAGCTGGCGGCCGGAGAGCAGGACCTGCTTAGCATGGCGGAGCAGATCCTGCGTGAAAGGGACGAATCGACAACAAGAGAAGATACTTTCCGCCAGGCCGCAGCACTGCTGCAGCAACAGGATGCTGCCAACCGCTTGACCGATCAGGGCGTGGCGACCGAGTGGCCCGAATCCTTGCCGGGACAGGAGGAGGAAGAGCGCGGCATCGGCGTTGACGCCGAGGAGGCGTTGAGCGCGTTCGAGCGGGCGGCCGCGGTTGTGCGCGACGACGAGCCGTCGATCGTTTCCCTCGACGACTTCACGACCGCCGAGCCGGAGCCGGTGGGCGTCGGGGAAGAGGCTGACGCTGAGGACGACGCCCGCGCAGTGGAAGAAGGCGAGAAAGAAGCTGCCCTTGATGTGAGCGCGGAGAGTGAACAACCGGCTCCTGAGTCCGTGGAAGTTGAGGAAGAATCGGCGGAGGCGAGCATTCTGCAGGCCGAGGACCTTCCGCAGGTGATTACGGCGGATATGCTGCGCCAGCGGATGGCCGCCCGCCGCCAAGGGGGTTCGGCGGACGCCGATTTCGGTTCTGTGGATGATCTGGAGGTGCCGGCTGAACTGCTCGAATCTCTTGAAGCAGCAGAAGAGAGCGTTGACGAGCTCAGCGAAGAGGGAGGTAAGCGCGGCAAAGCGCGTCGCGGCAGCCAGACGACGGGAAAGAAACAGCCAAGACGCCAGCGGACGCGACGCACGCGTGACTTTGGCGACTTCGAAGAGGAGGAGTTTGACGCATAGCGCGGCCCGCGTTTTGCAGAGGCCGCGCTTGCGCCAACAGTGCAACAGCGAGATGGCAAAACGGGCAAAGGGACCGAAACCGCGGCGCGTTCCCCAGCGGATGTGCGTTGCCTGCCGCGAGTCGGAAGGAAAGCGCGCATTGCTTCGTCTGGTACGCGTTGCCGATGGGGTCGTGCTGGATGAGACCGGCAAGAGGGCCGGCCGCGGCGCATATGTCCACCCGCAGGCCGGCTGTTGGGAGAAGGCGCTGTCCGGTTCGATGCTGCAGAAGGCGTTGCGAACGAAAATCAGCGCCGAGAACCTGGCGTCGCTTTCTGCATCCGTGTCCGAACTGCTCGTGTCCCGTGCTTAGCGCCTGCCGTCAAAGGGCAGTTGAACGACAAGCGGGGCGGCCGCCGGACTGCAAGGGGTCTCTACTCGCCGCTCAGCTGATGGAGAGGAATTTTCCGATGAACAGAAGCCGATTGTCCGCTGCCTGATATGTACCGGCACAGTGGGCTAACTCTGGCTGTACAACGGTTTTGGCCGCCGTTGACGCCGGCAGTTCGGAAATCTGGCCGAGCAGGCCGCATTGGGATGGAGAGGGGGAAGGGAATAGGAAAGCGAGAGGTTGTGTAACAGACTTGTCCGGCTACCGGCAGTTCCTCTTGGCTCTCCCTAACTGACCCTCCCCGCATACGTCTCGCACGTCTTCATCCCAATCAACAATCTAAGTGAAGCTGGAGAAGAGTCACGCAACCGGGCGCTTGACCCTTTTTAACTGTCCGCATCCCGCGGCGCAGCCATGGGAGGAAATCCAGACAGGATTTCATGTGGCGCGGAGCGCAAGGTCGCCGGACAGGCAAGTTGGGGGGAGGATAGGAAAGATGACAACCACAACGAAGGAACCGACGCAGATTCAGGATGACGGGCAGGCTGACGACGTTTCAAACGGTGAAGCCGCCGGTCTGCCTTCTTCCATCGTCGTCGAGGAGTACGTCACCGTGCGCGCACTGGCTGAGAGGATGGATCGCAGCCCGATCGACCTCATCAAAGTGCTGATGCAGTTCGGCATCATGGCGCCGATCGATCAGACTCTCGATCACGACACCGCCGCAATTGTCGGCGAAGAGCTCGGCATTGAAGTGCTGTGGCCGGTCGTGGAGGAGGAGCAGCCCGAAGAGGCGCCCGCCGAGGATCTGAGACCCAAAGAACGGGTCTTGATCCAGGAGATCGTGGCCGGAGAGGCGGAAGGGAATCTTGTCGAGAGGCCGCCGGTCGTGGCCGTGCTCGGGCATGTCGATCATGGCAAAACGACGCTCCTCGATCGCATTCGCCGAACCAACGTGGTGGATACGGAAGCCGGCGGCATCACCCAGCATACCGGCGCGTACCAGGTGGAGGTTGACGGCAAGAAGATCACCTTCCTGGATACACCCGGCCACGAAGCGTTTACCGCGATGCGCGCGCGCGGCGCCCAGGTCACGGACATTGTTATTCTCGTCGTTGCCGCAGACGACGGCATCATGCCGCAGACGCGCGAGGCGATCAGCCATGCCAGGGCAGCCGACGTGACGATCATCGTTGCCATCAACAAGATCGACCAGCCTAACGCCAACATAAACCGGGTGATGGAGGACCTGTCAACTGTGGACCTGACGCCGGAGGATTGGGGAGGCGATACGGTCACGGTGCCGATCAGCGCGCTCAATGGCGACGGTGTCGACGATCTGCTGGACAATATTCTCGTCGTCGCCGAACTGGACCAGCACCAGTCCAATCCCAGAGGCCAGTGTGTGGGCACGGTCATTGAGGCTGAGTTGGACAAGCAACGCGGCATCACCGCGACCCTGCTCGTGCAGAACGGGACGCTGAAACGCGGGGATTCACTGGTTGTCGGCGAAAACTGGGGACGCGTCAAGGCGATGACCGACCACGAAGGCAATCCGCTCAAGACAGCCGGGCCAAGTACGCCGACCATTGTCCTAGGCCTCAACGGCGTTCCTGATGCCGGCGAGGTCTTTGCCGTCACCAAGAACGACAAGGCCGCCCGCGCGCTGGTCGCCGAACGGCAGAACCAGGCTGCGCGGCAGGTGCTGACCGCCGCGCCGGCGCCAATGACGCTGGAGGATATGTTCGCCCGCGTGGAAGGCGGGGAGGCCGAAACACTCAATATGATCGTGCGGGCCGACACGCAGGGAACGCTGGCCCCGGTTGTACACAGCCTCGAACAGCTCGCCAACGACGAAATCAAAGTCAAGATTATGCAGTCGGTCGTCGGCGACATCACAGAATCCGACGTCATGTTGGCGGAGGCCAGCCAGGCGATCATCATCGGATTCGGCGTGAACATAGACAAGTCCGCATTGGTGCGGGCCGAACAGTCCGGCGTCGAGATTCGCCATTATCGGATTATCTACAAGATGATCGAGGACGTAGAACTGGCGCTTTCCGGGATGCTGGACCCGATTTTTGAGGAGGTGGTCAGCGGCCATGCGGAGGTGCGGCAGATGTTCCGCGTGCGCCGCGGCGGGCTGATCGCCGGCTGCATGGTGCTGGACGGCGTTGTCAGGCGCAATAGCCAGGCGCGCCTGATCCGCGACGATTCAACGATTATCACGACAACAATCGAGAACCTCAAGCGCTTTACCGAGGATGTCAACGAGGTGCGGGCCGGGTACGAATGCGGCATCAATCTGGCCGGTGTAAACTCCGATCTGCAGGAAGGCGACATCATCGAGGTCTTCGAAAAACAACAGGTGCGGTGAGTTTCTGGTTTTCCGGTTTTCGTTTATAGTGGGCGCGACGAAACCGCGAGATCCGGCTGCCGAAAAGTCCCATGTCTACGATCCGTCAGGAGCGGGCGGCAGAGCTGCTCTATCAGGAACTTTCGATCTTGATCGCCAGCGAATTGGATGACCCGACGCTGGAACTGCTGGCGGTAACAAATGTCGTGGTCAGCCGCGATCTGCGCGTGGCAAAAGTCTATGTTCACCAGGACAGCGATGTGCAACGCAACGCAATGCTCGCCAGATTGAAGCACGCCGCGCCTTTCCTACGGCGTCAATTGGCCCAAAACGTAAACCTCCGCGCCGTGCCGGAACTGCTCTTCTACTATGACGATACCCCCGACCAGGCCGCGCGCGTGGATGCACTTTTGCAGAGCATTGCCGAGGAACGAGATACTCGCCAGCAGGATGTGGAGGGAGGCCCGGCGCCTCTCTCCGAGCCGTTCTCTTCCCCTGACTATTCCTCCGCCGATGCGCAGAAAGAGGATGCATGAACCTTGATGCGTCCTTGTTGAAGCAGAACGCCGCCTGCGGCCAGGAGGGCGCCCCCATCTCACCGCCCCCCCGCCTGCTTGACCTCCTGGAAACCAGCCACCATATCCTCTGTATCAGCCACGTTACCCCGGACGGGGACGCGATCGGCAGTCTGCTCGGTCTCGGTGCGATCCTGCGCGCAATGGCCAAGCGGCCCGTCCTCGCCCTTCAGGATGAGTTGACGTCCGAATTCCAGTTCCTGCCCGGCGTCGAGACAATCATTGGGCCGTCGCAGGTCGCCCGCAGCTACGATCTGATCGTCTGCCTAGACACCTCCAGCATCGACCGGATGGGCAACGTTTATTGCTCCGATGCCCACGACCGCATCCCATTGGTTGTGATCGATCACCACATCACCAATACCTTCTTCGGCACCGAAAACTGGGTCGAACCGGACTGCGCCGCTACGTGCCAAATGCTGGTGGCCTTGGCCGATGCCTTGAACGTACCGCTCACCGAGGAGATCGCCGTCTCGCTGCTGACCGGCCTCGTGACCGATACCCTCTGCTTTCGCACGGCCAACACCGATGCGAACGTGCTGCAGGTAACCCTGCGGCTGTTGCGCGCCGGCGCGGAGCTGGACCATATCGTTCGCAACACGCTGGACAGCCGCTCGTTCAGCCTCGTAAAGCTATGGGGGGCCGGCCTGGCGACCGTGCAGATGGAGGACGGAATCGTCTGGGCTACACTCAGCGCCGAGAGCCGCCGGCAGAGCGGCGTCGAGCTTCACCAGAGCGATGGTCTTGCCAACTTTCTCGTGACGGTGCGCGAGGCCGATATCAGCGCTACATTTGCGCAACGTTTCGCCCAAAACGGCCAAGAGTTAATCGAGTGCAGCTTTCGGGCCAAGCCTGGTTTCAACGTGAGCCAGGTGGCGTTTGCGTTTGGCGGCGGCGGACATCCGCCGGCAGCCGGCTGCACGGTTGCTGGTACGTTGGCGGAGGTGTCGGCCCGGGTTGTGGCTGCTATGCACGAATTGCGCCGCCAGAGCCTGCCCGCGTCCTGAGTTCTCAGTACCTGTTTTCCTGCCGCTGCGCGACGCAAAACGATGAATGCCGATCTGCACGGAATCCTCCTCGTCGACAAACCAGGCCGTCCAGCCTCTCCTGTGGGCGCCGATGAAGCGCGTTCGCCGGCGCTGCCGACCAGCCATGACATTGTTCAGCAAGTGCGGCGCTGGAGCCGCCAAAGGCGTATCGGCCACACCGGAACGCTCGACCCGATGGCGAGCGGGCTGCTGGTTTTGTGCCTCGGCGTTGCGACGCGCTTGGTGGAGTACTACCAGGGGCACGAAAAAAGATACGAGGCACGCGTGACGCTCGGGCGCGCCACCGATACCTACGACGCCGTCGGTCAGACCGTGGCGCTCGGCCCGATCCCATCTCTGACCGCGGCCGATGTGGAGGAGGCCTTGGCCGCGTTCCAGGGCGACATTGTACAGCAGCCACCGGTCTATTCAGCATTGAAGCAAGGCGGGGAAAGTCTGCACCGTAAGGCCCGCCGCGGCGAGGCAGTGGAGATTGCGCCTAGGCCGGTTACGGTCCACGAAATCAATCTGCTTGCCTTCGACCCGCCGGACGGAATTTCTCTCAAAGTGCGCTGCTCCGCCGGTACCTACGTTCGCAGCCTGGCCCTCGCTCTGGGGGAGGCATTGGGCACCGTGGCCCACCTGAGCAATCTGCGCCGCTTGGGCGCCGGCCCCTTTTCGGTCGCCGATGCGTCAACCTTGCCGGCCATCGAAGAGGCCGCCGCCAGCGGACAACTGGCCGACCTGCTGGTGGCGCCGGATGCCGGTCTGGGAATGCCCCGTCTGACCGTCAATGAGGACGAGCAGGTCCGCCTGGGCCACGGGCAGAAGATTTTTCAGGGCTGTGCCTCCGCGGTCTCGCTCGCTGCCGCCTATGATAGCCGCGGCCGTTTTCTGGGCATCGCACGCGCCCTTGCGCCCGAAGGAAGCGATAACGGCACGCTGTGGAAAGCCGAAAAGTGGCTTGCCCAGCAGTTGGGGCGTTTTCAGTAGACAGTATTCGTTCTGCCCATTTGCACTGGAAACCAGGAACCAGAGACCGATTTGACATGAAAATCTGGCACGGTGATCTGCGATCCTTCCGGTTTTCCGGCCCGACTTTCCTGACGATTGGGAATTTCGACGGTGTCCATCTCGGCCATCAGGCCCTTGTGCGCGTCTTGCAGGAGGAAGCCGCGGCATATACGCCTGCGGCCAGGATGGCCCTGCTCACGTTTGACCCCCACCCACTGGCGGTGCTGCAACCGCACCTGCCCCTGCGTCTGTTGACCTCGCCGCAGGAACGTCTGCGGCTGCTCAAACCGTTCGGCTTCGATCTGGGGGTGATTCAGCCGTTCGACATGGATTTCGCCAGCCTGACACCCCATCAGTTCATGGCCGCTCTCGTGGAACATCTGGAGCTTGCCCGCCTGATTACGGGACCGGATTTTGCGTTGGGGCGGGGCCGCAGCGGCAATGTCGACGTCCTGCGGGCATTGGGACCGCAACTCGGCTACGATGTATCGGTGATCGATCCTTACGCAGGCGACGGCGGTGAAATACGCAGCCATCAGATTCGTCAGTGCCTGCTGAGCGGCGCGGTGACCGATGCGGGACAGATGCTGGGCCGGCCCTATTCGATCGTCGGAACTGTTGAAGAGGGCGCGCGGCGCGGCCGCATCATCGGCGTGCCTACCGCCAACCTCCGGCCTGATTCGCAGCGCCTGATACCCGCCGATGGCGTCTACGCGACGTGGGCGTTTCTGCCGCACAGTTGTACGGACCAGCCCCGCGCCAGCGTCACCAACATCGGCGTGAGGCCTACCGTAGATGGACGCCAGCGCCGCATTGAAACGCACCTGCTGGATTTCCCGGTCGCGGGTGAATCTGACGACCTGTACGGACAGAAAATGACCGTCTCCTTTGTTGCCCGCCTGCGCGACGAGCAACGCTTTGACGGCCTGGACGCGCTCGTCGCCCAAATCCAGCGGGATATCTCCATCGCGCGCCGCGTGTTGAGAGAGGAGTCGTCAATTCCCAACTTTATCTCCGGGGCGTAGAAATCTATCGGGGCGCCACACAATCTGAGGAGGGGACGCCCCAACTGTCTTGCAAACAGGTTCTCATTCAATGCTTTATCGCTGTCTTTCAAAGCTCTTTTCCTCTTTTTTTCTGCCCATCTGCGCCGTTCTGTTCCTCGGCGCGTGTGTGCTGCAGCCGATCCGCCCTGACAGCCCAGAACCCGAACCGCCGCGGCCACCCGCGGCCCGTCCGGATGCGATGGGAGGTGTCGCCGGCATCGCATTGCTGAACGGAATGGATGATGCGCTGGCCTGCTTGGCCGGTGGTCACCCTCTATTTGCCGTGGTGCAGCAAAATGCCAATGTGCGCAATCACCCCCAGCAGGAAGGCTGTCACCTGGGGCGCGCGCCCGCGGGCGCCCTGGTGCGGGTGGATGCCATCTTCGGTCAGGGCGAGGCGATTCCATACGTCGCCCTCAACCGTTCCTCGCCTTGGACTCCAATCTCTACGCCGGGATTTGAAGAGGACGTTCAACCACTCTTCGAAGAAAATTGCGGCGCCTGTCATAGCGATACTGTAAGGCAGGGAGAACTGCAAGTCACCGAGTACGGCCCCCTGATGAACGGCGGTCAAAGCGGGTCGGCCGTGACGCCCGGCGACCCGGAGGCGTCCTTACTCTGGACGCAGATCCGCTCCGGCGCTATGCCTCTGGTCGGTGAGCTGAGCGACGACGATAAGGCGTTGATTTACAATTGGATCGCGGCCGGGGCGGCCAAGCAGGGCAGCGAGCCGGTTCCGGCGTCCTCGATGTGGCTGCGGCTGGAGGACGGCGAAATCACGTGGGCGCCGCACAACTGCGCCGAGAACGGCGGGACTGTGCCCTACATCAGCGCGCAACTTGCCCTGCCCGCGAGCTGTGCCGCAGCGCCTGATGCTGAACAGCTCGCCGCCTATCTGCCGGTCGTGTCGACGCCGACGGCGGCACCTGCCCCAGTTTCAACACCGACTCCTGTCCAACCCCCAGCGAATGGAAGCAACGCCGCGGCCGACAATACAGGCAAAACCGAAGAAGTACGTCCAAGGCCTGCTGCAGCCCAAAGCATAGGCATCCGCGCCGCTCCCCTCAATCTGGCCGCGCCCTCCGAGTCCGATCCGTGGCTGGTCCCCCTGGGCGGTTTTTGCGCCGAGCAGTTCCTGGCGCCGAAACTGCAGGGCCACAGCATCACTGCCCTGACCTTTGCCCCTGACGGCAGGCTGTTCATCGCTCTCGATATTCCTGCCACCGGAGACTTCGATCCGAACATCCAGTTCGATCCCTATAGTGCTGTCCGTTCGATCGTTATCTGGCATAGCGTCTCCAAAGACAGCTACTATGAGATCTTGCGCGACTCCAGCCGCATCACCGGCATGGCATGGCATGGGGGCGCGCTCTACCTGAATCGGGCCGGCGAAGTGGGACGCATCCCGGATGGCGGCGCCTATGAGCTCCTGGCCCACGGCTTCGCTGTGGCGGGTCACCTCTACCACGCCAACAACGGTCTCGTCATCAGCGACGGCTGGGTCTACATCTCGGCCGGCGGTGTGCGGGACGGCTATTCGGACGGCATTATCGTGCCCGAAGACGGTGATCAGCCGGCAGAGACGCTGGCAACGAATTTGGCCGCGGGCGGCAATCAATTCGGGGCACGCATCATACGCGCCCGGCTGGACCGGCTGCTGGCCGAACGCACGATCGGCGTTTTTCAGACGGCGGCGCGCGGTGTGCGCAATCCCTACGGCATTGCAGTAGACCCGCGCGGGCGCATCTGGTTCACCGACAATGGCGCCACCAACGTGCCCGGCGATTACAACGCCGGCGATGAGGTTGAACTGCTCGACCCGGGCACCCTCTCCGCTACCGCAGTCGCCGGCGACGCCAATGCCACTCCCTTCTACGGCTTCCCGATGGTGCTGGGCGGCGTCAACAAAGATTGGTGGACCGCCCCGGTGCTGATCCTGCCCAACTCCACCGCGCCCACGGGCATTACGTGGGCCTACGACACGATCTTCTTCGCTCTTTACGGCCGTGATCCGGGCCTCTACAGACTGGCGAACGCCGGCGGCAGCATCATCGCCGAACGTATCATGCATAACTGGCCGGTGCAGGCGGTCGCAACCGCGCCTGACGGAGCAATCTGGATCGGCACAGGCTCAGGCGGGCTCTTCCGGCTGGTCCCCGGCTGCCCCGGCTGAGGAGAGCCGTTTGCGCTTCCTCTGTGTGTCCTCCCAACTAAAGAGCCATTTGGATTGGGGCGGCTATTTCCCGACAGCGGTCGAACTGATGCGCGCGGGCCATGACCTCTTGTGGGCGACCGGCCGTGAACTGCACAGCCAACTGGCTGAACAGGGCATTCCCGTCCACGTCCTGCCTGAGACCGGTTGGCGTTGGCCGCCGCCGCCGCCAATCCGAAAGGGCGCGGCCACAGAAGAGGCCTTTCAACGCCTGCGCATGACCCGTTCGCTCGACCAGTGGCTGGACGCGGCGCGCGTGCGCGCGGCGACGCACGCGCTGGTCGAGGCCGGCAGCCGTTTTCGCCCGCATCTGATCGCCAGCGAAATGTTCACCGCGGCTGCGGCCATCGCTGCCGAACTCCTGGACGTGCCGTTCGCGGTCGTCGGTTGGCCTGCGGTAGAGTCGCAGCCGGGGTCCTCAGAGGAAGCGCCCGGTCCCATCGGCGAATTGGCCCGCGAACGTGTGACCTCCCTGCTCGACGAATTCGATGTGAACGGGGTCAATTGGGCGCTGGACGGTCCCGTAGCGCTGCGTTCGCCCTCGCTCCACCTGACCTTCTGGAGTCCCCGCTGGTACGCCGGGATGCGTCTCCTGCCCCAGACGCGCATGGTCGGTGGGATCGCGGCGCCGCCGCAGCCGCGCGAATCCGCCTGGCTCGCCCAACTGCCGGCGGACCGTCCGTGGATTTTCGTCACGCTCGGCACCGCTTTCACCAAAGACATCAACTTCTTTGTAATCGCAGCCCGTGCGGTCGTTCAGGCCGGCGGCGTGCCGATTCTGGCGGTCGGAAAGGGCATCGACGCCGGTGGTTCAGAGGGGGCCTGGACCGCCCGCGAGATGGCTGCCCTGCGGAGCGAACTGCCGCAGCCTTCGGCCCTGGTGGAGCGGATTCGTTTTGCGGAGGTGCTGCCGCATACCGCGGCCGCGATCCATCATGGCGGCGCCGGCACGACGCACGCCCTGGTTACATACGGGATTCCGCAGATCGTCGTGCCGAAAGCGGCGGACCAGGCACGGCAGGCCAGCGGGGTGATGCGCAGCGGCGTCGGCTATCACATCCCGGCCGGGCAGTTGACGGTCCCACTGCTGGCGGAAGCGCTGCAAAAGATCCTGCCGCACGATAGCCCTGCCCGCCGCAACGCCGCCGGACTGCGAGAGGAGTTCGCCTCGCTGGGAGGCGTGCCCAGGGCCGCGCAGATTCTGGCTGCTGCCGCGTAGCAACCCGGCACACCAGCAATCTCACTGATAGAAGACCTCGCTTACGCCGTTCATCTTTTCCACCCGGATCAGCGTCTCCGTGGCCTGTTCGAACGAATCGTCGTGGCTGATGATGAAGAGCTGCTGGAAGCCAGGCACGCCCACGATCTGGCGGGCCAGCGCGCCGCGGCGGGCGTCGTCAAGATTGGTAGTCGGCTCGTCGAAGAAGGCGACGGCGATATCACTCATCTCCTGAAGCAGGGCGAGGCGAACCGCCAGGGCGGCGCCCATCTGCTCGCCGCCGGACAACTGCGAAAATGTCCGCTCGCGGCCATCCACCTCCAGTACGATCTCGTAGTCCTCCTGCCAACGGAGTGTGCGCGTGTAGTCCTCCATGATCTGGCCGAACAGCTGGTTGGCTGCGTGGCTGATCTGCTGCACCAGAGCCTTGGTCACATACGGGCCGGCCTCCCGCAGGATGGAGCGCAGAAAGCCCAGAAGCTCCTCCTGTTGCTTCAGCCGGTGGTGTCCGGAGCGGGCGACAACAAGCCGCTTCTCCTGGGCCTGTAGCTGGGCGAGCTCCTCCTGCGCCTGGCGCAGGTCTGCGCGCCAATGGCCCAATTTCGTCTCCAGGCGCACCATGCGGCTGCGCGTGTCGTCCACCAGCGCCACAATCTCCTGGAAACGCTTCTCGTCGAACTCGTCCGTATAGTCTGCCAGTTGGGCCAGTCCGCTCTCGTAGCTTTCCAACGCAGTTTGCAACTCCCTTTTGGCCTCGGCGACCTCCTGCCGGCGTTGAGGGAGAGCCTCGGCTGCGGCCTGATGGCGGCGGTAGAGATCGTCGGCTGCCTGATGCTCCTCCAGCTGGGAGCTGATACGGGCTGCTTCGGCTTCCACGTTGGCAAAGGGCGCCATCCGCTCGTCGAGCTCCGTGAGATTGCGACGTTGCTGCGCGGCCAGCGCTTTCTGCCGTCGGAGGGCTGGTTCAACCCCCTCGCGTTCGCGTGCCTTCTGGACCGCCACGTCCCGCCGGCGTCGTGGATTGCCCAGCGCGTCCAACGCCTGCTGCAGCTGCTCCACGCGCTGCGGCGCTTCCTCCAGGGTCTCGGCCGCATCGCGGTCTTCGGCCAGCCGGGCACGTCGCTCGGCCAGTTCCTCTTCGGCCGTTTCGACCGCTTTCTGGCGCGGAAGCCCGCGCAAGGTCTGTTCATTCCGGGTGAGGTTCGAGCGGGCCTCTTCCCGTTTCGCTTCAACCTGTCGGAGCTTCTGCTCGACTGCCTGGGCATCCTTATTCAATTTGCTCCAACGTATGCGGAGACTTTCGAGGAGTTGCTGCCGATGCTCTGCGGACAGGGGCTGCTCACAGATCGGGCAGATCGCGGACGATTTCAATGCCTTTATTTGCTGACCCTGCTCCAGGGTTGTCTCCTTTTCCGCGTGCAGTCGGGCTGCGCTGGTCTGCGCCGCAGATATCTCTTTTTGGAAGGATTCCACCTGCGCCTGCAGTGGATTAAGCGAGGACTCGATCTCTTGTGCCTGTTCTGCCTCCGCGCGCAGACGATCCAGGCGCTCTTTAGCCGCATCCGCGGCGGCCAGATCCTTTCGTATGCGGGCAGCGGCATCGCGCAGCCGGTCCGCTTGGCGCTGGGCAACACGCAGGTCAGTCTCCAGTTCTTCCTGTCTGTTCGCCGCTTCCGCCAGCGCCTCGGCTGTTTTCTCCGCCTCTGCGATGTCAGCGAGGGCGCGGCTGTGAGCATCGGTCTGCGCCTCGGCCTGAGTAAGGCGTGTCTGGACGGCGCTTCGCTCATCCAGCAACTTCCGACGTAGGATGCTCCTCTCGTTCACAGTGCGTTGTTCCTGCTGCGCGACGCGGTAGGCTTCATGGTCAGCCCGGTTGGCCTCTGTGACCGCCACGGCCCCTTCGCTCTCCGACAGCCGTCGCCGGGCTGAGTCCAATATCCGCTCCTGTTCGGTGACATCCTTCTGTTGCATCTGCGTCATACGTTGCAGTTCAAGCAGCCGCTTCTGTTTCGCCTCCATCGCCTGTCGGTCCGATTCGGCTGCGGCCAGCTCCGTCTGAACGGCGCGCAGGTCGGTCTCTGCGCTGCTGATTTGGGTGGACAACGCGCTGACTTCGGTCTGCGCAGTTGGCAGTCGTTTCAGTTCGCCTTCCAGTCTGCCGATTTCGAACGCCTGATCGCTTTTGCGCTCTCTGAGCAGCTTGAGCGGCTCGCGCAGCTGCTCGTACGCCCGGCGGTATTCGGCGACCTTGAGTAGAGGATCAAAGACGGCTTTACGGACACCGGCCCTCGCCAGAAAGGAGGCGGTGAAGCTGCCCTGGGGCACGCCTACCGCATTGCTGAACAGGTCTGCCGGATTGGACTCCGCATCGATGCCGAGGTGCTGGCGCAAAAACTGGACAACGTCGGCTTTGCCCTCGCAGATTTTCAAGGAGAGTGTCGGGTCGAGGACTCTGTAGAGGTCGTTATTACCACAACGCCGTTTTACCTGATAAGTGCGCTCGTCGTGGTCGCTTAGAAACGCGACGGTTACACTCGCCGATCGTTGTCCTTCGCGCACGAAACCGGACAACTTGCCGGGCCTGTGATCGAATAGCGCAAAGCCGATCGCCTCGAGGATTGTCGTCTTGCCCGCTCCGTTGCTGCCAATAATTGCATTTGTGCCAGGGCTGAATCTGACCGTTTCCTGCGCGTAGCTCTTGACGTTTTCCAGCGTCAGCGAATGGATCAGCATTGCATCTCGTCTCCCAGCGAAGCGTCTGTCCTGCCCTCTCTTATCCGCTCCTCACCCTTTGCGAACTCGTCCAAGACAGCTTCGGCGGATGCGCCGCTGACGGCCAACTCTTTGATCGCAAGTGCCAGCTCGGTCCATTCTGCGCCGCGGGCGCGGAATCGGCTGTCCCGTTCGAGAAGACCGGCGATGATCTGCCGCTCCAGCGCAGGGCGGCTGAGCTGCTGCCCCTCCCCCACGGCGAATTCCGCCGCGCGGGTATCGTTGCGCACAAAGCAGATCAGCGGCCGGTAAGCCTCCTCGACCATCTGCTCGAGCGGTTCCAGCGGGAGCGCGCTGCGGTCGAAAGGCAGCACGCCTGTAAGCCGCAGTTCGACGACCGGCGCATTTCCTTTGAACTGACGGCGCCGGCGCTCGACATGCCGTCGGCAATGATCGACCAGTTCGACCGGCGTATCGCAACCGTCGACCTTGAAAAAGATGCGTTCAAACGGGCGCCGGGCGTTGGCGTGCAAGACCGCACGGTGTTTTGGCTTCGTCTCCGTATCCACCTCCACAACATAGGAGCCCCGTTCCGGCCAAGCCGCCTCGGTCATCGAGTTGGTTTCCGTGCTGCCGGGATTGTAGATCCAGTTTTCGAACTCAAATGGGTTGTGAAAGTGGCCCAGGGCCAGATAGTCCACGTGTGGCCGCAGGGGTGCCAGTTCGCGCTGGCTGAGGCCACCGGCCCTGTCAGCGACAACACCCTCGACCCCGGCGTGCGCCATAAGAATGGTGTAGTCGACCCCCTTTCTGTCGCTGGCCGCCAGCGCGTCGGCCACGCTCCGTATTACATGGGCCGTGGCGCTGCCGTAATAGCGCAGGCCGTAGACACGCAGGCCCGGCAACGGCTCTGCATAGGCGCCCCGGCGTTGCGCGTAGGGCGTAAGCGCAACCTGCTCGCCGTCAATCTTCGGGTTGAGCAGCGTCAGCAACTCCCGTTCGGCGAGAAACTCCATCCAGCCCATACGGTCACGGTAGTAGGCCAGTTCATGGTTTCCCTCCACCGCCAGGCAGGGGATGCCTGCATCTCGCAGGCGTTCAAGTCCAGTGATGGCATGAACGAGCGTGCGAGGATCGATGGCTCGTTTCTCAAAGAGATCGCCGGCCAGCAGAACGAAGTCGACTTCCTGCTTGACGGCACTGTCTATGATGTCGAAATAGGCGCGGGTGAAATCATTCTGCCGGTCCCGGCTGTTGTACTGGCGATAGCCGAGGTGACAGTCGGCCATGTGGAGGAAGGTGGCGCGCATGGTATTCCCGTGTAAGGTTTCTGACTGTGCTGAGGCGATGGGCGTTTGTTCACCGCGTGGCGGGTGCCGTCGACCGGAGTCAATCTTTGTCGTCGCGCTCAGAAGAGATGAACAGGCTGAGGAAAAAACTGACGATGCTGATGACGATGGCGCCCCAGAAGGCGGCCCCAAAGCCCTCTACCCGGAAGCCGACGTTGAACAGCCCGGCCAGCCAGCCGGTCAGGAGCAGCATCAGCGCATTGACGACAACGGTGAACAGGCCGAGCGTGATCACATAGACCGGGCAGGTCGCAGCTTTGACAACTGGTTTGATGACCGCGTTGACAACGCCGAAGATCAGGGCAACCGCCAGCAGGCTGACGATATCCACCCGGCCGTCCCCGGCGAATTCAATACCGTCGACCAAGGTTGCCGCCGCGTAGAGGGCGACGGCGTTGCCGAGGATCCGCAGAAGAAGCGTCATCGCGGTTTACACGCGACGGCGCATCGTGTAGAGGGTGCTGCGTACAGAGAAGCCGTGATCCAGCAACGTCTGCGCCGCGATTTCGTCCTCTGTGCTGACGGAGGCCCGCAGGGGCCAGCGCGGCGACTCCTGCAGCAGCGCCAGCGCGCTCAGGATCAGTGGCTGGGCATACCGTTCCTGGGCTTCGCGTCGCAGCCAAAGCCGGATATGGTGCTCGCCCTGCCAGCAGCGTGCAACGACCTGAATCGCGCCTTCAAAACGGCTGCCGTAATCTCGGATCGCATAGCGATGGACGCGCTGACGGCCGGCCAGCCTGCTGAGCAGCTCACCGATGCGCTTCTCCAGCGGGAGTTGAAAATCGTCGCGGCGTGCTGCCCGCCACCATTGGGACTCCGCGCTCGGCCGGCTGGCGGCCAGCTCATAGAGCAGATTGCCTTCGGAGGCAGAAAACGGCTGCAGATTGGTCAGCGGCGGCCGTTTGACCGGCTTGGGCACGCCCGGCGCGTACAGTTCGGAGGCGCCTCCCATATTCTCGAAACACAGCCGGTCATAGAGACCGCAGGCAATCTCGTTTTCCCCGCGCACCTGTAACACCGCCCACGAGCCGCCCATATCGCGAATATACTCCAGTGCATGCTCCATCAGTGCGCGGCTGATCCCGCGCCCGCGCCACGCCGGTGAGACCGCTACATTCGCGATCTGCCAGCGCCCGCTTCCAGTCGACGCGCGCTGCACGGTCACATTGCCCACCACCCGGTTGTTCTCGACCCAGACAAATCCGCTGAAGACATTGCGAAACTCGCCGGTGCTGCGAGCAAGAATGCCCACCAGGCCGCTCATGTAGCCGAGCATCCGCAGCTCACGCAGCGCGGCCTCGCCCTGCTCGTCCAATTCGTCGGAGAAGGCGTCGGCTATCAGTCTGGAAACGGCGCGCAGATCGCGCCCGACGTCAAACGGTCGGATGCCGCGCTGGGGGCCGGTCAGGCGCCCGGTGGCGGAACGAATCAGGGCAACCATTTAGCAAAGTTCGTAGCGTGTCCAGCAATTCACTGCGAAACGCGCACGAGCGCAGGACGCAGGATCCGGTCCTGGATGCGATAACCGGTGCGTAAAGTCTGGATGATATGTCCGCTGGGAACATCGGCGTTCGGTTCGTTCGAGATTGCCTCGTGCCGGGTAGGGTCGAATTCACCGCATGTTGCCAGCGGCTCGACCTCCGCGTTGGCGAGAACGTCCAGCAGTTTCTGCTGAATCTGCTCAAAACCCTCAAGCCAAGCCCGCTCCTCGCCCGAAACGCCGGCAGGAACGTTCTGGAAGGCCAACTCCAGGTCATCGAGAACAGGCAGCAGCTGGCGCATCATGTTTTCCTTGTCACGCTTGATACGCTCCTGGTGCTGGCGTTCGCGGCGTTTGCCCGCGTTCTCATATTCGGCGACCGTGCGCTGCATCATGTCGACCGCGCTGGCCGCCTGCACCTGGGCCTCGGCCAACTCCGATTCAAGCCGGGCGATGCTCTCTTCGGGCGTCTCCTGTCTCTCGTCAGCCTCCTCAGTCTCACGTGCACCGTCCGTCTCGGGGCCTTCAGCGTCCAGAATGGCCTCTTCAGGCAGCTGCCCGTTTCCCGTTTCGACCGACCCGTTTTTCCGCTCTTCCTCTTGATTCATAAATGGTCCCGTTATCCGCAAATGTACTCCTGCGATCTAACCGTAGATCTGATGCATCAGTTCGTCCAGGAGGGTGGCGACATAGCGCACGGCCCCGATTGTACGGCCGTAGGGCATGCGCATCGGGCCGACCACGCCCAGCAGCCCGCTGACGCGGTCCGGTACGCCGTAGCGGCTCAACACCAGGCTGATATCCTGCATGTCGCCGAATCGGCCTTCTCCGGCGATCATCACCTGCACGTCGTTCAGCTCCATGACATCATGATAGATCTCTTGCAGCAGGGAGCGCTGCTCGAATACCTGCACGATCCGCCGCACCTGCGGCCCGTCGGCAAACTCGGGCGCGGCCAACACCTGTGCCAGCCCGTGTCGATAGACGCGTTCGCCGATCTGCTCCTTCGACTGGTGCAGCGTGTTGAGCACCAGCTCGCCCACCTCGCGCGCGAATCCGTTGAATCCCTCCAGTTTCTCCGGCAGGTCGGCGATGTTGGCGCCCGAAAGCTCTTCATTGAGCTGGTTGCTGGCGCGGCTCAACTCCTCCTGAAAAATCGGTTGCTCCAGCGTGATCAACTGCTGTTTCAATGCGCCCGTAGCCAGCACAAGTACCAGCAGCACAACGGTATCCTGAATGCCGATCAACTCCAGGTGTTTGACCCGGCTGGACATCGAGCGGGGCGAAGTCGCCAGCGCCGCGCCCGTGGAAGCTTTCGCCAACACCGCCGTGCTGAGGCGGAGCCACTGATCGATCTCCCGCCTCGCCTGGTGGAACTGATGGCGGATCATCTGCCGTTCGCGCGAAGGCAGATCGGTGTGCGCCATCAGATGCGTTACGAAATAGCGGTAGCCGTCATCGGTCGGGATGCGGCCGGCGCTGGTATGTGGATGTGTCAGCAGCCCGGCCTTCTCCAGCGCCGCCAGGTCGTTGCGAATCGTCGACGCGCTGACGCCCATGTCGTACTTCTGCGCGATCGATTTGCTGCCCACAGGTTGGGCGCTCTTCACATATTCCTGGATGACGACGCGCAGCACCTGTTTGCGCCGCTGGCTCAGCTGAAGTTCCTTCATGAATTCACGGCAAAGCTATCTTGTTTCGGGCATTAGCACTCCAGCGTTGGGAGTGCCAATCAAGCAGGAAGTGTAACAAATCGGGTCTCGAGTTGTCAAGGGATTGGGGTCGGTTCAGTAGGCATTCTTGTTTGAGCCCAGCAGCCATTGTCCCAACGTCCGCAGCAGAATCTTGATGTCGAGAGCCAGTGACCAGTTCTCGATGTACCAGAGGTCGTACTTCGTGCGCTCCTCGATGGATGTGTCCCCGCGCAGCCCGTTGACCGCGGCCCAGCCGGTCATTCCCGCCTTTTCGCGGTGGCGGTCCATATAACGCGGAATCATCTGCCGGAACTGCTCCACGTAGACTGGCCGCTCCGGACGCGGCCCCACCAAGCTCATCTCGCCGAAGAGAATATTGACCAACTGCGGAAGTTCATCGATATTGGTGCGCCGGATGAATGCGCCCAACTTTGTGCGCCGCGGGTCGTTCTCGACCGTCCAGCCCGGCCCGGACTGTTCGGCGTCCTGACGCATAGAGCGAAACTTCAGAATCTTGAACGACTTGGCATCCAACCCCATCCGTTCATGCGTATAGAAGACCGGACCCGGGCTGTCCAGCTTGATCAGCAGCGCCATCAGCAACAGGAACGGGCTGAGAATCACCAGCCCAATCGCGCTGCCGACCAGATCCATTCCCCGCTTGAGAGTAAGTTTCCAACCCTGCAGCGCGACGTCGCGGATCGTCACCAGGGGAAGTCCGCCAAGATAGCCGATTGTCACCTCGCTCGCCATGATTCCAAACGCGTCCGGCAGTACGCGAATACCGACCTTTTCACGCTCACACAGGCTGATGATGCCAATCAACTCCTCATGCGTATTCTCCGGCAGTGCGATGATCACTTCGTCGACGGCATATTCGTCTATGACGCTGGGAATGTCGACAACACTGCCCAATACAGGCACATTGAGAATCGAACGTCTGGTGCCGTTGTCGATGACGCCGACTACCTTGAAGCCGAACTTCGGATTGGACTGGATCCTCTGCAGAATCATGCGGCCAGTGTCCCCGCCCCCGATCAGCAGCACGCTGTCATCGCCGATTCCCCTTGACTGCGCATTCCACTGTATCTGCGCGTGCAAAGTGCGGCCGACGGTCAGCAGGAGGATATTGAGCAGCCAGGCATAGCCCAGGAAGGTGCGGTGGTATACAAAGTCCCGCAGAATAAGATTCACCAACGCGACTGTCAGCAGCGTGCAGAGCGTGGTCAACTTTACGGTACGAAAGATCTCGTCCAGATAACCGAGCGGCCGGCGGCGATGGTACATGCGCTGGGTAGAGAAGAGCGCAAGAAGCAGGACCGATTGCACCAGCGGCAGGGGCAGAAACTCTACAAACGGTCCGACGATGATCTCAGGCTGCAGCTCCATCAGCCGCGGCGTCAGGTTCAACTCGGTGAGTTCGTGGGCAAAATAGAACGCCAGCCACGTGCTCCCCACATCCACCAGGACCAGCGATAGCGCGAACAGGAGTTGGGCGCGCTTGAGCAGCCCGGGACGCTGCCCGCGCAGAGCCGCGTAGCTGCCATTGGGGCTGGGGGATACGTCCTGCTCCGACGCCGCGTTCTCCACACCGGCGCTCGCCGATGGCCGCTCTTTCGTAAGCGTCTCCTCATATTCCGAGCCTGGTTGAACAGGTGACTTCCACATCTTGCCTATTGCCTCAAGCCGAAAGTTTGCGGCCAATCACGAATTGCGGTCAGACCCGTTCCTGGCGTAGTTTCCACAGCCGGACCGCAATGTCCACCCCTCCGATCAGAGCGATCCCCAACCAGATCATTTTGTCCAAAACCCAGGAACTGTCAGCCCGATAGTGCTTGCGATAGAAGATCCACATCGCTTCGTAGAAGGCGAGGCGGGCCTTGCGGCTCTTGCGGCTGGAGGCCTCCTTCACGTGGGTGACCTCCACCTCGCCGTTGTACCAGACTTCCCAG
>DAOUHX010000071.1:0-10273 GCA_034428395.1 Caldilineaceae bacterium
GTTACGACTGCCGACTGTACAGGCCGCTGTCAAAGGGATTTTGATATTCGCGATGGGCATTTTCTTGCTCACGCGCATCACATCGGGCACCCTGAATTATTACATCAGCGATCGTTTCGGTTGGCTGACACTGGCGGCGGTTCTCGGTCTCTTCGTGGTGGGGGGAAGCTACCGCTACCTGTTCAGGGGAGCCGGGCAGACGCCCGCCGATGAAGACCATGCCCGCGATTCGCATCCTGAACATTATCACGGTCATGCCCTGGGTTGTGCCGGGATGCTGCTTGTCTCTCTGCCGATCTTACTGGGTCTGCTAGTGCCGCCCCGTCCTCTGGGCGTGGCAGCATTACAGAACCGCGAGATCAGCGTCGGAGGCGTGGATTCGGTGTTGCCGGCGGCTGTACGATCGGCGCAGGTAAAGGAGAGCGAAGAGCGCACGATCCTGGATTGGGTGCTCTCCTTTCACGAGGGCGAATGGCCGGACGGGAACGATGTCGCTGATGTGACTGGCTTCGTCTACCTTGACGACGCAACGGACGGCAGTCAGGTTACCGTTACCCGGTTTGTCGTCGGATGTTGTGCGGCCGACGCGATGGCTGTGGGCCTGCCGGTCAGACTGGGCCCTGAAGGCAGCAGCGACCTGCAGACTATGAATGAGTTGGAAGAAGGGCAGTGGGTGCGGGTCGTCGGACGCTTTGCAGCTCCTGTCGGGAATGCTTTGCCGGTGCTCGTGGCGGAGCAGCTGAACGTTGTTCCGGAACCAAGCCAGCCCTATCTATATCCCTAATCAATTTGAGATCTCCATTCAGGGGGGGTCTGATTTCAAGACCTGCCCGACGGTCCGCACCCTCAATGTCGCGGCCATCTCGCCGGCTGTCAAAAGGCAGGCAGATTTCTCGATTGATTTGGGCCTTCCATCAGGAATGCGTCATAGAAAACGGGGTTGATGTCTTCCTGTGGTCAAATCTACCGTTGAAAGAGAGAAATGTTTGGCAAGCTCCAACCGGATGGAAAACGGTACGCTCCCGGCAACCACGTTGACGCCGCGATTTCATTCGTACTCTTATTGATCGGTCTTACTTTTTATTCGTTGCACTGGCTCATGCTGCCGCCGCCGCGGGCGATAAATGTCGATGCGGTCAGGCTGGGTATGTACGCGCATGATCTTTTGCAAGAGGGTGTCTTCTCTTTCTACGTATACCATCTGCTGGCGCCCAATCCTCTCATCATTTACATACAGGCCCCTGTATTCGCCGTATTTGGATATAGGATTGCAAGCATACAGGGCATCACAGTAGTGGGCGGAGCCATAGCCACTCCGGCGATCTATTGGGCTGCTCGCTGGTTCTTCGAGGAACAGGGGACAGTTTTTGCCCGTAGAGCAGGGTTCATTGCGGCTGTGGGGCTGGCGCTTTCCACATCCTTCGCATCACTTTCCCGCTACGGTACTGAACATCCCCTTCTCGCGGTCGTAGTAGCGGCCGCGGTTGCGTTTCTATGGCGCGGTTTTCGACGGGGGAGAAAGCTGGACTTCGTTCTGGCCGGTCTAATGGTCGGAGTCAGCCAGTATGTCTATATCTCTGCCCGTTTCTTTCCTGTCGCACTGGCCGCAGCGGGTGTAGGCGCTGTATTGGCGAACCGCCAACTTCTGGCACATTGGCGTGGACTGATTTGGGCGACAGCCTCTGCGGCACTCGTTGCTTTGCCCCAATGGGTTCTATTCGTCACTTTCCCATATACGTTTTCGGCGCGTGTCTCGAATCCCTATGAGCCTACAGGTGGGCAGTTCGTTTTTGAGCTGGAGGACCCTGTTGCCGTGGTTGCAGTCAAGCTGGCAAGTCAACTCTCGGCGGTGTGCTGTTACTGGAGCAACTTTTACGGCTCTCTCGCACTGGCATCGCTCTTAACGCCGATTCTCGTCGCGGGTCTGATTGCCGGCACCGTAGCTGTTATCTGGAAGAGGCGTGATGGATATCTCTTCTGTTTGGTGATGATGGTGGTGACGTTGTTGCCGGAACTTCTGACGTACGAGGAATACGATCATTCCGTCGTCAATCCCGGAAGGCTGATTCTGGCATTTCCATTTATCTTCATTATGGCTGGTATGGGGACCGCAACCATTTGGAAATGGATAGAAGGCAGACGTCGACTTCCTCATTGGATAGGTTATCTGGTCGCTGCGCTCGTACTGTTATCCGGTTTGCATCGACAGTGGGATTTTGCATCCAGAATCGGTCCACAATTCCAAGCTCTTGACGGACACAGGTTTGAATTCAGCCAGATTGCAGACTACATCGGCGAACATCCAGACAGACCGGTGCTTTTGCCCACTTACCAGTACCAGTATCGCCATACGCCGCTTGCCTTTCTGCTGGCGGAACAGTTTCCGCAGCGGAGGGCCGGAGGGGCGGAGATGTTGCAACAGGGTGAGGAGGTCACTGTCATTCAACTGGATCTGGATAACCCTTTTCGCGAGGACTGGGTCTTGCTCAGAGACGGAACGGCACACTTCCTGCCGCCGATGATCAGAAGCATCGAGCCGCTCGATGGGGAGAGGACGGCAATCGTTGGCGGTAACGGTGTACTGGTAGCGGAAGCGTTTGCGGCGCGCTGGCAGGGCGAGGCTACGTCATTCACGCCCGTCGGGGCCGTTTTCGAGAATCATCTGAAATTGGTCGGGTACCAGAGCAGCGAATTGCAGCCTGGGTCGCCTCTGAGAGTAACTTTCTATTGGCAGCCGGCGCAGAGGATTGAGAGAGATGTCGAGTTAATCGGACAACTTTACGACCGAAACCGCGACGAGGTGGTTGCGTTGATTCATGACTGGCCTCTTAACGGCGTCTATCGCGTACGCGCCTGGCAACCTGGGCAAACGATGCCTCTGAGCTATTCCCTTCCCATTCCCGGTGATTTGCCTCCTGGCCCGTATCAGTTGAATGTCGGTGTCTTTGACCTGCTCGCACGCGAGCGGATTCCTCTCGTCTCGGGTCAGGACGTTCATCTCGTCAAGACATTCAAGGTTCCGCTGCCAGAAGATGACCGTGTGCCGGAAATCTCTACTGAGATCAACTTCGGGGACGTGATAGAACTGAGGGGTTATACGCTGACACCTGTCGGCGACGGACTGAAGGTCACCTTGTTCTGGCGGGCGGCGGCCCCCTCCGAGCATGACTATACCGCATTTGTTCACGTCGTCGACGCGGACGATCAGATTGTTGCCCAAGTGGACATGCAGCCGCTCGATGGCCGCTATCCGACGTCGATCTGGTCGCCGGGCGAGATGATTGTAGATGAAAGAACTGTCTCGCCGATACCCAACGGAGCGTATCGGATTTTTGTCGGGTGGTATTTGCATCATGATGCCGGCTGGGAGCGATTGCCCGTGGTTTCGGAAGAGGCATCGTCCGCGCCCAATCGTGCTCTTCTGGATACGATTAGATTACCGTAGAAGCGCTGACAAGAGGCAAGCGGGCATGAAGTCAAGAATCGACATGTCCGGCAGTTGACGGAGTCATGTGCCGTCGCAGAAAAGAGACGATGGCCATTGCATTGCAATGAGAATCCTCTCTTCAGCTAGGACACCTGTCGGTGAAAGAAAAGTTGCTGTCTGTCCTTCTGTATGGCAAAAGATGTCGCGGTCGGGGAGGACTCAAATCGGGTTGCAGTTTCCGTTTGGCCGGAAGACAATCCTGTACGACTGGTGGGTCTCATTGACCTCTCATCATCGTTGTTATGTCTCGTTTTGACCTGGTCGTGCTGTCCACGCTCAGCGTGTGCGCGCTCCTCCTGATGGGGTTGTGGGGGCAGAGCCTCGGCGCCTCCGGCGATGACGGCATCTCCTTCCTGCTGTACAAAACGGTCGATGAAGCCGGGCGGGCGCAACTGCACGCATTGCCGTTCGCCGATGGCGAGTTCGATGTGGAGAGCCAACCCCGCGCTGTGAGCCCTGATGATGAAAGTGTGTGGGACTTTGCGGCGTCGCCAGACGGGGAGAGGGTCGTCTATGCGGCGCTGGGAGAGATGGGCTTCAGCGACCTGCGGCTGGTGGAGTTGTCGACCGGTAAGGACAGACCGCTTCTTGCCTGTGAGAACGGCTCGTGCAGCGGGCCGAGTTGGTCATCTGACGGCAAGTTCCTGGCCTATACCCGGCGTAACGTCAATGCGTTTGCCTCCGGCCTGCTCAGCCCACCTCGTATTTGGGTCCTGGACGTGGCTACGGGGGAAACGGCGCCTATCTACAGCGATAGCCAGCGTCTCGGCCTGGAGGCGCGCTGGTCTGCCGACGGTGAGTGGCTTTGTTTCGTGTCCCCCGAGGAACAGAAGCTGGGTGTTTTCAATTTGACGGGTGGGCAGACCGTTTTCTATCCGACCGCGACCGGGGAGACGTGCGTGTGGGACCGTATTCGCCCCCAGCTCTACACGACGGAACTGTGGCAGAGCGGTGATGAATGGATGACCCATCTGATCGCGATCGACGCGGAGAGCGGCGAGATAGTTGATCTGAGCGGGGCCGGCAATCCGGTGCACGACAGTGCGGCTGCTCCATCTCCCGACGGCGCCTGGATTGCGTTTAAGCGTAAAGAGTTGGAAGGCCCGGGCGCGACGCGCGGCAGCCAGATCTGGCGGATGCAACCGGATGGCTCGCGGGCCGAGGCGCTGACGGCGGACCCGGCATATGACCACGGACCGCCGGTCTGGAGTCCTGACGGCCGCCTATTGATCACACGGCGCTATCCGCTGCGCGGGCCGGAGGTCGTTCCCTCGCTGTGGCTGATCGATGTGGCGACGGGCGCGCTGCGTCTCCTGGTCGAGCCAGGAGATTTTCCAGCCATTGCGCGTTGAGGGCGCTGTGAACCGCAAATGGCGAACAGCCGTTGGCGGCAATCAGGTCGAAATCCCCAGCAGACCGCGCGTGAGCTGGAAGTCGACGTTGCTGTGGACCACGTTCTGCGGCTGGTATTCGGCGTCCAGAGTGAGAGCGGCCAGGTTCAGAATCCGCTGCGGCCATGCTGAAGGGTCCCCGCCCAGTTTCAGGTCGGGCGTGACGGGCGCGCTTTCGCCGGCAAGTTGAAGCAGTGGCACAAGCGGGTGCCCTGCCTTCAGCCTGTTGGAATAGGCGATGATCAGATGAGCGCCGCCGGCTCCCAACCCTGTAAGAGTTTCGGTCCAGTGGGGCGTGGGCATCTCCATCAGGTGGAAGCCGGTTATTTCTGCAGTCTGTCCGTAGGCGAGAGTTGGCTGCAACGCGGCATTGCCCAATCCCAACGTTGAGAGGTAAGCGGACGTCTCTATCAGCGCGCCGGCGGCGGGTGTAATCACGCTGCCGACGGCGTCCACGACCGTTTGGGTGATGCGGGCGAGGCAGTCGGCCGCATCATTAGACAGCGCGTCGTCGCTGAGCAGCGCCAATGACAAGCTCCGACTGTTGCGGTCTTGTTGTTGCGGCGCGAATGTTCGCGCAGCAAAGTAACCGTCGATCTTGTCGAGGACGGAGGCGATGCCGCCGTCCAACTGTACACTGGCCCAGCCGAAATCTTCCTCCGCCAGACCGGCATCGCGCAGCAGCGAATGGATGTAGTCGTTGTGGGCCTTTTCGCAGCCATGCTCGAGGAAGAGGCATTCGCCTACCAGAGGATGGGTGGCGTATCCGAGCATCGTGCGGGCGTAAATTTCTCGGGTCGAGGCGAAGGCGACGCCACAGCCCTCGGTATGGGGGAGCGCGGCAAAGCAGAGAGGTCCGGGTTGCGTCCGCGCTGTTGCTGCGCGATTGAGCCGCTGGGCAGCCATGCCTGCGATCTGACCTGAGCAGAGGCTTGTGGGAAGGATCAGGCCGAAACGCGCGCGGGGCGGCTTGGGCAGATCTATCTCCTGCTCGCCAGGAAGCGTATTGAGTGCGATCGGCCGACCATCCGGCTGTGGACGCGTCAGGATCGACTGCAACTGGCTGTCGTTCTGTTGCTGCCAATTGCGCCAGATCGAGATCTGCGAGTGGCCGGCGAGCTCGCCTTTACTGCGGCGTCCGGAGGCAATTTCCACGAGAAGATCAAGACTCTCATCGCGCAGCTGGGCCATCGGCATGCCGTCGAGATAGGCGCCGGCGTTGACGTCCATTTCCTGTGGCAGCAGTTCGAAGCGCGTCGTCGTCGTCATCACCTTGATTGTTGGTACAAAGGGGAAATTCGTGATAGAGCCGTTGCCGGTTACGAAGATGATTAGATTCGAGCCGCCCGCCACCTGTCCGGCGATGCTTTCCAGGTCATTGCCCGGCGTGTTCATGAAATAGTAGCCGGGCGTTTGCATGCGTTCGGCGTAGTCTACGACCCAGTCCAGGCGTACATGGGGGTGTTTTTTCATAGCGGCGCCGATCGATTTGAGGGCGATGTTATATAGCCCGCGTAATTTGTTGCCGCCGGTGGGATTGCCTTCTGCCGTCTGGCCGTGCCACGCCAGGCGTTCTTTGAACTGTGCCACGAAGTCTAGGAAGGCCCGCGCGGTCGCCAGATCGCGCACATTCTGCAGCATGTAGGCTTCGGCACCGATCAACTCGTCGGTTTCGGCCAGGTTGGCGCGGCCGCCGTAGCGAATGATCTCTTGGGCGACGGCGGCCGCCAGGGGGTTGCCGGACACGCCGGAGAAGGCGTCGGAGCCGCCGCACTGGAGGGCGATGTTGAGGTGGGCCAGGGAATGCGGTGTGCGCTGCAGGGCGGCGATGTCGGGGAGCCAGCAATTGACGATTGCTTTCCCTTGGGCCAGGTCGGCCTGCCAGTCGCCTGAGAGAGTGAAGAAGCGGAGGGGCAGTTCGTCGAGGGGGTAGCCACGTGTTTTCATCCAGGCTTCCAACTCAGCATTGCTGACAGGTCGGTCCGCGGTCGGAGATATTTCCGGCGCGTCGACGGCAAGCACGGCGCCTACATTGGGGTGCACGATCAGTCCGGCCAGGGTACGGAGGACAAATTCACGGTTGTTCAGGCGCTCGTAGCCACTGCCCTCGGTATGGGCGATGGCGACGATGCCGTCAAAGTCGGGGAACGACTGTGCGGCCGGCTGCAGCAACTGTGCGAGTTTTCTGGCAAAGGCGCCCGTGCCGGAGGTCGTACCCAAGACAATGATCATGTTGCGCGTGCCCACGCCCCGCCCGCGGCCGCGGCGGTAGCCCAGGAAGGTTCGCTCTTCGGTGTGCCGTTCCACCTGCTGTCCGGGCGTGAAGCCGGTCTCATCCAACTCGTGTGGGATGATGCGATCGCGAAAGTTCGCCTGCTGCGGGAGGCTGAAGTCGAGCGAGCGTTGATTGAGCGCTTCGATCATGCCGGCGTTACGCACGTATTCCCCCGGCTCGATCGGCCGCGTGGCAGCGCCGAAGGGAATGCCCCAGGAGAGCAGCGGCGCGCCAGCCGCGACCGGCTCGATGGCGAAGCGGTGGCCGACCATCACTGTCGTATCGAGCGCAAATGTGGTCCCGTTACGCCTGATAGTCAGCCCGGCATCCAGTCGACGCGTGGCGATGGCGACATTGTCGCCGTCATCAGCCAAACGGGCGATTTCATCGAAGGCGATCGGATCATCAGGTGTTCCTAAGGGCGTCATGGGCACGTTCCGTATTGTGCAAGGGGTGGCAAAGGGTCTTATCTCCTCGGTGTGGGAGGACCCTCCTGGACGGGCTGGCCCGGTATCCTGCTCATCACGCCTATTACGGCAAAGACGACGGCCAGCGACGCGACCGCCCCGACCCAGTAGGGCGTCTGTGGTGTCTGGGCAAAGAGTACGCCGGCGATGGCTGTGCTGACAATGGTAGACAGATTGATGCTCGATTGAAACATGCCGAGCACGCCGCCGCGGTCCTGCTCCCCTACGCAGGCGGTGGACATGGACTGGAGCGGCGGATGGGCGATGCCATAGCCGAAGGCGAAAAAGAGCGAGCCGAATGCCCCAAGCCACGGTGATGTGACGACAGCATAGATCGCCATGCCTATCATGCGCAAAATGCTGCCCATTACAACGAGTTGGGCTTCGCTGAAGCGTCGCGCCAGCCGCCGCAGCAGGTAGGCCTGCGTGAACAGCTGGGATGCGCCGACGACGGTCAGCAATAGGCCAATGCCGATATCGGTCACCTCTTTGCTCTCACCCTGGAACAGCACGGCCTCCCCGTACAAGGCAAAAGTGGCCTGCAAGAGCCCCAGAGGGAATTGGCCGAAAAAGGCGATCAGGAGGATCGTCATCAGTGGCAGGTTGCGCAGGGCGCTGGCAACGGTGAGGCCGCCGGCGCGGCGTGCGCGTGCGCTGTGCCGCTCCTCGGCGGTGAGCGTTTCATCGAGTGCGTACCAGGTGAGCAGGACGACGACTGCCGCCGCCGCGGCCGCAATCAGTAAGGGTGCCGTCGCGCCGTAGGCAGCCGCCAGGACTCCCCCCAGCGCCGGACCAAACAGGAAGCCGAGGCCAAAGACGCCGTAGATGTAGCCAAGGCTTTCGGCGCGCTTTTCCCGCGGCGTTATGTCGGTTATGTAGGCCTGGGCGACGATGATGTTGCCGCCGGTGATGCCATCGAGGATGCGGGCAAAGAAGAGCCAGCCGAAATTGGGGGCAAAGGCGAGCATTACAAAGCTGATTACGGTTCCTATCTGGCTGACGATGAGCACCGGAATCCGTCCGTAATGGTCGGAGAGGCGGCCAATGTAGGGGCCGGCGAGGAATTGGGCGGCGAAGAATGAGGAGGTGAGCAGCGCGATCATCTCCGCCGACAACCGGAATTCCCGCTGTGCGTAGAGTGGGAGGACGGGGAGGATCAGAGACGCGCCCAGCATCTGTACAAAGACGACAAGCAGGATTGTCAGCAGCCGTTTGTCAATTGTGGCGCGTTTCATGCGGTGCGGCGCGGCTTCCCGTCCGTTTGGCCTCGCAAGGCGTCAGGCACGCGCGGGCGGTGGATATGTCGGAGTTGGGGCAGTGATGCGGCGGCGGGGCGCCGTCGCGGACGGGGCGCTGGAAACGAGCGTTCGGGGCCGGGGCTCATTGCTGGATCAGGATCTCCGGGGTCTCTTCCTCTCGGGGCACTGTCAGAGAGAGGCCGACCCAGAGGTTGTTGGGATCCTCTCCGATCAGGTCCTGGTTCGCTTCGTAGATTTCGGTCCAGCGGTCCGGGTCTCCGTACAACCGATTGGCGATCTGTCGGAGATTTTCGCCCGCCTGGACAAGGTAAGTCTCCGGCAGTTCCACTACCAGTTCGTCGTGAATGATCGAGGTAGCGCCCTCGATTTGCGCGGCCAGTTCCAATAGTTCATTCTTGTCGGAGGCATATGAAGTGGTTCCTGCCAGAGTCAGCTCGCCGGGGGGCGCGCCCGCGGCCCATGAGGCGCGCACGCCAAGCGCGGCCAGATCCGGGCGGGCTTGTTCATTGAGGAAGGTGGCCAGATTGAAGGATTGAGCGCGTGCTGCGGCGACGATTGTCGCGGCTACATCAGGCGTTGCGCTTTGGGCAACTGTGGGGGTCGGCTGGGGTGCCAACGTCGGTTCCGGCGTTGCGGCTGTTGCTTGCTGCACCGCTTGTGTGGTGGTCGGAGAGGTGGCGGTCGGCTGGTTGGGCGGGGATGTCGGCGAGACTTCTACTGCGGTTGCGTTGAGCTCTCCGCCGGTGTTGGGCCCGATTGCCGGGCTGGTCTCCACTTCCGGCTCACTTCGGCCAAGGTTGGCGAAAAGGGCGGTCAGCTGGTCGGGTACGGTGCGAAGTTGGCGCAGCGCAGAGAGTAGAGGGTCGCCCGCGCCTTGCGTGAGGAATACGACCGCCAGGAGCGCGATTGCAATAGGAATTGCCCAAGGTAGACGATTGCGCCTTGGCTTAGACGCGCCCTTCTTGGCAATCTGTTTATCGGTCAGCGGGGCCGGGTAATACTCGGTGCTGAACTGCCGGCTGGCTTTGCCGACAGCGAGTTGGGTGCCTTTGGCTCGGTCCCGTCTGCGCGCCTCTTCCCGCCGTCCCAGCTGCAACTGCTCCTGATGCGAACGCAGGAGCCATTCGCCCTCGCCGCGCAGGACATCATCGGCGGGGATGGCGGCCACGTGCTCGCGCATCTCCTTGAAATCGCCCCGTTTGCGATAGATGAGCGCGGCCAGCAGGTACAGCTCAGGGGCGTCCAGCACCTCGATTCCCTGTTGAATTCCCTCCAGAGCGGCCTCATCATTTCCCATCGAGTAGTGTTCGAGGGCGCGGTGGTAGACGGTGCGGGTCATTTCCGCTGCCGTATAGTGCGAGGCGACATCTGCGTCACAGGCGGGGCAATTCGCG
>DAOUHX010000072.1:0-12995 GCA_034428395.1 Caldilineaceae bacterium
ATCAGTGAGGTGGCCGCCAGCAGCGCGGCGTAGGAGCCGGCAAACGGGACCAGCGCCATGCCCGCGGCCTGCAGCAGAAATGAAGGCACATACGCGAATTTGCGCCCAAACCGGTCCATCACATAGCCGGCCGGATAGAACATCGACATGTCCACCGCGGCCGCAATCCCCATCACCAGGCCGATCTGCTCCACGTCGAGATGCAGGACCGTGGCAGCGTAGAGAGGAATGATGATCTGGCGGCCGGCGCGGATCATCTGCGCACAGATCGTGCCGAAGCTTGCCGGGGTCAACAGCCACACATTGCTGCGCACAAAGGTCAGCATGCGCCGGTAGGAGAGGGCCATCGACGTGCCCTGCTCGCCTGACGCTTCGGCCTGGCTGTCATCCACAAACAGGAGCGGGAGAGTCAACGTCAGGAGTGTGATAACGCCGCAGAATGCAAATACGGTGCGCATGCCCAGCTCGTCGCTGAGATATCCACCGATGATCGGTCCCGCGAACGATCCGATGCGGTAGACGCCGCCGAAAAATGAGACCGCCCGTCCGCGGCTGTCGTTGCGCGTATTGTTGGCCAGATAGGCATGACGGGACACGTTCCACAGCGCGCCGCCGGCACCGATCGCGATCCCGCACAGCAACAACATCGGAAACCGTTCCGAGCGGCTGAGCGCCAGCATCCCCAGCCCCATCACGCATAAACCGATGATCATCGACGGACGGTTGCCGAGGCGGTCTTGGATCGCGCCGGCCGGCAGGTCGCCGATCAGCGTGCCGATGCCGTAGCCGGCCACAACCAGGCCGATCAGGTTGAAGGAGAGGCCCAGGTCGATCGCGTAAAGCGGCAGCAGCAGCGACAGCATACCCATGCAGAAGGCGAGCATGAAGGTCGGAACGTAGACAGCATATAACAGCTGTGACCGCACAGTGATTCCTCAGACTTTGACAAGAAAATGGAGGGAATGGAGAGAGGGTCTCTTGCTTCTCACGCCTCACTCTCCGGGCGCAGGCCGTCGAACGTCGGCCGCAGCGCCGGGTAGAGGCCCGCGTAGAAGCCATACGCCTTGTTGTAGGCGTCAACCGCGGCCGCGTTCGGCGAGGTCGAGCCGGTCACGCGGATCGTGGCCGCGCACGCGCTCTCGCCGTCGCGCCAGACGCCCGCGCCGACACCCGCCAGCAGCGCCGCGCCGTAGGCCGCGCCCTCGGTCGAGTTGACCGTCGCCAGTTCGCTGCCCAGCACGTCGGCCAGAATCTGCCGCCACAGCGGGCTGCGCGCGCCCCCGCCGCTCACCCGCACCTGCCGGATCACGCCGAGACCGGCCCCCTGCATCAGCGAAAAACTGTCGCGCAGCCCGAAGGCAACGCCCTCGAGCACCGCACGCGTCATGTGCGCCAACCCGTGGCGGACGGTCAGCCCGACGAACGCGCCGCGCGCGAACGGGTCCGGGTGCGGCGTCCGCTCGCCGGTCAGGTAGGGCAGGAAGAGCAGCCCCTCGCTGCCGGCCGCCACATCCGCGGCAGGCGCCAGCAGCTCGTCGAAGTCCACGCCGGGCACCAGTGTATCCCGGTGCCAGCGCAAGCTGCCCGCGGCCGAGAGCATCACGCCCATCAGGTTCCACTTCTGCGGCAGCGCGTGCGGAAAGGCGTGCAGCCGGCCCTCAGGCTCGTAGAACGGCTTGTTCGCCGTCGCGAAAACAACACCCGACGTGCCCAGCGTCAGCGCGAAGATCCCCTCCTCGATCGCGCCCACGCCGACCGCCTGCGCCGGCTGATCGCCCCCGCCGCCGACCACCGGCGTACCCGCACGCAGACCGGTCGCCCGCGCCGCCTCGGCCGAGATCGTGCCGGTCACCTCCGTGCCCTCGTGCGTCGGCGGCAGCAATTCGGGCGAAATCTCGAGCGCGGCCAGCACCGTCGGCGACCACTCGCGCGTCGCCAGCTCCAGCAGCGCCGTCCCTCCCGCGCCGGCCTTGTCGGTGGCGAAGTCGCCGGTCAACTTGTAGCGCACATAGTCTTTCGGCAGCAGAATCTGCCGCGCGCGGCTGTAGACCTCCGGCTCGTTCTCCTTCACCCACAAAATCTTGGGCGCGGTGAAGCCGGTCAGCGCGTCGTTGCCGGTGATGCGCACAAGGTTCTCTTTGCCCAGCCATAGGCGCATGTCATCGCACTGCTTGCCCGTGCGCTGGTCGTTCCACAGGATCGCCGGCCGCAGCGGCTCGCCCGCCGCGTCGAGCAGCACCAGCCCGTGCATCTGCCCGCTCACGCCCACCGCCGCCACCGCCGCCGGATCGATGCCCGACTGGTCCAGCGCCGCGCGTATGCTCTGCACCGTCCCGTCCCACCACAGGTCCGGGTGCTGCTCGCTCCACAGCGGATGGGGCGTCTCGAACGGGTACTCCGCCGCGCCCACCGCCGCAATCTCGCCGTCCGCGTCGATGATCAGCGACTTCGTCGCCGTCGTCGAGGTATCGATCCCAATCAGATACATTTCCGGGACCCCTCTTGTAGTTTTCAGTAGTCAGTTTTGCGTTTTCAGTGAGACGCTGCGTGGCATTGGTATCACTGAAAACGAAAAACCAGAAACTAAAAACTGCAGTTTCACACGCCCAGCAGCAGGTCAACCACCAGCTGGTCCAGACGCTCGTACGGCTTGCCGCGCCGGCCCAGCTCGTCGCGGTCGAAGGCATGCGCCTTGAGACCGGCTGCCTTCTCTGCCGAATATGCGCCGCGGAAGCCGTCCATCGAGCCGTCATCAGCCGTGATCTGCGCCAGCAGCGCCTGGATCTCGGCGTGCTGGCGGAACTGCTCGGCCTTCTCCTTGAAGATCAGATAGGTGCGCATACAGCCCCTGGCAAACGCCTTCACGTCCTCGTAGTCGGAGGAGCGGTAGGCGTGGGCGTCGAAGTGGCGCGGGCCGTCGTAGCCGACGTCCTCCAAAAACTTGACCAGGAAGAAGGCCTGCTTGATGTTGTGGCTGCCGAAGCGGAAATCCTGGTCGTAACGCCCCAGGTTCTGGTCGTTGAGGTCGATGTGGAACAGCTTGCCCGCGTTCCACGCCTGCGCCACCGCATGGGTGAAGTTCAGCCCCGCCATGTGCTCGTGCGCCAGCTCCGGGTTCACACCGACCATCTCCGGGTGGTCCAGCGTCTCGATGAACGCCAGCATATGCCCGACGGTCGCCAGGTAGAGGTCGCCGCGCGGCTCGTTCGGCTTCGGCTCCAGCGCGAAACGCAGGCCGTAGCCCTGGTCGATCGCATACTCGCACAGAAAGTTGATCGCCTCCTGGAACCACTTTCCGGCCTCCGCCGGATTCTTGCCGGCGTCGGTCTCCGTGCCTTCGCGTCCGCCCCAGAAAACGTATGTCTCGGCCCCACACTCCACGCCCAGATCGATGGCGGCCATCGTCTTTTGCAGCGCGTACGCCCGCACCTCCGGGTCGTTGCTCGTGAACGCGCCGTCGCGAAAGGCCGGGTGCGTGAACAGATTGGTCGTCGCCATCGGCACAACGAGGCCCTGCTCGTCCAGCGCCTTCTTGAAGTCGCTCACGATCCGGTCGCGCTCGGCCGCGGTCGCTTCGATCGGGACGAGGTCGTTGTCATGGAAGTTGACGCCCCAGGCGCCCACCTCGCCCAGCAGCTGCACCAGCTGCACCGGCGAGCGCGATTCCCGCACCCGCACGCCGAACGGGTCGCTCCCGGGGTTGCCGACCGTCCACAGGCCAAAGCTGAATTTGTGTTCCGGTCCAGGTGTGTAGGCCATCGATAGCTCCTCGCCGTAGCTTTGAATCTTGTACTCCCGATCCTTCGTGACTGCGCCCCATCCGAACGCAGGGGTTCACTGAAAACTGACCACCAAGAACTGCAGTTAAAGCCGGTAGAAGCGCACACCGTTGTCGTGCATGATCTTCTGCTGGTCCTGCGCGCTGAAGTGGCTGATGCTCTCCTGCACGATGTCGAACCAGGTGCGGTAGTCGGCCGCCATGTCGACCACCGGCCAGTCCGAGCCGAAGATCACCCGGTCCGGCCCGAAACAGTCGAGCACGTGCTCGATGTACGGCCGCAGCTCATCCCGGTTCCAGTTGGCGTGGTCCGCCTCAGTCGTCACACCCGACAGCTTGCAGTGGATGTCCGGACGGCTCGCCAGCTCGCGCAGCTGATCCTTCCACGGCTGCATGATGCCGGCTGCAATGCCCGGTTTGCCGATATGATCGAGCAGGAACGTGACATCCGGACACTGCGCCACCAGTTCCAGCACGTCGCCCATCTGCGGATGGTAGATGCACAGGTCGAAACTGAAGCCGAACGCCGGCAACAGCTGCACGCCGCGCACAAAGTCCGGCTCGGTGCAGAAGCCGAGCGGTTCGTCCTGGATCAGGCGGCGGATGCCCTTCACCAGCGGCAGCTCCGCCAGCGCCTGCAGATGCGGGCGGGCGCCCTCTCCTTCCTGCAGCGGCGCGTGCGCCACGATGCCGCGGATGCGCGTCTCCTCCTGCGCCAGCTCGGTGACCCACTGCGCCTCGCGCAGCGCCTGCGCCGGCAGACAGTCGGCCTCCTCGAAAACGATTGCGGCCAGCTCAAGCGAAACGCCGGCGCGCGCCCGCTCCAGGTCGGCCGGCAGATGCGGATGCGCGATCGGCGACCCGCCGGCCAGCCACGGATAGTCGATCACCGAGCTGTCCCAGAAATGCACGTGCGTATCCACATAGCGGCCCGCGCCCTCACTCATGGTGGAACACCTCCTCCATCTCCGCCCACTTCTCGCCTTCCGCCGCGCTCTCCACCGGCTGCTGGCACGGGTCGGTCAGCTTCCACCACGCCTGCGTCACCGGATCAGCCGCCATCTTCGCCATATCCGCCTCATAGTCCTCCCCCACATACTCGTAGTAGGCGAAGAGATAGCCGTCGCGCATGAAGATCGAGTAGTTGCGGATATTGCTGTCGCTGATGCGCTGCAGCACGCCGGGCCAGGTGTTCTCGTGCAGATGCACGTACGCGTCCTCCAACTCCGGCCTGACGCGAATCACCATTCCGTATCGCTTCATCGCTCCTCTCCGTCTGTCGAGTTTTCAGTTTCGAGTTTTCAGTTTTCAGAGTGACCGGATGGCTGGGTCTTGGGCAGTTGCCATACACCAAGACCTCAAATCAGAGGCAGATCGACCGCGGCCCCGCTGCGCCGGCTGAGATAGACGGCTTCGGTGAACTCCATGTATTTTACGCCGGTCTCGAAATCGGTATGGGTGATCTCCTCCTGCCCGCGAATGGCGCTGATGAACTCCTCCTCAACGCGCCAGCCGCCCGCCTCGTCGTCGGGGACGTCGATCTCGCTCAGACCGTCATCGCCGCGGCGGCCGCCGCTCAGGACATCTTCGCTGAAGCGCAGTGTGCCTTCGCTGCCGTAGATCGTGGCCGAGGGCGGCTCGCCGAAGCCGGTAACGTTGCTGACTTGGATGTGCGCTTGCCCGCCGCACGCAAGGTCGGCGACGATGTCGATATGGTCGGGGATGCGCACGCCCATCAGGCGGCCTTCTTCATCAAGGCGCATCGGCGTGAAGGTCTTGCCCTTGGCCACGACGCTGGTGGCCTCGCCCACCCAGCGCAGCATCGCCTCGTACCAGATGCCCATCGTCATCACGTTCAGCCCGCTGAAGTCCATGTTGTGACGCCAGTGCATCGTGTTGTCCTTGTCGATAAACGCGCCGCCGGCGTGAATGTCGACAACGAGGACATCGCCCAGCCAGCCATCGCGGATCAACCGCTGGATCGTGCGGTCGACGCGCAGGCTGAAGGGTGACGGCACGATCTGCGCCACCAGGTGCGGGTGATCGCGCAGCGTATCGTACATGCGGTGCGCCTCGGTCGCGTTCATCGCCATGCGCGCCTCGCACATAACGTGCTTGTCCGCTTCGAGCGCGGCCACGGTCGCCAAGCAGTGCATGTAGGGCCAGGTGCCGATCACGACCGCGTCGATGTCCGGCGCGTCCACGATATCCTGCCAGTTGGTGCAGACGCGCTCGATGCCGAAACGCTCCGCCACCCGCTCGCCCGACGCCTGGCTGCGGTTGCAGACGGCCACGATCTCAACGCCGTCGATCGCCTGCAGGCCGGGAATATGCCGGTCGCGCGTGTTCGCGCCGGCGCCGATAATGCCGACGCGGATGCTGTCCTGAGTCATTACTACCTCCTGAAATGGGGTGTATGGCTAGACTATGGGAGTAAAACCGTGTTCAACAAAATGGCGGTCATAAGCAAAGGTCACATTGACTCCCTTCCTACGCGCCACTTCAAAACTAACACAGTCAACAAGGCTGAGACCACGGCGGTTCGCGGTCAAAAACGCTGAAACAGCAGCTTCGTGTACATCGGGCTGCACCCATTCAATTGATAGCCAAGGAATCAGATCCTGCAAGAGGCGACGCACCGCCGTTAGGCCGAGCCGCCTCTGAACGAGTGCAATTGCTTCCACAACCACGTAGTTTGTACAGATAACCGGCTCATCTTGTAAGACGAGACGTCTCCAGACGAGAGTTGCGTCGGCGTGATACCGGTCATCTCTATCAAGTAACGCCATAAGCGCAGAGGTATCGGCCAATACCATCACTCATCGCCGGCTGCGTTGGCATATGCTTCTGCCAGATACTGATCGTGATTGACGGAGAGATCATCGACACCGCTGGAAAATGCCCCGACAACCGATAGGGCGCGCCTCCTACGCTCCTCTCGTTCGGCATCGTGCTGTTTGCCGCCATCAATATCCTTACTGTGCCGAATCATATCGTCAATACTCCGGCGGATCAGTTCAGCGACAGAGATCTCTTTTTCAGAAGCAATCCGCTTCAGAATGCGTGCCTGAGTCTCCGTCAACTGTATCTGTGCAGGTACCATTTCCGACTCCCATTGTGTTACGCCTCGCGGTCATATCTTGTCTGTGAGACCCCCCAACGAAGAACCGAAAGATCCTCAGCATCCAAGCGCGATTTCCCGCATTCTATCATAGGTACGGCGATCTTCAATGGCATTTGCAGCGTAAACTACTGCGTTGACGGGTCCTGCACACGGTAGACCAGAAAGCCGGATACTGGTATGATCGCAGCGTAGACGACGCCTACACCACCGAAGAAACGAGACGAAAAATGACTGTCGCCCCTTCAATTTCAGAACTCGACGTGCGCGCCCTCTGGCACCCACTCATGCAGCACAAGCCGCTGGCCGACAATCCGCCGCCGCTGATCGTGCGCGGCGAAGGCTGCTACCTCGAGGACGCGCAGGGCAATCGCTTTCTCGACGCAATGGCCGGCCTCTTCTGCGTCAATATCGGCTACGGCCGCCGCGAGCTGGCCGAAACCGCGGCCGCGCAGATGACCGAACTGGCCTACCTCACCCCGACCATGACCCACCCGCCCGGCGCACGGCTGGCCGCCAAGATTCTGGACCTGCTGGGCTGGCGCGGACGCGTCTACTTCTCCTCCAGCGGCTCCGAGGCCAACGAGGTCGCCTTCAAGATCGCGCGCCAGTATCACCTGCAGTCGGGCAAGTCTGGCGGCGCCAACCGCTACAAGATCATCGCCCGCCACCGCGCCTACCACGGCAACACCCTGGGCGCGATGAGCGCCACCGGCCAAGCCGAGCGCAAGATCGGCTACGGCCCGATGGCGCCCGGTTTCATCCACGTTCCGCCCCCCTATCCCTACCGCGCGCACCCCAAACTCAGTGCGGCCGAGCACGGCCTCGCCTGCGCCCAGGCGATCGAGGAGACGATCGTCTACGAGGGGTCGGAGACGGTCGCCGCGCTGCTGATGGAGCCGATCATCTCCGGCGGCGGCGTGCTGGTCCCGCCCGACGAATACCTGCCGCGCGTGCGCGAGATCTGCGACGAGTACGGCGTGCTGCTCATCTTCGACGAGGTTGTCTCCGGTGTCGGGCGGACGGGCAGGTTGTTCGGCCACCAGCTGTGGGAGGTACAGCCGGACATCATCACAATGGCCAAGGGGCTCTCAAGCGGCTACATGCCGCTGGCCGCGACCGCCGTGCAGGAGTATATCTTCGATGCCTTCATGGGCGAGGCCGGCGACCTGCGCCACTTCCGCCACGTCAACACCTTCGGCGGCCACCCGGTCAGCACCGCGGTCGGACTGCGCAACCTGGAGATCGTGGAGGATGAGGGGGTGGTGGAGAACGCCCGCGATGTCGGCGCTTACGCGTTGGAGCAGCTGAAGGGCCTGACGTCCCACCCGTGGGTCGGCGAGACGCGCGGGCGCGGGCTGCTGCTCGGCGTGGAGCTGGTGGAGGACAAGGAGACGAAAGCGCCGCTCGACGACGCCGAGGTCCTGGCCGTCCTTGCGCGCTGCAAACAGGCCGGCGTCATCCTCGGCCGCAACGGCAACACCGTCCCAGGCCTCGGCAACATCCTGATAATAGCGCCGCCGCTGGTGGCGACGAAGAACGAGATCGATCTGCTGATCGAGGCGCTGGTCTTCGCCCTCGGCGAACGTTAACTCCGGGTGAACGTTAGCCCTGGCGCATGTCCAGCCGCTCGCGATCGCGCCACAGAAGGACCGCGGCCCGTTCCGCGTCCGGACCGGTCTCGTCCGCGCTGTCGACGTGAGGGCGGTCCGGCGCGGGAAAAATTGTGGGGAGAGAAGTCTGTCCTGACTCTATATGACGGCAGGCATCTCGTTTCATTTCAAGCGCTGTATTCAGTTCCTCTTCTGTCAAATCTCTTTTCTTCTGGCTCACAATCAGCTTATAGATAGAGCCCTCTGCCTGCACGCGGCTGGCGCAGACAGAGGGCCCGATGGAGCATCGGTTTCTTTGCCGTCTAACTCATTGACCGGCGTAACGCTAAGGCTGCCATAACGGACGAAATCCCTGCCACAAGCGCCCAAAACTGCAGCAATGTAATGATTACCACTTGGGTCATGACTGGATTGAACACCACGATCACACCAAAAATGATGTAGAAGACGCCCAAGAAGACGCCGCGGATGCGGCGGCCCCAAGACCGCTGTCCCTTTTCGCGCCCAGCGAATATCTGTATTACCCCGACGACAATGGCTGCAAAACCCATGAAATAGACGATATAGGTGCTCGCTATCAGCCCGCTTATGATTGGATGTCCCATGACAAAGAATCCAGCCACAATACTGATAATCGCGCTTATTACGCTCCAGATCCGGGACCCTTCCGTCCGCCCCATGATCCCTTCAAACAGATCAAAGACGCCGCCGACCAACCAATAGGCCCCAAAGAACTGAATCAGGAGCAACAGCGTGACGCCGCGTCCCCAGGCGAACATCATCAGACCGAAGATGATGAGAATGATGCCGCGAATCAGTGGCATCCACCAGAGAGTAGCCGGAGTTACTGCGGGTTGTTGGGTTGTCACGAAACGCCTCCTTTTTCACCCATAATGTACTCCCTAATCTCTCCGCTAGATCACACTATGACTTTCCTGACCGGTAGTGTAAAGGAGTGCCCTTTCCGCATCACCATTCTAGCCCCCTTGTCAGATTCGTCCTACCGTTTTTCGGGAGTACTATCGGTTCCTGAACCGTCGCGGCGAAGACTCTGACGCTCCTCGGCCGCAACGGCAACACCGCCCCTGGTCTGTGCAATGTCCTCATCATGGCGCCGCCGCCGGTGGCGACGAAGAACGAGATCGATCTGCTGATCGAGGCGCTGGGCTTCGCCCTCGGCGAACGTCAATTCCGGCTGAACGTTAGCCCTGGCGCATGTCCAGCCGCTCGCGATCGCGCCACAGAAGGACCGCGGCCCGTTCCGCGTCCGGATCGGTCTCGTCCGCGCTGTCGACGTAAGATCCCTCCGCGGCCGGCACAGGCCCCTGCAGCAGCGGATCGTCGGTCCGCTCCATCCACGACCACAACCGCCTGCGCATCTCGGCCAGCGGCTCGGCGTAGGCCGGATCATTGACCAGGTTGCAGGCCTCGTTGGGGTCGTAGACCAGGTCGTAGAGCGCCTCCTGGTGCACGGTGCGCCCAGCCAGCCCGTTCTCCAGCAGATACTGCTTGCTCGGCCCGTCGTCGATATTGGGCAGCGTTGTCGTCGGCCAGCGGTCGAAACGGCGGATGTACTTCCAGCGCTGCGTGCGCACCGCCCGCTTCGGCTCGTACGCGGCGTGATAGGTCACCTCCGCGAAGATCTCCTCGTTGATCTCATCCGCCGTACCCGCCACCAGCGGCAGGACCGAGCGCCCTTCCAGCCATTCCGGCTGCTCGACGTCGAGCAGTTCGCACAGCGTCGGGAAGATGTCGATCTGCGAGATCATGCCGTCCACCGCCTTGCCGCCGTTGAATCCGTGCGGCCCGCGCACAATCAGCGCCACGCCCATGCCGTGATCGGTCAACGTGCACTTCATGGCCGGAAAGGCCAACCCGTGGTCGGTCGTATAGATGAACAGCGTATCCTCGGCCAGCCCGGCCCGTTCGAGCGCCTCCAGCACCGCCCCCACCTGGTCGTCGAGAATCCTGGCCATCCGCTTGTAGGATGCCATGTCGTAGCGCGTCTGCGGCGTATCGGGCAGCGGCGCCGGCGGCAGCGTATACCGTTCGTCCTCCTCCTCGGTCGGCTCGGGAAATTCGCGGTGCGTCTCGAAGTAGCCGACCGCGAGGAAGAAGGGCCGGTCATGCGCCTGATTGATGAACTCGACCGCGGCCGCAGTCGTGCCGCGCGCGCTCCCGGAGCCGGGCGGGTTGACCTCCGCGATCCACTCATAACCGAGCGTGCGCGTATCGAGCACCAGGTGCTGGAAGCCGCACAACGCGGTACGGTAGCCGTGACCGCGCAGGAAGTTCGCCAGGTGCCGTTCCGGATGTTGCAGAAAAAAGTCGCGGTTGGCCAGGCCCAGCTGCCCGCAGCCGTGCGCGTTCTGGCCGGTCAGGAGACAGGCCCGGCTCGGCGAGCAGGTCGGCGCGGCGTTGAAAGCCTTGCGAAAGAGGACGCCCTCCTCCGCCAGCCGCTGCAGATTCGGCGCAGGAACCGCATGCCCGTATGGCTGCAGGTACCGCCCCGTGTCGTGCGAATGCAGGTAGATTATATTCATCGAAAGACCTCCCGATTGCCCGTTTCCCGTTGCCAGAGCGCTGCCGCCCTCCCCCTGCCATCGCCCGCCTATCCAGCGGCAACCCAGCCGTAGTCTACCACTCTCCGCTAGCCATTAACCACTCCAGTTCCGCCGTTCCCCGCTGACCATCGGCAACTGGCAACTGGCAACTGCAGTTCACGCCGTCTCCCTTCCCCAGACCGTCAGCAGTACAAGCGCCCCAAGCGTACAGACGGCCGCCACCGGCCCCAACCCCCACACACCGAAGCGCGTATACATCCACGGCCCCGTAAAACCTGTCAGGGTCAAGCCAAGCAGATTGACCGCCACCGCCAGCGATATCACTTTGCCCCGCCGGTCCGGGGCCTGTTCGCTGATCAAAGCGATTGCGCTCACCAGGCCGTACTCGAATGCAAATCGCAGCAGCAGCAATGCGGCGATGACCGGCAGCAGACCCACGTCGACGATCGGCAGAGAGATGTAGGCCAGCATCGAGCCAAGAATGCCCGCCTGGAACGAACGCTTCTTGCCGACTCGGTCCGTGATCAACGAGACGAGAACCGCCCCAATCAGGTCCGCCGCACCCAGACCCAGGGCCGCCAGCCCCAGGGCGGATGCAGTCAGGCCGTACTCGGTCTGCAGCCAGACGCCGTGAGCAATCATGACGTGGCCCTGGCTGAAAAGGAAGAGGCAGTTCGCTCCAATGACAGCGGATGCCGAGCGCCGGTTGGGGCCGAGTTCGAAAAGGTCAACAACGCGCCGCGCACCGCGAAGCGCGAGGCCCGAAAACCGTACGGCCACAGAAGGGACAGCCATCTTCTCCCAAGCCCCCACTGAACCGCCGTCTTCACCTGCAACCGCTGCCGGCACCGGTCCAGCCCCTTCGCTCTCACCCGCCAGTGACGTGTCCGCACCCCTCGGCGCCTTCGGCAGAAAGCCGAGCAGTGCCCACGCGGCGAGCATCCCCCCGCCCAGTACAAAGAAGGGAAGCTGCCAGCTGTAATGGTCGAAAAGGAGGCCCATCAGCGAAAGACCGAAGATCCCCGCCAGGGCCCAAGAGTACTCCAATATTCCGATGCCGCGCGCCCGCTGCGCAAAGGGCAACTGCGCGCTGATATAGGCCTGAACGATCGGCATAAACCCGGTCAACCCCACGCCCGACAGCACCATCCCGGCCGCGACCGACCAGAACCCGGCTCCGCTGCCCAGCAGAAAGCTGCCGGCCGCGGACAGAACAAGGGCCAGGCGCATGACGCGAAGATAACCGTAGCGGTCGGCCGCGCTGCCGAACAGCGGCGCGCTCAACCCCACCGCGCTGCGCAGGCTGAGCAGACGGCCCAGAACGACCACATCCAGGCCCATCCCCAACGCTATGACCTGCAGAAACGAGTAGAAAAGCTGGATCGCTGTATCGACGACCAGCCGTGTCGCGACAAAGGCGGCCAGGATATAGCGGAAGTGGGCGAAACCGCGCGGCGCCTCCGCCCGCGCCTGCCGGCTACTCATGGCTACGGCGCATGGTCGCGCCCGAAGATGGTATGAAAATTACTGCCATCAGGCCGCCCGCTTCAGCAATCTATCTGGTCACCATTCTGATCCCGTCGAAGCAGGCCGCGCCATCATCAAGCCGGTAGAGAACTGTCATGCCTCTTCCCCTCTGTCAAGAATGGAATCGAGCGTCCTCAGGCCGACTCGCGCCCCCACACCGTCAGCAGCACAACTGCCGCCAGCGTACCGACCGCCGCCACCGGCCCCAGCCCCCATACGCCGAAACGGGTATACATCCACGGACCGGTAAACCCGCTTACAGTCGAGCCCACCAGATTGAGCGCCACCGACAGGGATATCATCTTGGCCCGCCGGTCCGGCGCCTGCTCGCTGATCAGGGCGATCGCGCTGACGATCCCGTACTCGAACACAAAGCGCAGCAGCACCAGCGC
>DAOUHX010000073.1:0-1728 GCA_034428395.1 Caldilineaceae bacterium
CAGCCCCGATTACGGTGTCTGGCAGGCAAGCGAGGGGCACGCCTCCCCGCTCATCGTCGCCTACGATTTCGGCATGAAACACAACATATTGCGCCGCCTGGCAAGCCACAACCTGCGCGTCGCCGTCGTGCCCGCAAATACGCCTGCCGAGGAGGTACTGCAGCTCGACCCCGACGGTATTTTTCTCAGCAACGGGCCCGGCGACCCCGCCGGCGTCCCCTATGCGGCCTCCGCGGTTGGCGCTCTGCTCGAAAGCCGACTGCCCATGTTCGGTATCTGCCTGGGCCACCAGATCATCGGCCTCGCCCTCGGCGCGCAGACCTTTAAGCTCAAGTTCGGACACCACGGCGGCAACCAGCCCGTCAGCGATGTCGACAGCGCTAACATTCAGATTACCGCACAGAACCACAACTATGCCGTCGACCAGGAGACCCTGCCCCCGAACGTCGAGATTACGCATCTAAACCTCAATGACGGCACCCTCGAGGGAATGCGCCTGACCGACCGGCCCGTATTCTGCGTACAATATCACCCCGAAGCCAGCCCCGGCCCGCACGACGCCGACCTGCTCTTCGCCCGCTTCGCCCACACCGTGCACGAATTCCACGCCGCCCGGGTGAAGGCCTCTTCCGGCTCGCCCGCTTCCACCTCCTGATCGCTTTCAGCCCGCAACAAGGCGGCAAAGACCACGCGGGCTACTCCTGCGATGTCTTTGCACTTTGGTTGAGGCTGCCCGCTCCAGTCAGGTAGTCAAGAAGCTTTTTGCGATTTTCTTCGCGCCGTTGCTCAGGAGACTTGCTCTGCCACGCCTCCTGCTCCTCCCGGCTCACGGAAGGCCTGCCGGCACTGAGAACCTCGCCCAGTCCTTGGCCTCTCTCCGTGACCTCCATGTCCTCCGGGATCTCTTCACCCGCGGTGTCCATCACAGCTTCGGCGACGAAGATCGGGCTGCGCGTGTTCAGCGCTAGCGCGATCGCGTCGCTGGGCCGTGCATCCACAACAAACGCGTTTTCGTCGTTCCGCACCTCAATCGTCGCGTAGAAACATTCATTCTCCAGCGCTGATACCGCCACCGATTCGATCTGCACGCCCGCTTTGTCGAGCAAGTCGGCCATCAGGCCGTAGGTCATCGGGCGGCTGACCTTTATCTCCCGTTGATTCAGGGCGATGTTGTCCGCCTCGTATGGTCCAATCCAGATCGCCAGCAGCCGGCGCCTCTTCTCATCCATCAGAACCAGAATCCGGTGGTCCTTCTCCGGGTCCGGAATCATTACGTCGAGTATGGAAACGGGAATCATCTGCCTGCTCCTTGTTTGACGGTCAACGGATTCTCCTTGCAGCATTTCAGGGAAAGTCGAACGCAATCGCGCCCGCAACTGGCCGCGCGATTTATGTAGACGACCTTTGACCGCGACTTCGCTGATATGCAAAATTGATGCGACCTCGCGTACGCTCAACTGTTCAAAGTAGTAGAGAAGGACCGCCTCGCGGTTGGCCGCTGAAAGCTGCGCGACAGCGTCCAGGACTAGGCGGTGGGTTTCCCTCGCCTGCGCCACTTCTTCCGGTTGCGGCGCCTTGACCGAAAATGGCAGTGACTCAAAGCTGCGTCCGCCGCTGAGCAGCTCGAGTGACAGTGTATCAACGCGCGGTCTGCGCAGCTGATTCTTGCACAGATTGACGACGATCCCGCACAGCCAGGCGCGAAAACTGCTCGGCTCGCGCAACCGG
>DAOUHX010000074.1:0-4689 GCA_034428395.1 Caldilineaceae bacterium
AGCTGCGGTCGGGGATGCCGACCATTTCGCTCCAAAGGGACCAGGGCAGATAGGCGAGAATGGCGTGGTGCAGCAGGAAGATGCCCTGCCCGCTTTCGCCCAGATTTTCGAATGCGGCCTGTGCCCGGCCGTCGGGTTCGCCGCGCGGCATATTGTAGAAGAGAAGTACATCGTATTCGTCGCGCACGTTTGCCACGTCTTCGATGAAGTTGTCCTGATGCTGTATGTAGCTGTCCACTTCCGGCATGGCGCGGAAGACTTCGTGAAATCCGGGCACGTCGAAGTCGTGTCCGCCGGTGATGACGGCAACTGTAATCTTCTCGTTGTCGGAGAATCGCGTGCTCATTTCTCTGGTCTCCTTACTATTGCCAGGTGAAGACGGTGCCCAGCAGTTCATTGGGCCGATCGCGCAGGGTGTCGTAGATCGGCTTTGCGTCCTCGGCGGCTACCACGTCATGCAGCAGAGTTGACAGATTGACCAGGCCTCGCGCGACGAGGCGGGATATGTCTTCGAGGTCATGGCGGTAGAAGTGGCTGTTCTGCTTGATTGTAATGAGCCGGTGCTGGCCAAGGTTGAAAGTATAGCTCACCTTATCGCGCCCTGCAATGAAGAGGACCTGACCGCCTTCGCGGACGGCCCTGAGCAGTTGGTCCTCCATTCCCGGGACGCCGGCGAAGTCGAGGACGGCATCGTAGCTTTCGTCGGCGATGTAATCGGCCCAGCCGTTTCCGGCCACGCAAATGGCATTTTCCGCGGCGCCGATGGCGAGGGCGATGGCGAGTCTTCTTTCATCGACGTCGCACATTGAGACTCGTGCGCCCGCTGAAGAGGCCAACTGCGCGGCGATCTGACCCACGCAGCCGGCGCCTACGACCAGCGTGCGCTCGCCCATCTTGAGCGCGGCATTGCGGCAGGTATTGAGCGCGACGGCAGCCATGCCGAAGAGGGCAGCCTGCTTCAGGTCAACAGAGTCAGGGAGCTTGACGAGAAGGTCATCTTCCGCCACGGCGATGTACTCGAGGTGGCCGCCGGTTTGGGCTCCCACGAAGACCAGATCTCCAACTTTCAAATGGGAAACATCCGGCCCTGCGTCGAGGACGTGGCCGACGGTCTGGTAGCCATACGGCATAGGCAGTTTTTCATCGGGCGGCGCGTAGTTGCCCTTGAGCAGCTGGTTGCGCTCGGTGCCGTTGGTGATGCCGGAGTAAAGGGTCTGAATCCTAACCTGGTTTCCGATAGGCGCGGGCGGATGGGGCCAGTCGTTGACGAAGACTTTCTCCCTGGTCTGCTCGTCTTTTCGCCGGACGATGAGCGCTCTCACGAAACGTTGCCTCCTTTGCGCGATTGCCGGTGAGGACCTTATGGATTCAGGCCGCAACCCGGGCCTGCGGCACTGACCGCCTCGGAGAGAGTGCGGAAGGAAAAACCGGCGGCAGCAACCGGGTCGTAACCAGGTGCGCCAAAGACCTGTCCGCTGATCTCAACCGTGATGTAGCCATCATAACCGACGACATTCAACTGCCGCACGTAGTCGGCGTAGTCCAGGGTTCCTTCGCCGGGCAGGAGGAAGGCAAAATCAGGCGGGCGGCCGCGCACATCCTTGACGTGGACGCCCACCGCGTGGGGGACCAGCCGCTCGATGGCGTGCATCAGCGGGATGTCGAGCAACTCGAAATGGCTGTAGTCGAAGTTAAGCTTGAGGGCGGGCAGGTTTACCGCTTCCAGAAGCCAGAGCATCCGTTCCGGTGCATGAACGAGGCCGCCAACATGGGCCTCGGCGGCGAAGACGCCACCGCATTCGGCGGAAACTGCGGTCCAGTCGCCGACGCGATCGACGAGCGTCGTGCGCGCGCGCTCCCAGTCGCCGGTCCGTCCTCCCAGGGTGCTGGTCAGGACCGGATTGTCGAGGCCCAACTCTGCGCCCAGTGCGAAGATAAGGCGCAGCAGTTCAAGATTCGCCTGATGCTTGGCATCATCCGGCTCGTGCACGGAAATTCCGGAAAGCATGAGCGTGTCGATTTCCAGGTCCAGGTCGAGGGCGCGCAAGCGAAGGTCTTGGCGTTGAGCGGAGTCGAGAAGGCCGGGGGCGGTCGGGTAACCGGGCGTAACACAGAGCTCCAGGCCGTCGTAGCCTATCGCTGCGACTTCGCGGAGCATGGCCGGGTAAGGGGTATGGGGCATGCCGTAGTTGCCGTAAGCAGTTTTCACTGTTGGTCCGTCCAGTCGAAGAGGACGCCCATGTGTGTGTCAGGCTGCTGTTGTAGACCGGCGTAGGCCTCGGGCGCGGCGGCAGGTCTGTACGTGTGCGTGATCAGAGGCAGAGTACAGAGCTTGTCTTGCAACATGAGGCGGAAGATTATCTCGGCGTTGCGTGCCATAGAATGTTTCTGATAGGGGCTGTGGTTGCGAGGATAGCGCCATTCATGGGCGCCGCGCAGCATAACGGAGCCGCCGTGCCAGAGGTGAACATGGTTGAGAAATGGGGTCAGATCGGTCTCATGGCCTTTGCGCGGCGAGCCGAGGAGGACGACGATGCCTTCGCCTTCGCGGCCTGTGAGTGAGACGGCTAGCTCGGCCGCCTGGGCTGCGCCCGACGCTTCGACCACGACATCTACGCCGCGTTCACGCGTCATGGCCATCACAGCGGCGCGGACGTCTTCCTGGGTAGAGTCAATCGTTTGAGAAAGGCCGCAGGCGCGGGCTGTGGCCAGCCGGGCGGCGTTGAGGTCGACTGCGATGACCTCGGCCCCGGCCAGCTGCAGGAGTTGAGCAGCCAGGTTGCCGACCAGTCCCATGCCGATGACGGCAGCGCGATCTCCCAGCTCGACCTGACCGACGCGCACGGCCGTCATTCCCACCATTGCCAGACCGACAAGAGCGGCTTCTTTGGGGTCCACGCCTTCGGGTACACGGATGCGAAAGGCGCTGGCCGGGGCGTGGCTCGCGTGGGGCGCGTGGCTGAAGGCCAGGTCACCGACTGTTACGTCGGTCACGTCGTCACCGGCGGCAATGACTGAGCCGATTGCTCTGTTGCCGGGGGTGAGGGGATAGTCGACCTGCTGCAGCCCTGTAAGCTTGGCCAGTTCGGTGCCGGCGCTGACCAGGGTGAACTGATTGCGGAGCAGTACATCGTTGCGACCCAGATCGAACTGCGCCCGAGTAGACTCCAGCGCCACGCGATCCACACTCGAAAAGACGATCTGTTGAAGATTGAATTCGTAAGCCATCTGTACCGGACCCGCTCCTGGTAGAGTTTCTTGAAGGCTATATAGCGTTGTCAGATCTTGACTTCGGACTCGCTGCGCTCGCGCGCCCGGCGGTCAAGGTCGGTTTGCGGCTGTTGCCATGCAGTGTCCGCAAGCGGATAGTCCCATTGCCCCTGAAAGTGGACTGCGGTAACGGATCTGGCAGGAAAGAGCAGGCGGCAGCGTCCCATTTCGGGCATCTCAACGCCGGCCGGGGCAGGGCTGACCGCGTTGGGATCTGCGGGTGTATTTTCGGCGCGAACGTCGTGCGCGGTCAACCGTTCGGAAGTGACTGAGGACGGCGTGAATGCGTCGGGCAGCAGGAGAACTGTTTCGGTGCCGGTGGAGAGATCGGCGTTTACGACTGTAACGAACAGCCCGTCGTTCGATGCGGTGGCGGAGACGGAAAGCGCGGGGCGGCCCTGCGCTTCAGGGCCGGGCAAGGCAGGCGCCCCAGCCAGATTGCTGTCCAGAAGAATGCCGTCGCGGTGGGGCATGTACAATCGGAAGATGTGGTATGTCGGCGTTTTGATCGCCTCCTGTCCGCAGGTCTGGAGGAGACATTGGAGCGCGTTGACGGTCATCGACATGTTTGCCATGTGAAGTGTGCCGGCAAAGGTGTGAAACAGATGAAAGCCGGAGGCGGCGAAGAGGGCGTCGCGCAGGGTGTTGGCCTGGTGAAACCGGTTGGTGATCCAGACGCCTTTGTACCAGGTCCCCCACTCGCCCAGGGCCAGGCCGATGGGGTGGCCGAGGGTGCTATAGGCGTCGACCAGAGCGGAGGCGCGCGTCAGTTCGGCCTCGAGGACGTCCAGCTCGCTGAGAAGACGGTAGTGATCTTCGTCAGGAAAGTCGCGGTCGGTCAGTTCGCGGCCCTGGTATATGTGGTCGGAGATATAGTCGACGGTATGGAGCATTTCCGGTGTCTGCTTCATGCCGGCGAGGAATTCGGCATCCCAGTCGCGGTAGAGGAGGCATGATCCGCAAGCGATCAGCTTGATTGCGGAGGCCTTGTCGCGGTCGCCGGTGCCAAGCATGCGGAGTTTGTTGGAGTAGCGGCGGTAGGCGGCGACGTAGTCCTGGGCACGGAACTGGCCGCCCGAGTGCCAGCTCTCGTTGCCGACGTCCCAGAAGCCGACGCGCCAAGCTTGCTCCTGTCCGTTGGCGCGGCGCAGCCGCACGATATCGCTGTCATGATCGGAGCTGCAGTACTCGACCCAGTCGCGCGCCTCCTGTACTGTGCCGCTGGCGACGTTCAGGACAAGGTAAGGCTCGGACCCGATGGCGTTGCAGAAGCGCATGTATTCGTGCGTACCGAAGGCGTTGCTTTCGGGGATGCCCCACTCGATGTTGTAGCGAAGGGGGCGTTCTTGCGGCGGTCCGATTCCGTCGCGCCAGTGGTAATACTCGGCCCAGTTGCCGCCGGGCCAGCGGACCGCGGGC
>DAOUHX010000075.1:0-3663 GCA_034428395.1 Caldilineaceae bacterium
AGCGGCGGACGCACAACCGGCAGCAGCTCTCCCTCCGGCGAGAACCATTCGAGGTCGCCGCAGCGGATGTGCCGCAAATCAGTGAAGAGTACTGTTTTTTCTGACACTGTCATCTCCTTGATGACCTCATGAACCGCTCTTGCACTTGCCCTGCCTCACCACTTCCACTGCCCACAAAGCAATCGGAGTCCGTGCCAAACCGACGCCCGATGAAATCGAGCGTTTCGGTATTCTCAGCCCGTCAGACCGGTCCTGGAACTTCGGGCTTTCGACCTCACCGATTGCATGTGTGAACCTGACATAGCGGTTGTCTGTCGCATGTGTCCAACGGGGCCAAAGTCCTCTCAAATTAACGCCAAAGGTCGACTTTTGTCGACCAAAGTCGACCAAAGTCGGTCAATGTCGACCGATATTTTTTTCTTCGTACGGACGGTCCGCTGCCAGGAGCGGCGGAAATGGGCGCGATCCATGCCGGCTCCTTCGGTTGGACCGGCATGAAGATGACAGCGCAGCACGGTTTCCGGGATTCTGCCTCTCTTGATAAAAAGGGGCCGCACTGGCTGGGCAGTTTTGCATGCCATTGGGGTCGAAGCATTGTCGGAGCGCTTTTGCGCTGTATTGCGCCCTTTATCGCCATCTTTCGTTTGTGCTCGTCTTGAGCCGGTCGTTTAGCCGCTATCAGTTTCTCGTTAGCCGTCGTCTTGGCCGGTTGTTTATGCTTATGTCAGAGTAGCACAATTGAAAGCCGTTTGCCCGGGGATTTCGCTTTTTGGTCAATGTTCGTCGTTCGACTTTCCTTTTTGTACGATTCCCTCGTCAATTCACGGCTAACCAAGAGAGGGGCAGGCCGGATTCATGGCCGGTCCACCGGCGCGGCTGTTGGGCATAACCTTTGGGTTTCATTGAGGAAGCAGTTCAGATCAGCTGAAAGGCAAACAACTGGGTCTTGCTCATCCGAAAAGCCAACGAAATCGGCTGTCCCGAAAACCGCCCAATATTTGCTTCGCCGCGCCATGTCACGCGCCTGTCCACACTGTCGTCACAAATCGGGTCCGCGTCAGCGAAGGTGTATCCCGCCAGCGGCTGGCCCCCGGCATCGCGCAGTTCCACCAGGACCGACCCTGCCTCCCGGCACTTCAAATTCAGCGACAGTTCGCTGCCTTCATAGAGAAGCTCGATCGTAGCGAACTCCCCCAATTCGTCGGCTTCAAGTGCAGCCAACCGCCCTTCCTTCCATGTCGCCCAGCCGGGCGCACCAAACGGTTCGCTGCCGCGCGGGAACTTGTGCGCGTGGACATAGCCAACGACCGGCACAGCAATTCGCCCTCCAGACAGAGGAACCAGTCCCTGGCTGGTGCTGATGTCTCCACCGTTCCAACCGCCCATCTCCCCCCGGCCAACCAGCGGGCCGGCGCTCGGCACCCATTGCCAGTTGATGCCGTCGACGCTGGAAGCCATGTAGACCTCCCGGCTGTCGTCCAGGCGATGGTATATGGCTGGAAACATCAGGTGCGTATTTCCGCTGCCGGGATAGATGACCTTGGCGTTTGTGTAAACGTCGTCGGACGGGTGACGCTCCAGCGGAGCCTGCAGCACCGTATCCGGAGTTGAAGGCCAGAAGCGAAAGTCCTCCGTTTCGGCTCGACCTACACAGCGCCGGCCATACCTCCATGTACGAAAGTACCCGACGTAACGCCCCAGCGACGCATCCCAGTACGCCGTGTTTAACGTGTCGCTGAAATGGACCATGAGCGGCTCGGCCAGCCCCGTCCATCTTAGCCCGTCCGGCGAGACCGCGCCCGCCATCCAGTTCACTTGCGGCCGCCGCTCCCGGTCGAGATGGCCGGTCGCTCCCAACAGCCGGCCCGACTGCCCGCTGTTTCGCGCCGTCATGGGGTCCAGGTCTTCTCCAAAGCGCTCAGCCATCTTCGCACGCCAGGCGGCGGCGTCCGACTCTTCGGCAGAACCCATGTAAATGAGCTTGTAGCGCTCGGCCGACGGCGCGCTCGGGTCTTTGAATACGCTGCCGCCGTGCAGACCGTTCGGGCTCAATTCGCGGCCGTAGACGATGTTCGTATTCTCCTCACCATGGTACGGGGCCAGGCCGAGCGCAGGTTTTCGCCAGTTGAACCCGTCATCCGATTCGGCATAGCACATCAGGTTGCCGTGCCCCTTGGGCCAGCCGACATCCACACCCCTGAAGTGGTCCTCCGGCACGCACTCGTACCACGCCCGGTAGACGCCCTCGTCATACAGAACGGTGTTGATGTGATAGGTGTACTCCCAAGGCTTGTCGCGCGCCATGTTCGGCCCAACAGTCTCCTCCGCCGGCTGAGCCTGCAATCGTACGCCGTAGGGCGCCTCGGGTCTACCGACAGTGTTGTCCGGCGCGGACTCCCATACACCCACGCGGTGGGCGTCCGCGTACCAGCCGACGAAGCCGGCCTTCACAAAACGCCAATCGACGAAGCACTGCGGCCCCACGGGCCGCATCGGCTCTAGTTGACCTTCGACCGGAGTGCGCATCCCTTCCCCCTACGGCAAACATAAGGACAGCAAATGACACATTCCGCTGACCACTGAAAGTTTTCCAACTGGCAACTGGCAACTGGCAACTGGCAACTGGCAACCGGCAACTGGCAACTGACCACTGGCCACTGGCAACCGGCAACTGCCCTTCAGCGTTCAATCGCCATCGGATCTGCCGCGTCGCGCAGACCGTCGCCGATGAAGTTGACCGCCAGTACAGTCATGAAAATCAGAACCGCAGGCGGGATCCAGCGCCACCACATCTCGCGTAGCACGGGCAGCTGCATCGCATGCGTCAACATGCTGCCCCAACTTGGCGTCGGCTCCTGCACGCCCAGCCCCAGAAAACTCAGCGTCGCTTCCGTCATGATCGCGCCCACCAGTCCCAGCGTCCCGCTGACGATAATTGGCGCCAGCGTGCCGGGCAGAATGTGCCTGAACACGATCCCCGGCCAGCGGACACCCACGGCCCGCGCCGCCAGCACATAGTCGGTCTCGCGCAGAGAGAGAAACATCGAGCGCACAACGCGCGACATGCCCGGCCAGCCGAAAATGCCCAGCACAATCATGACATTGTAGATGCTTGGCTCCAGGAAAGCGGTAACCGTGATGATCAGAATGAACGAAGGGAACAGCATCACAGCCTCGGTGAAGCGCTGCAAGATCGTGTCGATCGCCCCGCCAAAGTAGCCCGAGATTCCCCCAATAATGACCGCGATCACAATCGTGATGCCGACGACAACAAATCCGACCGACAACGAGATGCGCGCGCCGTAAACCAGGCGCGCCCACATATCGCGTCCGATGCCGTCAGTGCCCAGGATATGCTTGGCGCTTGGGGCGTTGTTGATCTCGCCGAAGTTCGGTTCGCTTGGGTCCACTCCCAGTGCCGAGACCGGCGCGAAAATCGCAAGAACCAGCAAAATACTCACCACCACGATGCCCGCCACGGCCGGTTTGTGACGCCAGAAGCGCCGCCTCAGCCGGGCCCACGTACTCCCGCTTCGCGTCTTGCGAACGCCAAGCTCCAGGTCCAGCTCGGCACTCTTCGGATCGGGCCGAGAAGACTGACTCATGCCTGCCTCCCCGCCGTGATCCTGATGCGCGGGTCCACCCAGCCTATGGCTATATCCG
>DAOUHX010000076.1:0-2220 GCA_034428395.1 Caldilineaceae bacterium
GCCGCCGAACGTCTTCGAAAGCGACTCAACCGCCAGCAGCGTCATTACCGCTCCGGCAGAAAATCGTTCGTGTACGCGCTCTCCGCGTCGAACGACTCGATGATCCCGTTCTCGACCAGGAAATCGGCGTACGCCTGCCACACGTCCGTCGTCTGGATCCCCCACTGCGGCGCCTCTGCCTGGTACTCCTTCGACAGCCAGTCCTGGCTCGTCCGCACCAGCGTCTCGTCCAGATCAGGGTTCGCCCCAAGCAGTATGTCCGCCGCCTCCACCGGGTTCTCGATCGCGAACTCGTAGCCGCGCGCCGATGCGCCAATGAACGCCCCCACCATCTCAGGGTCCTCCGCAATCAGCGCCTCGCTCGCGATCAGAATCGGCGTATAGTAGTCCGGAATGCACTCCAGGTAGTCCTTCAGCATCACCACGTCCAACTCGATGCCCTGCACCTCCGCGTTGATGCCGCCCCAGCCGTAGAAAATCCACACGAAGTCGACCTGGTCCGCCTCCGTCACCGACAGAAAGTCCGCCCAGCCGATGTCGATGAACTCGATGCTCTCCGCAGACGAGCCCTCACACTTCATCAACAGGTCCAGCGTCGGATACTCGATCGGCGACCCGAACGCGCCGTAGCGCATGCCCGCCAGGTCCGAGGGCGTCTCGAGCCCCTTTCCCTGCGCCCTGCGCGACGCGAAGCCCGACGTGTTGTGCTGGATGATCGCCGCAACCGAAACGATCGGCACGCCCTCGTTGCGCGCAAATGTGGTCCCCTCCTGGTAGCTGAAACCGAAATGCGCCTGCCCCGTCGCCACCACCTTGTGTACGTCCGACTGGCCCGGCAGCACAATCTCCACGTTCAGCCCCGCCTCCTCGTACCAACCCTTCTCCTGCGCCACGTAGATGCCCGTGTAGTTCGTGTTCGGCGTCCACCCCAGCATCAACGTTACGTCCTTCGGCTCCGCCATCGCGCCCTCGCTCGGCGCCTCCGGTGCAACCGGAACACACCCCGCCGCCAGTACCAACACCAGCACCAGCCCAATCCACCCAAACTTTCGCCGCGTTCCCTTCACCATCGTTGTCCTCCTTACAATGTGAATCAGCCGCAGCAGCTGCCGGCTGCCTATGTTTCACTTCGTTCCGCGAAGTACCACGGCATCACTCGCCGCTCAATCACGAAAACTGTGAGAAAAAGCACGATGCTCAGCAAAGATATGATCGCAATCGTCATGAAAACACTCGCCGTCTTGAACGCCGCCGACATGCGCAGCAGGTAGATGCCAAGCCCTTGCTTCGCCCCCACCCACTCGCCTACCACCGCGCCCGCCACGCTGTACGTCGCCGCGATCTTCAGCCCCGAAAAAAAGTAGGGTCCCGCCGCCGGCAACCGCACCTTCCGCCAGATCTGCGGCCATGTCGCCCCCATCGAGCGAAACAGATCGACAATATCCGGCTCCGTCGCCGTCAACCCGTCGCTCGTGTTCACCGCGATCGGAAAAAAGCAGAACAGCGTTACCACGATCACCTTCGGCACAATCCCGAAGCCGAACCAGATGATCAGCAGCGGCGCCAGCGCGATGATCGGCACCGTCTGCGAAATAACCAGCAGCGGATAGATCGCCCGCCGCAGCCACGGCGAGAAATCCATCGCCGCCGCCACCGCGACCCCCGCCGTCACCGCCACCGCCACACCAATCGCCACCTCCAGCAGCGTCTGACCCACGTGCACGCCGATCAGACCGCGCGTCTCCCAGAACGACTGCCAGATCGCCGACGGCGACGGCAAAATCCAGACCGGCACCGCCAGCCCCCGTACGGCCACCTCCCACACCGCCGCAAATACAATCAGAACTATCGCAGGGACAAACAGCCGCGTCGTCCTCATTACGCCTCTTCGCGGAACTTCGAGACCAGCCCGTCGATCGTCGTGCCCGTCCTCGACTCCCCGATCTTGATGATCGAAACGACCCGCTCCACGCCGTCCACAAAACAGGCCCGGTGCGCCGCCTTCGCCACCTCCAGGCAACTGTCCAGGTCGCCCTCAACCGTCGTCCCCATCGGCCCCACCTCATACCTCAGCCCCGACGCCTGGATCACACCAATCGCCCGCTCCACCACCGCGTACGCATCCTCCCCCGTCCCCGGCAGCACCTCAATGTCCACAATCACCGTGTTCCCCATCCTTCTCCTCCTCTCCTTTCTCCCCCGAATACACCAGCGCCTGCC
>DAOUHX010000077.1:0-1635 GCA_034428395.1 Caldilineaceae bacterium
TTCCGCCCGCAATGAGAGCGTGATGACCCCGCCGGCCGGCGTGTGTTGCAATGCGTTGGTCAGAAGGTTCTGCAAGGTTTGGGCGAACCGCATGCGGTCGAAGGCCGCAATGACTGATGATGCCGGCAAACTGGTATCCAGATCGACACTCTCTTCTTCCGCTAGCGGAGCAAAGAGCTCCGCCACCTCTTCCAATTGCACTCTCACATCACTGAGACTGCGCTGCAGCGGCAACTGGCGCGCCTCCGCCTGCGCCAATAGTCGTAGATCGTCCACCAGCCGGTGCAAATGGCGGGTCTGATCATACAGGCGGGCGATCTCCGCCTTTTCCAGCGGGTAGACATCGTCCAGAATCGCCCTCAGATTGCCTTCCAGAACCGTGAGGGGCGTACGAAGCTCATGGGCAATGTCGTTCAGCATGTTACGGCGCAGGGTCTCTGAGTCTTCCAAGGCAGCAGCCATTCTGTTGAAGGAATTCGACACCTCCCGCATTTCAGTACTTCCCTGTTCGGCTACGCGGAAACTGAGGTCTCGTCTGGCGATGGCTTGCGTTCCCTCCACAAGATGAATGAGGGGCGCGGCGAGCCTGCGACTTACCATCATGCCGAAGACGATCGCCAGTATGGCGCCCAGGAGAAGAAGTTGCAACAAAAACTCGCTGGTCTGATCGGCAAAACCTGCCGGGATGTCATCCGGCGCTGAAAAAGAAAAGAGACGCCCAGGCGGCCGTTCCTGGTGGACCAGGTCGAGGAAGCCGACGGTTTGCCCTTCGACGCGAATGGGTAGAGACTGCTGCAACTGGTAAGTTTCCAGATGTTCTGGCCTCCCTGTGCCCGCGGTCGCGTAGAGAACTTGCCCTTCCGGGTCAGAAAGTATCAGGATTCTTCTGCGGCCTGCAGTGAAAAAAAGTGCGGAATCGGCTCCCTCCAGCAATGTTGAGACACCCTGCCAGCTGCCATGGTTGGCATAATGCTCTTCCAATTGATTCGCTAAGCCAGCCGGCCTCTCAAAATAGAAGAGAGCCAACGAGCGCAGATTATTGTCGTTGAAGAACCGTCGCGCCGTGAACGAAATGGTACCAAAAGTGATAACGATGATCGCCGCGAAAGCCAGGCTCAATCGCACCCAAAGTCGGTTCATTCCCGCTCTCCAGCCAGCCGGTAGCCAACGCCGTAGACCGTCTGGACAAGCTGCGGCTTACGCGGGTCTGCCTCAATCTTGCGGCGCAGGTTCTTAATGTGGCTGTCCAGCATCCGATCGACGCCGCTGTAGTCGTAACCCAGTGCCCTGTCCATCAGTTCCGTGCGCGTGAAGACATAGCCGGGGCTTTCCATCAGCGTCTGCAGCAGACTGAACTCCGTCGGCGTCAGTTCCACGGCTGTGTCCCGCACCTGCACATCGCGGCGCTCTACGTCCATCTTTACGACCCCAACAATCAACTTCGTCGCTCGCCCCGTGCTCCGCTGGCTGCGCCGCAGCAGCGCCCGCACTCGCGCCACCACCTCGCGCGGATTGAACGGCTTCGTAACATAATCGTCCGCACCCAGCTCCAGGCCGATGATCTTGTCCGTATCCTCGACCCGCGCCGTCAGCATGATGATCAGCGTGTTCGCCAGCTTCTCGTCGCCGCGGACT
>DAOUHX010000078.1:0-4412 GCA_034428395.1 Caldilineaceae bacterium
GGCTGGCGGCTGCTCGGCTGGCTGAACTACCTCATCGTCTATCTTGCAATCCACCAGCTCGGCTTCGCTTGGCAGACCGGCCGCATCGGCGGGCCCCGCCGCCGTCTCCTCTGGGCCGCCGGCGGGCTGACAGCACTGATCGCGCTCGTGAACCTGGGCCCTTATCCCGTCAGCATGGTATCCGTACAGGGCGAAGAGATCAGCAACAGCATGCCGCCCAATCTGACCATGCTGGCGTTGGGCGCCGCCCAAACGGGCCTCCTCCTGGCCCTCGAAAAACCGGCCCGGCGCCTGCTCAAGCGCGGGGTCCTCTGGACGACAACCGTGCTGATCAACAGCGTCATCATGACCGTCTTCCTCTGGCACTTCACCACCCTGATACTCGTATCCGCCCTGGCGCTGTTCGCCGGCGTCGGCCTCTCTTTCTTCCCCGGAACAGACGCCTGGTGGCTCACGCGCCCCCTGTGGATCGCGGTCCTGGTGCTCGCACTGGTCCCCTTCGTCGCCGCCTTCACCCGCTTCGAGCGCAACGGCCTGTCGCCGCACCGCGCCGCACCCCCGGCCTGGCAGCTCCTGCTGGGCTGCGCTCTCGTCAGCTTCGGCCTCGTCCCCCTCACGCTACACGGCATCCCCACCGAAAGCTGGCCGGGCTTCAACCTCCTGGCCCTGGCCCTGCCCTTCATCGGCGCTGCCCTCATCCGCTTCGGTCCGGCGCGCACGCGTGCATTGGGGAATGAAAAGTCCCCGTGGCAGAATCCAACGGCTCGAAAGGCATACAACTCTTTGCAAACAGAGATAGAAAAGAGCGAACCCGACAGCAGCAATATATTCGCGGACTTGGGCCGCCCCGACGCCGAGGCACACCTTCTCAAGGAGCAACTCGTCACCCGCATCGAAAGGATCATTCGCCAGCGCAAGCTTAAGCAAGTCGAAGCTGCCGCGTTACTTGGGCTTTCCCAGCCCGATGTTTCGCGTCTCCTGCGCGGATGCTCCTTGGAGCGCCTCCTTCGCCTGTTGACCCTCCTTGGGCGCGACGTGGAGATCGTCATTCACGATCCAAACCCGCACGTAGAAGGCGAAACGGAAGAACATTCAACCACGCAGCTACAGGGGAAGCTTACCGTCGCCGCCTAGGCGCCAGTCGAGAATCCCGCCCCAGTCCCGGCGGACCACCTTCCTCGCGTCGATCAGGCGCATCTCCCCGTCTACCACGCTGCCGAGCAAACACAACCTCCCCTGCGCCATGATGGTGATGATGTAGGGGCACTCCTTGTGGGTCCCTCGTGGGTCCCTCGCGGCCCTCTGTATCCCTCCGTGGATAGACCGGATTTTGCCCTTGCATATCTTGGTTCATGCTTACGTCGACGAGCTCTGGTTCTTGGTTCTTAGTGAACCCCTGCCGCCTGCGCAAACGCTGCTGTTGACCTTGCAAGCTCCACCAAAAACTGAAAACTCAAAACTGAAAACCGCAGTCCAACGCAAAAGGCCTCTGCAAATGATAACGGTTGCAGAGGCCTCTTGACTTGCGCTGCGCCCGAAAGCGCGACAGCAGATTGGTTTTCGTTTACACCAGTTTCCAGCTTTGCATCTCTCGTTCTTCGTGAACCCCCGCCGCCTGCCCAAACCCTGCTGCTGACGCTGCAGCTCCACTAAAAACTAGAAACTGAAAACAAGAAACTGCCGTTTCAGCGCGACGGCACCGTCGCAAGACCTCCGTCCGACGGCGGCACAGAACTGTAGGTTCCTTCCACCCTCGGGTTGATCGCCACCTCCGCCACCTTGCGACCCGCACTGTTCGTCCCGCACCAGGCCGATATGAGACTGTCCCCGTTCAATGAGGCAAAGCTCAGATTCTTCGAATTCAAACTCGTGGCCGTCGCTGCCGCTTCCAACGAGAGATACGCGCCTGAATCGACGCCGGGCCGGTGATAGAGCGTGTACAGCTGCGTGCAGGCCCCGCTGTCAATCCAGCTGACCTCAAGGTTCACCCCACCGGCCAGCGGCAGCGACAGCGCAACCGTGATCGAGCCCCCCGGCCCCACTGACGTTTCCGGCGGCGCCTCCCCAGACGCAATCTGGATCCGCCCCGGCAGCGAGCCGCCGGCCATCTTCGTCAGCGAACGGTAGATCCAGCCCGCCTGGTCCAGCCCGTCCACCCTGACCCGGTACCACTCGTTCAGCGCGTCGATTCCGGTGATCTGCGTCCACGTCCCCTGCGGCAGCGTCGTCAGTATGTAGTAGGTCAGGCCCGGCCCCGAACGCACGTTCAGCACCAACGGCTGCGTGATCGCCGCCGGCAGCAGCGCAATCTCCGCCTCCGTGACCCGCTTGACTCCAATCAGAGAACCAATCACACGCGTCAGGTCCTGGTAGACCCAGGCCAGCGTGTCCAGGTCGTCCAGCTCCACCTGGAACCAGTCATCGGCCGGATCGATACCCAGAATGTACCCCCGCGTCCCCGCCGGCACCGTCCGCACCACGTCGTAGTCGAGACCCGGTCCGGTGCGCACGTTCATAATGAACGGCACCGTGACCGCCAGCGGCCTGGCGCCCCTGCTGCCGCCGCCGGGCAGCAGCGCCACCTCGGCCAGCGTCCAGCGCCGCACTCCCACCAGCGTACCTTCTAGCCTGGTCAGGTCCTGGTAGAGCCAGACCTGTCCGCCTACGCCGACGATCTCTACAAGGTACCAGTCGTCGCCAGGGTCGAGACCGATGATCCTGGCGCGCGTGCCACGGGGCACTTGCGTAACGATGTCGTAGTCCAGTCCCGGTCCGGAACGTACGTTCATAACCAGCGGCTGCGTGACGGCCACCGGCCCGGTCTGCTGCTGCTGCGGCGGCGGAATCAACGGCGGCTGGTAGATCGTATACGTGACCGGCGGGCTGCCCCCTGGCGTACCGCCGCCTTTCGGTGTACTGCCGCCACCGCCGCCACCACTACCACCACCGCTACCATCACTACGACCGCTGTTACCACCACCGCCACCGCCCAACGATGGCCTCGGTGTGGACGTTGGTGTGGACGTTGGTGTAGATGTGGGTGTGGGCGTCGGCGTGGGCGTGGGCGTCGGATCCGCTGGTGTGCCACCACCACCACCGCCACCGCCCAACGATGGCCCCGGTGTGGGCGTGGGCGTAGACGTGGGTGTCGACGTGGGCGTAGATGTGGGCGTAGATGTGGGCGTCGGCGTCGGATCCGCTGGTGTGCCGCCGTTGGATGGGTTGCTGTTCCCAGGTGGGTTGCTGTTCCCAGGTGGGTTGCCGCCTGACGACGAATAGGGGATATTGAAATCCTTGCTGCCGGAGGTCAGTACATTGTTGGAACTGTCGGTGACGGTGACCGTCAGCCTGTACTGCCCGTTGGGACAGGCTGACGGGATTTTGCCGTTAATGACGTACGGATTTCTAGTCACGCTGGTCTGGCTCGAGAAACCGAGCGAGGTCCCTTCACAGCTGTCCGCGTCTGCGCCGCCGCTGCGCTGCGTCACGCTGGTGCTGTAGCTGATCGAGGTGTTCCTCTGCAAGTCGATAAACCTGATGGTGACGTCGATCGCGGTATTGGCGTCGTCGCTGTTGGCCGCAAACGCAATCTGCGTGCTCGGCGTCGCGCTGGGATTGGTGACGACGGAAAAGTCAGCGGTTGCGGAGCCCACCCTGTTATTGGTGCTATCATACAGGTCCAGATACAGGGTGTAGTCGCCGGTTGGACATGTGCCGCTGGTCTGGCCGCTGCGCGTTTCGATGAATTCGTCCACAGTCCCGAGCGCAAAAGTGTCGTTTATGCCGCCAAGCCCGGAACCGGCGCAACTGTCCGCGTAATTGCGGGGGCTGCGTTGCATCACGTAGGCGCGGTAGCGGTAGGTCTGGCCTCTCGACGCGCCATAAAACTTCATCGTCACGCCGCCGGACGTCCCCCGGAAAAGAGATGTGGAGCCCAGCTCGATCACCAGGTGCGGGGGGGCGAAGACGGTAAACCCCTTTGTGCCCGAAGCCAACTCCGCCAAGGTGTCCCTGTCCTTTAAGGTCACCGTCGCCCTGTAGGAGCCTGTCTGGCAACTTGAATTGATCGAAAAGGAGTCAAACGTCTCAACCTTGGAACTTTGCCTTTCCGGGTAGAGATAGTTGTTCGGACCCGCGTAGAATGAACATGAGTTGGCATTGCTCCACGTTCCGCTGTCGTACCGCTCCAAGTTGATCTGGTACCTGAAATCAAGAGCGTCAGGCAGATCGTTGAAGGAAATCGTGAGCCGTGTGTTTAAGCCCCGGCCCACCAAATCATGCGCAAAGGAGATGGATACGGAAGGGCTCTGGGCGTAGGCTGTCTGGGCGCGGAAAACGGGGATGACCGCCAGCGCGGCCAGCAGCAGTGTGAAGACCCTGACCGGCAGTCCGGTTGGCATTCGCATCGTCTC
>DAOUHX010000079.1:0-3794 GCA_034428395.1 Caldilineaceae bacterium
AACGATTCCAGAGTCGAATCGCAGGCTGCTGACCTATCACGACTCGTTCGGATACTTTGCCCTGCGTTACGGCTACACGGTAATCGGCGCAATCCAGCCGAACGACACCTCCGAGCCGTCTGCACAGGAAGTTGCCGCGTTGATTGAGCAGCTGCTCGCCGAGGAGGTACCGGCCATATTCGGTTCGATACTCTTCCCCGCGGACGTAATCGAGCAGATCGCGCGCGAGACCGGCGTTACCGTGAGCACACTGCTGGACGATGGTCTGCCCGGGGAGCCTGGCGATCCCGAGCATACCTACATCGGCATGATGGTGGATAACTTGAGGACCTTAGCGAACGTGCTTGGAGGCGACCCCACGTTGATGGATGGGGTTGAAACTGGCAACGTTCCCGACACGCAATGATGAGGACGGTGAGAGGGGCGTGCGGGGCAAAGCGCTCCTCTCACTTCTTCCCGGCTTCTTCGCAGGGGAGGGCGGATGGACCCGCTTATTGAACTGAACGGAGTGGCATTCGGCTACGGCGCGTTCAATGTGCTGGAAGAGATAGATCTGCATCTGCACCCCGGCCAGTTCGTTGGCCTGGTGGGGCCGAGCGGCGCCGGCAAGACATCGCTGTTGAAACTTGTGCTGGACCTGCACACGCCAAACTTCGGGCAGATCCAGCGCGTGCGGCCCGATCTGCGTCTGACCTATGTGCCGCAGATCGAGACCGTCGATTGGAGTTTTCCGGTCACGGCCGAAGAGGTGGTCCTGATGGGCGTTGATCACCGTTCGAACATCTGGCCCTGGCCGCGCAGCCGCGAGCGCAAGCGGGCGCGCGAAATTCTGGACCAGTTGGAGATCGGCCATCTGGCGGAGCGGCACATCCGTGATCTCTCCGGCGGACAGCAGCAGCGCGTCTTTCTGGCGCGCGCGCTGGTGGCGGACCCGGAAATACTCGTGCTCGATGAACCGACCACCGGCGTCGATGTGCGCAGCTCCGAGAACATCTTCCACTGGCTGACCCTGCTCAACAAGGAGGGTATGACGATCCTCCTGACGACTCACGATCTGAACATGGCCGCCGCCCACGTGCCCTGGGTCGTCTGCCTGAACCGACGCATTTTGGCACAAGGCCCACCGCAAGAGATCTTTACTGAGGCCATTCTCAGCGAGGCTTACCAGGGCGACTTTATCGTCCTCCGCCAAGACGACATGATTTTCGTGCAGCAGAGGCCGCATCCCCACGGCCTGCACGAGGTGCTGCCGGATCCGGTGGAGGGGGGATTGCCCCATCATGATAACCGGATGGGCAACGGGACCCAGCCCGCAACCGCCGACAAGGAGTCCTGACCGCTATGGACGCTCTGCTTACCCCATTTCAATATGAATTCTTCCGCAACGGTACCTTAGCCGCCGTGCTCGTCGGCGGGCTGTGCGCCCTGATCGGCGTATATATCGTCCTGCGCGGCATGAGTTTCATCGGCCACGGTCTATCCCACGCCGTTTTCGGTGGGGCAGTCGTGGCCTTCATTCTGCAGTTCAACTTTTATGTCGGGGCGGTGTCGTGGGGTTTTGTCGCCGCGCTGCTGATCAACCAGACCGTGCGCAAGACGACAATCAGCGCCGACGCCGCCATCGGCGTGGTGACGACGGCAAGCTTTGCGCTGGGCGTCGCCCTGATTTCGCGCTACCGCCGTTTCTCACAGTCGTTCGACGCGGCCCTTTTCGGCAATGTCCTGGGCGTAACCTTGACCGATATCGCCGTGATCATCTTCGTCACTTTGGCGGCGGTGTTCATGATATTCTTCTTCTACAAGCAACTGCTTTTCACCACCTTCAATTCGGAGGTCGCTCAAGTCTACGGGGTTCCCATCTTCTGGATCGAGACCTGGTTTGCGTTGATCCTGGCGGCCGTGATCATCGCTTCCGTGCAGATTATGGGGGTCACGATGATCGGGGCCGCGCTGGTTGTCCCTCCGATCACCATTAGGCTGCTGACCGACAGCTTTCATCGCCTGATTATCTACTCAACTGCACTTGGTTCCCTGACCGGTTTGGTCGGAATGTACCTCAGCTTTTACGTGGATGTTTCGAGCGGGGCGTCGATCGTGCTGCTGCAGTCGATTCTCTTCTGCCTTGCTCTCTTCTATGTGGCCCGTGTGCGCAACAGGCGCCGGCTTGTCGAGACGCCGGTGTACGGCCCGACCTGAAGGGGTGAGCGTACAGTGGAAGTGGCGCCCGGAGTCGCAGGACGACCTTTGCACGAGGGCTAGCCCCAGAGCTTGCGCAGGTCGCTGGCGAAGAGAAATTCACTCCTCGTCCTGCTCCTCTTGTACTTCCACAGACGCCAATTCGTATTCTTCGGCCAGACCACTGTCCACGTAGCCCGGGCTTGTCTGACCGAGCCGGGCGAGGGCCATGGCCGCGGCGGCCTGCTCCGCCGCCTGCTTGCTCTGGCCCTCGCCGACGCCGTAAGGCTCCTTGTCGATCGTCACCTGGCGGATGAATTTGCGCGCGTGGTCGGGCCCTTCGGTGTGGACGGTGCGGTAGCGCGGCGTCTGACCCATAGCCGCCTGCACCCACTCCTGTAGGCGGCTCTTGGGGTCCTTTGCCAGGGCGAAATGGGCCACTCTTTCGATCTCGGTCAGAAGCCGCGGCTCGAGAAAGCCGCGCAGGCCGGAGATTCCCTGGTCAAGGTAGAGTGCGCCGATAAAGGCTTCGTAGGTATCGCAGAGAGTGGTATGGCGGATACGCCCCCCGTTTTCTTCCTCGCCTCGCCCTAGCAGCAGATGTTCGCCCAGGCAAAGTTCGCTGGCAAAGCGGGACAGGGACTCGCGCTTGACGAGCGCAGAGCGCAGATTGGTCAGTTCGCCCTCTCGCCGCTCCGGGTAGAGCCTGAAGAGCAGTTCGCTGACAATAAAGCTCAGTACGGCGTCGCCTAGAAACTCCAGGCGTTGATTGTCCTGCAGGTCGGAATCGTCATCTGCTTCATGCAGATAGCTGCGGTGGACAAATGCGCGCTGTATGAGCGTGTAGTCGTTGAAGCGAAGCCCCACGGCCTCCTGAAGTTTTTTCAGCGAATGGAATCTGCTTTCCATGCCGGTTGCCCTTTCGGAAGGACAAAAAGACCAGCGGGAGAAATGCCCGCTATTCCCCTCTCGATTCCCGCTGTCTCTAGATGGCTGGCAGCCGTTTGAGGCCCAGTCCGGTCAGGTTGACGACGACCGTATCCGAACGATTGAACTGTGGAGCCAGCTTCGTGAGGGCGGCGGCAACGGTGGCGCTGGTCGGTTCGACGAACAGACCCCGTTGGGCCAGACGATCCTGGGCTGCATTGATTTCATCGTCGTTGACGACGATGGCCGTACCGCCGGAGTGGCGCAAGGCCCCCAGTATTGAGCGGTTACGCACCGGCTTCTCGACGGCGATGCCGTCGGCCAGGATACTGGGCGCAACATGCCGGCGGGGCACGATTTCGCTGTATCCCTCGTGGAAAGCGTCGCAGATCGGTGTTATCGGCTCGGCCTGCACAGCCACCATGCGCGGCAATCTCTCGATGATCCCGCTACGGTGCAGGTGCTGAAAGCCGCGCCAAGCTCCCAGAAAGAGGCCGCCATACCCGACCGGTGTGACGAACCAGTCAGGCACCCTGCGGTCGAGCTGTTCCCAGATCTCCCATGCATTGGTCATGAAGCCGAGGAGGCAGGCGGGGTGCCAGGCATGTGAGGCATAAACCACATCATCACTCGTCTGGGAGGCTTCAGCGGCTTCGGTCGCAGCCGTTCGGGGGCCGGTCACTTCGACCAAT
>DAOUHX010000080.1:0-1672 GCA_034428395.1 Caldilineaceae bacterium
GTCACAACCGACAAGTCGAGCCTCGTTTCCCGCCAGACCACGCTCTCCGCGCCGGCCGACCACGTCATTCTCAACGTGACGCTCTCCAAGGAGCCCTTGGGCCCCGCCGTCCGCCATGGCGATGATCAGTGGTTCGACATCGTCAATTGGGTCGTCTACGCGACCATGATCGCCGAAGAGGCCGGCATCGACTCCGGTAACATCGACAGCTTCATGGGCAGCGAAGACCCCAATATCCGCAGGCTGCTCGGCCTCGAAGGTGACTTCTGCGCCAAGGTCGGAATCGAAAACTCCGATTGCTTCGTGGACGTCATCAAGCAGGTCGGAAACTACGCCGAAATCTACAATCGCAACCTCGGCCCGGACACGGTATTCGACCTACCCCGCGGCCTGAACAGCCTCTACACCGACGGCGGCATCCTGTACGCGCCGCCCATCCGGTAAAATCGTTCCGGCAGACGGACGGTGGGACAGGCCATACCTGTCCGCTGTTCGTCTGCCTTTCCATTCACCTTCACTAGGCCCCAAGACCCTCTTCTGAGGGACCTGTCATGCAAAACATCCACGCCAGCCAGGTCCGCCCGCCCTTCTACCGCGACGAACGCAACCTCGCTATTTTCAGCCAGGTCCTGATGGTCGTAATCGTCCTCGGTCTGGGCCTCTTCTTTTTTAACAACATGATCTCCGGCCTGCGCGAAAAGCACAGCGTCGCAATCAGCTTCACCTTCCTTAACCAGGCCGCCGGATTCGACATCGGCGAAAGCCTGATCGAATACTCGCGCGAACGGACCTATTTCAGGGCCTTCGTCGTCGGCCTGCTCAACACCTTCCAAGTCGCCTTTCTTGGCATAATCTTCGCCACCGCTCTCGGCATCCTTATCGGCGTCATGCGCCTTTCCTCCAACTTTCTGGTGAGCGGCATCGCCTCAGTCTACATCGAAATTTTCAGAAACATTCCGCTTCTCGTACTTCTCATCTTCTGGGGCCAAGCCGTCTTTCTCAAACTGCCCCGCGTTGCCGAAGCCGTCATCCTCCCGGGACCGATATTTCTCAGCAACCGCGGCGTAGCCATTCCCTGGGGCATCCCCACCGAATCGTGGGGGACCTTCCTCATAGTGCTCGCAGCTGGCATCCTGCTTGGCGCAGTCGTCGCCTACCTCCTGCGCGAGCAGGGCAAACGCACCGGGCGCATGCCGCTCGTCACACTCTGGTTCATCGTCACTGTCGCCGCCGTCGGCCTTGTTGGCTGGGTCCTACTTCCCCAGCCCTTGACCCTCGACCAGCCCTTCCTGGAAGGATTCAATACGCAGGGTGGGAAGATCCTCAGCCAGCAGTTCATGGCCCTGCTCTCAGGTCTCGTCATCTATACCGCCGCCTTTATTGCCGAGGTCGTGCGCGCCGGCATCCAGTCCGTTACCAAGGGCCAGCGCGAAGCCTCCACCGCGCTCGGCCTTTCGGCCGGCCAGACCCTGCGCCTCATCATCTTCCCGCAGGCCCTGCGCGTCATCATTCCGCCGCTCACAAGCCAGTACCTGAACCTGACCAAGAACTCATCCCTGGCCATCGCCATCGGCTACCCAGACCTCTTCGCCGTAGCCGGCAACACGATCCTCAATCAGACCGGCCGCGAGATCGAGATGTTTACCATGATCATGGGCACCTACCTGTGTCT
>DAOUHX010000081.1:0-11265 GCA_034428395.1 Caldilineaceae bacterium
GCAATGGTCTATCTGCCGCCGATGAAGCGGGCCGGGCGGACGCTGCTGCTGGCGGTGGCAGGATTTGGCGCGGCGACGATCATCTTCGGCTTCTCGCAGAATTTCGCGCTGTCGTGGGCGATGCTCTTCTTGACCGGCGCGTTCGACAACATCAGCATGGTTGTGCGACAGACGTTAACGCAGTTGCTGACGCCGGACCGGATGCGGGGTCGCGTATCTGCGGTGAGCGGCATCTTTATCGGTGCTTCGAACGAGCTGGGCGGCTTCGAGTCGGGGCTGGTGGCGCAGTGGTTCGGGCCGGTGATTTCGGTGGTGAGTGGGGGTATCGGCACGATCCTGGTGGTTGCGGGTACGGCGGCGCTGTCGCCACGGCTGTTGCGGTTGGGTGCGATGCATGAGGCGCGTGCGGAGGAGGAGGGGTAGTTGAATACTGTTCACCGTCGAAGGGGCCTCAGGAGGGAGGCATGACATCGCCGCCGGAGCCGATAGAGGTTACGTGCCCGGATTGCTGACACAGTTACGTGGACTGGTACAGTCCTTCGATCAATCTGTCGCTGGATGATTTTAGCGATGACTATTTGGAGGAGGCGTCAACAACGACCTGCCCGCAGTGCAGGAGCAAGTATGATTTGGGGACGCTGTTTGTGCGGCAGGGCGATGACGGGGGGACATCAATGGAGGTATGAACGGAGCACAACGGGGCCCAGTTTTCCACATTTCTTCGCATAACCTCTTCATCGGTAGTCGTACGCACACAGATTTCCACGCATTTCAAGATTGCCACTTGACAAACCAATCCGAATTGTGTACTATGTAGTACACATGACATTCGGCAGCTACGTACGAACCATCCGCGAAAAAAAGTTCAGGCATGACCGCTCATTTTCAGTGCGTCAGTTGGCGCAGCGCATCGGCGTCGAGCCGTCCTACTTGAGCAAGGTCGAGCGGGACCAGGTCGCGCCGCCCTCGGAGGCCACGATAGCACGCCTGGCCCGGGAACTTGGCGAGGACCCTGACATGTTGCTCGCCATGGCGGGCAAGGTCTCCAGCGACCTGCAGGATATCATCCGGCGGCGGCCGCAGCTGTTCGCGGAGCTGTTGCGGCAATTGAGAGATGCGCCCGACGGCGCGATCCGGCATGTCGCCCGCGAGATCCGAGACGGCGATTGGTAAAGGGCCGGGTGTCACTGATACATAGTGTCGCAAGGAAAGGACCCAGGAGGAAACAGCCATGATCGAATTGAGAAGAGATAGTCTGATTTTCCGTTTTCCCGAGGTGCACAAGGACGCCGAGTGCCGCATCTCCTTCCAGCGCACGCTGCGGATTCCTGACGATAACCGGGAATACTCGTTGCCGCCGGGGCTGGGCCGCTTTCCCCTCAATCTTGTTGACGACTATGCCGACACTGTACCGGAGACCTGGATGTCGCGCGGAGGCGTGTTTCTGCCGATGTACCAGGCGGAGGCGATGTGGCTCAATTTCGACGGGGATTATCCGATGGCGGTGAAGGTGGCCGCGGGCAAGATCAATGCGGTGACGGGTGAGGGCTGGGAGAACGAACTTTCGAGTAAGCCGCAGGACTATGTAGTGGTTCCCGATCAGCCGTGGTTGGATGGTTTCTCCGTGATGAAGGGGATGATAAGGCAGTTTGTGGCGATGCCCCTGGGGGAAGGTTACACGGCGGAGGAGCAGTTGACGGGGGAGGCGGAGCACGGCGGGCTTCAGATCGTCGTCTATCCGCTAAAGGCTTCATTCTACAAGAGGGAAACAGAGGAGGACTACAGGCCGATGGCGTATGCTCCGCTACGCGTCTCCTCGCCGCCTCCCGAAATGGGTCTGGCTCCGGGTGGTATGATGCGTCAGGAGATTTACGAGGACGACTACGGCTTCGACGCGTGGGATACGTCTGTACGCTCACGCTGTTTCGTGCACATCCTCAACAGCGTTCAGTTTCTCAACGTGACCGGCGCCAACCCGCCGAGCGAGCCGCCCTCGGCGTTTGACTATACGAAGGCTGGGCTGCCGTGGTTCGACTACTACGACGGAGACCTTAAGGCCCTGAAGGGCGCGGAGAAGCTGGCGGGGCTGGACAGTGTTGCGGCTAAAAAGCTGAAAAAGGGTAAGGGCGTTTTGAAGGACAACGATCCTGTGAAGCCGAAGATCATCAAGAAGCTGGGCAAAGGCAAGGTGAGAGAGGGGGAGTTCTAACTTTTCAGAAGGGCACTAGGTTGGAAGAGTGCGAAAAAGCCCAGTGCTCTTCCAACCTACCTGGACGGAGACGAGGTACGACTGTTGATGGCAGAGAGAGGGGTCAAGGAGTTTGAACACTGAAAGCCACACTCCGCATAGGCTACCGGTGCGTTCATCAGAACGGAGCCTATTTTTGCTTCAATCCGCATGCCTGAATCGCGAGGGCTATCGACTCACACACGTTTAGAAGAGAATTTACTTCAACGTTTGTTAAACTTCGGTCAATCAAACACTTAACATCCTGCCCCGCGGGAATGAAAATACCCGTGGTCTGGGCTTTATCCTTGATGTCATTGATTACTTCATCCGGCATTGAAACTTTGGACCTAATGCTGCCTGCCCCTCCGAATGCGGTATAAAGGCTCTGCTTGAAAACTGAGTTGGGTGGATATGCAAAGAAGACAGGAACACGTATATCATCCACGATGACACCCGAAGAGAACCCTTTTGCTCCCCATGAAATGGGCATGGAATTCTCTTTGGACCACTCGAGTAATTGAGAGAATACTGCTCTACCATTTTCGTCGAGCGATGCGAGAAACGTCCCTTCGTCTACTGCGCGGGCTGACTTAGAAGATACTTGGGCCGGTCGACGAGACTCTTCGCCGACGACGGTCTCCTGTGACATGAGCCGCCTCCCTCCTTCGGCTTGGAAAAAAGCGAATTCGACACAAGTCACATTGACGCCTTTCGAATTCAGAAACTGTGCGGTTTGTCTGATCTGCGGAGCGACTTCCTGGCACACTATTACAATTCGTTGATCTTTGTTGAACGCGACGGCATCGGATTCGCTCAGGTCAAAGTGCTGACGATGGTATTCAGCAAAGTTAAGCGATTCGTCGTTCATGTAAATGCGGGAGATTGTCTCCAGTTGATCGACATCAAGTCGCTCGGCGAACGCGGCATATTCCAGGGCTTGTGCGACGGTATCGCGCGGCGTCCTCGCCCTCTTTAGCTCGACCACAATCACATTCCCGACGCTGTCCACGCCCAGCAAGTCGATATAGGCACCCAAGTCGGTAACAACCTCGCGCCCGATGATTAGAAGCTCGTTTCCTTCGAGTATGCCTTCTGGATTGGACTCAAGCCAATTGTGTAGAGTTTCCTCAGTGTGGCCGGCTTGGAAAGGTTCTTGGCCATACTCAACGAACTTGCCATCAGATTGTATGCCGAAGATTTTCATGTGTCCCACCAGTTTTTGGGCCGCACATTCTGTCGCTTAGGAAGAGTTGAGCGTTTTGATTGTCCCGATTCACCAGTCATTGTATAGCGACAATTTCTATAGGCTCTCTTGTCAAAAAAGGCGACACGGTTACCTATCTCACGCGTACAGCACCACCTGCCCGTCCTCGACTTCGACGCGGTATGTTCGCACGCGCAACTGCGGATCATAGAGAGCTTCGCCGGTCTTGATGTCGAACTCCCACTGGTGCCAGGGGCATTTGATGATCTCGCCTTCGCGCGTGTAGGTCATGTCGGTCATGCCATTGGGCAGGACGAGGGGGCGCAGGCGGCCGCGGCAGAGGGGGCCTGTTCTGTGGGGGCAGATGTTGCGGAGGGCGTAGTAGTCGCCGTCGAGGTTGAAGACGCCGATCTCGCGGCCGTTGACGGTCACGATCTTGCGGCCGCCGGGGGGGATTTCATCGGCGGTTGCGATTACGTGCGCGGGCATCAGTTGAGGCCGTAGAGCTCGGCGGCGGTGTCGTACATGACGCGGGGGCGCAGTTTCTTGTCGAGACTGCGCATGAAACTTGCCGGTTCTTCCCAGTCCCAGTGGGGATAGTCGCTAGCGAAGACCATGATTTCGTCGGCGTGGAGCCAGTCGAGGAAGGTTTCAAGGGCCCGGCGGTCGGGCGCGTTGGGGAAGGGCTGGGTGCCGAAGCGGATGTGCTGGCGCAGGTATTCGCTGGGCAGGCGCTTGACCCAGGGCGTGTAATCGCGCAAACTCTTCCAGTCGGCGTCCATGTGCCACATGAGGCCGGGGACCCAGAAGGTGTCGTGTTCGATGAAGAGATATTTGAAGTTGGGGAACTTCTCAAAGACGCCCTCGCAGATGAGACTGGCGGTGTGGGCCATTGCGATCTGGGGGCGGGCCATGCGCATCTCGAGGTAGTAGGTGGGGTAGCCGGCCGCGGTCGGCGGCGCGGAGAAGCCGGCGCCTTCGCCGCCGAAATGGGTACACATCGGAAGGCCGTGGCGTTCGCAGGCCTCGTAGATCGGGTGGTAGATGCGGTTGCCGAACGGGTGCAGGCTGCCGGCCGGCATCAGCACCTGGGCCACAGCGGGATGATCGCCGAGGCGGTCGATCTCGGCCACGGCCTGCTGTGGGTCGGCGGGGGCGATATGGATCGAGGCGCGCAGGCGGTCGTCTTTGGCGACCCACTCGGCCAGCGTCCAATCGTTGAAGGCGCGGCAGTAGGCGGAGGCGTAGTCGACGGTCGGGTGGACCGCCATGCTGTAAGGACCGCCCTCGCCGGTCAGGACGGCGATGTCGATGCCGTATCTGTCCAGGTGCTTTTCGATGCAGACTTCGGGAACGGTGGTTGGATTCGGCTCGTCTTCGACGCCTTCCCAGAGGTCCTGGCGCGCGCCGCCGCCGGGCATATTGGTATAGCCCAGATACGGGCTCATGGCGCCGAAGTCCTTTACCTGCTCGACGAACTGGCGCGGGAGATAGGGAAACAGTGCCTCCACGCCGGGTGTACGATGATGCACGTCGCAGTCGATGATGCGCTGCCGCACAGCGTTCTGTTCATCTGATTTTGCAGACGGGCCGGTTTCTGTCTGCGCCGCCGGCCCGGTCGTTGGCCGCTCCGCTATTAGAGTCGCCATCTTTCGCTCCTTGTCATGCACCGGGGGCAATGACCCGGTTCCTCTACTTCAGCCCTGTGGCGCGCGCGGCGCGCACCTTCTCGTAGGTCTCGGGGCCGGGCGGATAGTATTTGCCCGGGATGACGCCTTCGGCCAGGATGCGCTCCTTGATCATCGTTTCGGCTTCCTCGTGCACTTCGGTCAGCTCGGCGCACTCTTCGGCGAACCAGGAGGGCACGACGACGACGCCGTCGTTGTCTCCGACCAGCACATCGCCGGGCCGGACCAGCGCGCCGCCGCACTGAACGTTGACGTTTTCCTCGGCCGGGATGGCGTGGGGCACGCCACCGAGGGGCGTTCGCTCGCGGGCGTAGATGATGAGGCCGTAATCCTCCTGCACCATGATATCGAGGTCGCGTATGCCGCCGTCGGTCACGACGCCGTCGGCGTTGTTCATTTTCAGTTGCAGCGCCTTCACGTCGCCGAAGATGCAGGGGCGGGCATCTCCCATAACGTCGCAGACGAGCACGTCGCCAGGGCCGCAGCGCGCCATTGCCAAGTATTCGGGTGAATTCTCACCGATCTGCACTTCGGTCTGCAGGTCGGGCCGGGGCGGCAGATAGCGGAGTGTGCGGGCGCGGGCGGCCATGGGCTGACCCGGCGTACAAGGGCGGACGTTCTCCATGAAGGGGAAAGGGACACCGGCATAGAGATGAACCGTATGCCAGACGGTCGCCACCGGCAGTTTTTTGAGGCGGTCCAGGATGTGCTGCGGGACTTCGACCGGCGTATAGGAGCGTTCAGACATCGGGTGTCTCCTGTGCAGCGACTGAGTCTTGCGAGAATTGGGGCGTAGATCAGCCTGGGTCGTTGGGTGATTGGGTCTTATGCTGCGCGCTGCGCCGTGTCCTCGAACAGATTTCGGATGACTTGTTTATCCGGAACTTCGGTCTTTTGGGACCGAATTGTGCGCGGGTTGGAGCGACAGTTTAACCATCGATCAGGACTGGCACAGATCATACCTGAAAATGGTCGAATCGTCTACAAGCTGGGGCGCCTGCGCGGAGAAGAAATCGTCTGATGCAGTTTAGAAGACAGTGGGCATTGGTGTAAGATGGAGGGACTCTTCTCACCAGGGAATCTCCCCTCCATGAAAACGCGGGAACTTTCATCAGCAGCGACGGCTCCTGAGCAAGGGGCGGGTTCGCTGTGGGGGCTGCTCATCGGCCTGATGATTCCGGTCGGGATGACCACGTTCAACATGTCGATGTTTGGCGTGGCGCTGCCGACTGTGCGGGATGCTTTCGGCGCGGAGGCGGACCTGACGGCCTGGCTGGTGACCGCGTACAGCCTGCCGTTCGTTATTTTCATGCCGCTCTACGGCAAATTGGGGGACAGCCTGGGCAAGGCCCGGCTCTTCCAGAGCGGCATCGTGCTCTTTTTCGTTGGGACGCTGGTGTGCCTGCTGGCGCGGGACCTGCCGCAACTTCTGATCGGGCGCATTCTGCAGGGGACGGGCACGGCCGGCTTTTATCCGCTCTGTATCGCCATTATCGCTGAACGTTTCCCGCCGTCGCATCAAGGCCGGGCGATGGGCACGTGGAGCTCGGTCGCGCCCGGTGCGGCGTCGCTGGGGCCGCTTTTGGGCGGGTTTGCGGTCAATCAGTTCGGCTGGAACTATGTCTTTGTGCCGAGCCTGCTCGTCGGCGTAGTTGCGTTGTGGGTGGTCTACCGGCAGGTGCCGGCGCAGAGGCCGGTGAGCGGGGAGGGGCTGCAGGCGTTCGACTGGCAGGGGGCGGCTTTTCTGGGGGGCACGCTCGTCTTTGCCATGTTCTACCTGTCGAGCCGGACGGTCAGCGGTGTCGAACCGCTGCGCGATTGGCGATTCCTGGCGGCCGCGATCGCAATGGCCTTTCTGTTCTGGCGGCGGGAAAGCCGGACCGCCAAGCCTCTGGTCAACTTTGCTCTCTACAATCGCAAGAACTTCGGCGTCGCCTCGATGTCAGCGGGCTGCCGCATGATCATCATGCACACCGTCAATTTTCTGTACGTCCTCTACCTGACCGACGTCTACGGGCTGAGCGCAATGACACTGGGTGCCTTCTCGACCGTCTTTGCCGTCGCGATCCTGACTACGACGCGGCTCGGCGGACAGCTTGCCGACCGGATACACTACCGCTGGATCGTGGGCAGTAGTTTTGCGATCCAGTGCGGCGCGCTGGCCGGTCTGTCGCTGCTTTCGCCGCCGCTGTATGGCGCGGCGGCGTTGATTCTGGCGCAGGCGTTGGGGGGCGGGCTGGCGCTGGCCGCGTTGCATCGCGCGGCGATGGAGGAGATCCCGGCGGCGGAGAGCGGTGCCGCGGCTGGACTTTACAGCACGGCGCGCTTTGGCGGCGGGGTGATCGGTGCGACGATCGCGGGCGTGGCGCTGCAGCAGGCGCTACGCTTCGCGCCGGGGCCGGGCGAGGCATTTCAGTGGGTTTTCGGGGCGGTTGCGGTGATCAGCCTGGCGAGCGTGTTGGTGGCGTGGAGGCTGCAGCGCTAAAGTTGCTTCTCTCTCAGGGCGGGGGTCTGCCCCAGCCGCCGCCGCCGGGCGTTTCGATACGCAGTCGTTGGCCGGGCGACATGCGGCGGGAAACCTTTGAGGAGAGTACCTCTTCGGATCCGTCGTTATCGATAAGAAGGTTTCGACCTGGCGAGGCGGGTTCGCCGCCGGCAAGTCCCCATGGTGCGATGGCACGGCGCTCGCTGAGGATTGTAGCCGTTGTGGGACGCAGGATCTCGTATTCGCGCACGATGCCGTCGCCGCCGCGATGGCGGCCGGCGCCACCGCTGCCGCGGCGCAGATGATAGCGGGTCAGGCGCAGCGGGTAGGCCAGTTCGAGGGCTTCGACGGGCGTGTTGAGCGTGTTGCTCATGTGGACGTGGGCGCCGCTGAAACCGTCGCCACGCGGATGCGCGCCCATTCCGCCTCCCAGCGTTTCGTAATAGGTCCAGGGCGAACCGTCCGCGTTTTGGCCGCCCATGGTGCAGTTATTCATTGTGCCTTGCCCGGCCGCGGCGATTCGATCGGGCAGGGCCTGCGCGAGGGCGCCGAGCACGGCATCGGTGATGCGCTGCGAAGTCTCGACATTGCCGCCGGCGACAGCGGCGGGCGGGCGCGCGTTCACGAGGCAGCCGGGCGGCGCCTCCACCTTCACAGGCGCGAAACAGCCGGCGTTAACCGGCACATCCTCACCTACCAGACAACGCACGACGTAGTAGCAGGCCGAACGGGTCACGCTGAGGGGCGCGTTGAGCGAGCCGTGAATGGTCGGGCAGGTGCCGCTGAAGTCGAAAGTGACCGTTTCGCCGCTGACAGTAGCGGTCACGCGGATGGGCGCGGGCGTCGTCTGCCCGTCGACGACCGACTCGATCGGGTCTTCGAAGGTGTAGCTGCCTTGCGGCCAGGAACGAATGGCGGCCCGCGTCAGGCGTTCGCTGTAGGCCTGCAGATGGCCGGCGTAGGTCAGCAGTTCATCGATTCCGTGGCGGGCTGCGAGCTCGCGCAGGCGCCGGTCGCCGACGGCGTGGGCCGCGCGTTGGGCCGCCAGATCACCGCGGCGTTCATCGGGCGTGCGCACATTACGCAGTATCAACTCCAGCACGGGCTCAAGGAGCTCACCGGCCTGATAGAGCAAAATGGGCGGAATGATGATGCCCTCCTGGTACAGTTCGGAGGACAGGGGCAGTGAGCCGGGGGACATGCCGCCGACGTCGGCGTGGTGGGCGCGGCTGGCGGCGAAGAAGTGGGGCGTAGCCGGGCGGATTGGAACGGCCGGCTCGTCGAGGAAGACCGGCGAAATCAGGGTGATGTCGGGCAGGTGAGAACCGCCGAAGTAGGGGTCGTTGAGGATAACGACGTCGCCCGGTTGCCAGTCGTCGAAGACGGCGAGCGCGGCGGCAACGCTGTCCGGCATTGCGCCCAGGTGGGCGGGAATGTGCGCGGCCTGGGCTACCAGCCGTCCTGAACCGTCAAAGAGTGCGCAGGAGAAGTCGAGACGCTCTTTGATGTTGGGCGAATAGCTTGTGCGCTGGAGGGTGATGCCCATCTCCTCGGCGATACCACTAAAGCGGTGACGATAGAGCTCAAGTGTGATGGGATCGGGCGTCATGGCTCGGTTGCGGGTTTTTCGTTTTCAGTTTTTAGTTTTCAGTTTCTGGTTATCAGTGGGTGCGTACGGTAGTGTTTGAAGACTGACATTGCCGCTGCCGGCAGGCCGCCACGCGGCAGGCTCAGGTGTGGGCTTCATTTGACTGAGCCCAGGAGAGTACGCGCAGGGCAAACAGGACGGCCACGGCGGCAGCAATGACCCAGATCCAGAAGCGGAAGAAGGCGCCGCGAAGTGCCCACTGCATGGCGAGGGCGTCGTTTATCGTCCTGGGATAGACCAGCTCGTGCCTTTCGTTCACTGCCACGTTGGTAATGCGCTGCTCGCGACCGTCAGGCCAGAGAACGGTCAACTCATGCACAGCTTCGTCTTCCTCCAGATCGAAGAGAACAGTGCGGTTGTTGGCGCCGACGTGGGCTTCGAGTGTCTCGAATTCCAGGGTTACGGCGAGCGCGGCGCCTTCTGTGGCGTAGACATCGTCTTCGGGCACGGTGAAGGCGACCCAGTGATGGCCTTCGGGGACGTCGGCTACGTAGCGTTCGGCTTCGGGCAGGCCGACCTCGAGCGCGTCGCGCACAGGGATCCAGAGCAACAGAACTGCCATAACGAGCGGCAGGATAAAGAGCAAAAGACGTTGGCGGGAAGATAGTGGCAACATCACGCAACTCCATGCTAAGAGCGAGATAACCGGCTGGCGAGAACAATGATAACACAGGCAAGGCGCAGGCCCAGTCTCAAGAGGTCGCGCGCGCCAGCCACAGATTGTGATGCTCGTCTACGTTGGCCGACCAACCGGGCGCGACTATGGTGGTGGTGTCGAACTGGAAAACGACGGCGGGGCCGTCGAAGCGGTGACCGGGCCGCAGGCGTAGGCGATCGTAACAGGTGCTTTCTTCGGGGCCTGCTGTGCTGAACCAGACCGGCTTTGTGCCCACGCGCGCGGCCGAGGGGTCGTGCGTGCCGAGCGGCTCCTGCGGCAGATTCATGTCAGCACCGGACCCGGTGCCGCGCAGGCGCACGGTAACGATCTCGACAGTTTCGGCGGGCATGGCGTAGCCGTAGCGGGCGGCGTGGGCCGCGTGGAATTCTTCGACCGCCTTTCGCACGGACGCCGCGGCCGGCGCCGGCGCATGACTCTCCATCGAGAGCGGGACGGACAGTTCATAGCTTTGGCCGCGATAGCGCAGGTCGAGCGAGGCTGCGAGGAGAGGCGCGCTGACCCCTTCTGCGGCGAGGACGGACTTGACGCGCTCTTCCAGGGCCGCCATCTTCTGCAGAAGGGGGGCGGGACATGCGGCCAGGCCTTCTGCTTCGGCCAGGAGCGCCTGCGAGGACTCGTGGACTACGTCGGCGATCAGAAGGCCGAGGGCGCTGAGAACGCCGGGGCTGGGGGGCAGGAGAATACGAGGGATTTCGAGCGCTTCGGCGAGCTCACAGGCGTGGAGCGGACCGGCGCCGCCGTAGGGTACGAGGGTGAAGCCGCGCGGGTCGTGGCCGCGTTCGACGGATACGCGGCGCAGCGCCCGTTCCATGCGGGCATTAGCGACCTGTACGACGCCGAGGGCGGCCTCGTGAACTGACAGGCCGCCAAGCTGCGCGCCAAGGTCGGCCAGCGAGGTCTCAGCCGCGGCGACGTCGAGCGCCATCGCGCCGCTGCCGCCGAGAAACTGGCCGGCATCGAGGCGGCCGAGAGCCAGGTTGGCGTCGGTGACAGTGGGCTGCTTGCCGCCGCGGCCATAGCAGACGGGCCCGGGCAGTGCGCCGGCGCTCTCCGGTCCAACGCGCAGGCCGCCGCCGGCGTCGACGCGTGCCAGGCTGCCGCCGCCGGCGCCGACGGTGTGGATGTCGATAATGGGCAGGCGCAGGGGCAGGCCGGCGACTTCGCTCTCGGTCGTGCGCGGCACGGCGCCGGGGCAGAGGGCCACGTCGGTGCTGGTGCCGCCCATGTCGAAGGTCATAATCTGGGGGGCGGGCTGATCAGCGGCCAGCTGCGCCAGTCGGAAGGCGCCGACGACACCGCCGGCAGGCCCGCTGAGGACGAGGCGCGCGGGC
>DAOUHX010000082.1:0-6344 GCA_034428395.1 Caldilineaceae bacterium
CTCCCCGAACGCGGCACCGCCGTCGTTGAACGTCTCATCAACCAGGACGGCGTCGTCGGCATCGGCGGGGGCTACCACAGTTCCGTGGGTGTCGCGGCCAAGGAGGTCGCTCGCGACAACGGTGTCCCCATAGTCTTTGCCGAGACTTGGAACGACACCATCACCAGCGTACAGTACGATGAGATCTTCCGCATCGCGCCCCTGAGTTCAGAGGTCTCTGCTGTCGACGTCAAGTTCATCCAATGGCTGCGCGACGAGAACGGCATGAAGCTAGACAAGGTCGTCATCCTCACCGAGAACACCGACTACGGTATTCCCGCCGCCGAGAACACGACCGCTCTACTGGAGGAAGCCGGTATCGCCTCGGTTACCTTCAGCGTCGATATCGGCACACAGGACTTCGCCGGCATCATCGAGCGCGTTAAGGCCGAAAGCCCAGACATGATCGTAACGCTGGCAACAGGTGAAGCCTCCTACAACTTCACCCAGCAGGCGGCCGACGCCGGAATCGGGCCCCAGGACGTCCCCACCATGTGCAACCAGGTCTCGCTCGTGAGCGACGCCTTCTGGGAAAACGTCCCTGACGGCAACAACTGCTTCGTCCGCCGTATCGGCCTGCCTGTCCAGCTCTACAACGACGTTGCCCAGGCCCTCGTCGCCGAATACGCCGAGCGCACCGGTAAGGATGACATCGAGTCCTACGCTATGGCTTCCTATGACTCGATTATGCTTATCGCCCAGGCCATCGAGGACTCAGGCTCGACCGACCCGGCCGACATCATCGACGCCCTCGAAAACATCGAACACATGGGGGCCCTGGGACTCATCACCTTCCCAATCAACCGCGCCAATACGCCTGAACAGGCCGGCGTTGATCCCAAGTGGTGGCACCAGTTCCCTGATCCCGCCATCACCATCGTCCAGTACCAAGTAGCGGGGCAGGCCGCCGTAGACACGACAGTCGTCTATCCCTCGACCTACCAGACGGGTGATCCCGTTATCGTCGGACAAGAGTAGCTCTCTGAAACACGCTAAGGTAAACTAACACGGAAGGGCCCGCCGCCGGACAATGTCCGGCAATCGGGTCCTTCCCCGTGTCTCTTCTGATTCGCCTTACGCCCGCCTTCGGACCGTCGGCAGCGCCACTGGGTTGACCTGGTCTCTTCCGCATTCCCATAGCCCTCTCCGCGCCATGGAAAACGCAACAATCTTCGGCTGGACGCTTCTGTGGATTTCTTTCTGGGGCGCCCTGGGAGGCGTGGTGACCCCACGCATCTACGCGCGCAAAGACCTGGAAATCTCCCAAGCCTCATTCGGCGGCGCGGTCATCGGCGCCGCACTCGGTCCGCTCAGCCTGGTTCCCCTCTGGATTTCCACGCCCAAAATCACCAGCCGTCTGATTGGGATTGCCATCGCACTTGTCGTCGGCCTCTTTGTCGCCGCCTTTGCCCTCGCCGATCCCGACAATCTCTGCGTTGTCAACGGCGGTTTCGTCGTCTCGCAGCTCGCCAACGGCGTCGTCATCGGCATCATTTACGGCCTCATGGCTCTGGGCCTGACCCTGATATTCTCCATCCTCGGCGTCGTCAGTTTCGCCCACGGCGAGTTCTACATGATCGGCGGCATGGTTACCTACTTTATGACCTCACGCTGGCTTCCCGGTGTCTCCCCTTTCGTCGCCATTCTGGCCAGCTGCGTCGCCACATTCGCCATCGGTCTTTTCTTTGAACGCATATTCCTCCGTCCCATGGGCAGCGGCCAGATCGAGCGGCCCACGGAGTACGCTATTCTCGTCACCTTCGGCCTCGCCTTCTTCCTCCAATACTTTACCCAGGCCCTTACATCGGCCGTTCCAGTCAAGGCCCAGCGCTTCTTCCCCTTCCCTCGCACCGAGCTTCCCGCCGACTCCGGCGCCCTGCTCAAGATGACGCCTGGAAATGTTACGATTTTAGACGCCATTTCAGTGCCCAATCCCCGCTTTACGGCCGCGGTCCTTGCCCTCATCATGCTCGCCGCCCTGCTCTGGTTCCTCTACCGCACCTGGATCGGCAAGGCCTTGCGCGCCGTCAGCCAGGACAGACAGGCCTCCGCTGTAACCGGTATCAACCCCGACACGATGAATACTCTTGCATTCGGCATGGGCGCGATGCTGGCAGGGCTTTCCGGGGCCTCGCTCGTGCAGGTCTTCTCTTGGCTTCCCCAGGTAGGCATTCCCGCCGCGGCCCGCTCCTTCGTCATCATCGTACTGGGCGGCATGGGCAGCCTGCCCGGCGCCTTCCTCGGCGGCCTCATCGTCGGCCTCGTCGAAGCCGCAGGCACCGGCTGCATTCCCGATGCCACCCGGGCCGCCGCCTATATACCCGCCTACGGCATGGTGATTCTGACGCTCGTCCTCCTCCTAAAGCCCACCGGCCTCTTTGGGCGCGAGCTATGAACCCGAAACTTATCTACCGGGTCTCCGGCTCAGTCGCCGTCATCCTGCTCCTGGCGATCCCACTTGCGTCCTCCGAAATGGGCGGGCTCGGACCGCTCGTCCTCAGCAGCTACTTCATGCACCTCGCCATCACCGCCTTCTACTACGCCATTCTCGCATCGAGTTGGTCGCTCCTCGCAGGCTACGCCGGGCAATTCTCCTTCGGCCACATGGCCTTCATGGCTATCGGCGGCTACACGACCGGACTGATAGGCAAATTCATCCGCTTTACGTCCGCGCCTTCGGAACTCTGCACCGATCTCCCCCTGCCCGGCGGCTGGTGGCTTGTGATCCTCAATGTACGCCGCGTAGGGACGATAGATGAGTCCTGCCTCGACCTTGCAAAGACCCAGACCCTGCCCAGCGGTACAGTCATCGTCTTTCCCCCAGTCTGGGCCTCTATCGCCATGGGGCTAGTCTTTGGCGCAATCTTCGGTCTCCTGGTCGGCTGGCTCGTGCTCCGACTGCGCAGCACCTACCTGGCGCTCTTCACCATCGGCTTCTCCGAAATCCTGCGAGCAGCGATCAGCGCCGAGATCCCCATCACCGAAGGCCAGAGCGGGCTCGAATTGGTGCCACTATTTCCCAGCGGTATTCTTGGCTTCAGCTCGACCAGTAAAATCCCCACCTACTATGCCATGTTGGTGCTCTTCATCCTCGCCATGGCCCTGATGTCCTGGCTGGCAGCCTCCCGCTTCGGCCTCTTTGTGCGCGCCATACGCGAAGACGAAGAGGCCGCCGCCGCGCTTGGTGTCAATATCGTCCGCTACAAAGTCCTCGTCTTCGTAATCACCAGCACCATCGCCGCCGCCGCAGGCGCGCTGCAGGCCCACTATATCGGCATCATTACCCCCAATACACTGATAATCCTGCAGATGTCGCTTGTCATCGCCATGGCCGTCATCGGCGGACTGGAAAGCATCTTTGCGGCATCGGTCGGCGCCATTATCATCACCTTTGTCCTGGAGTTGCTGCGCACCAGCATCTCGATTGGTCCAATCGAGATCGATATGACCCTCTGGCGGCTCGTCTTCTTCGGCATTCTTCTTATGGTGACGCTTCGCTTCCAGCGCAACGGTCTGCTCTACCCCATCCTCGAACGCATTAGCCGCGGCGGCGTCGCACAAGAGACTGTCTCAATCAGAACGGAGACCGATGAAGAGTTCGACGAGCTCGATGAATTGGACGCGGGCCGATCCGACGCCGAGTCCGGCCGTGAACAGCCAGATCGCACGACGGGCGCTGAAAATGCTGAAACTTAACGCCAACGGCATCTACAAGAATTTCGGCGGCCTGCAGGTGCTCAACGACGTTACCTTCACCGTCGAAGGTCCCGAGTTGATCGGCCTCATCGGGCCAAACGGCGCCGGCAAGACCACGCTCACCAATATTCTCGACGGCGCACTCAAACCCTCCAGCGGCACCGTCTACATGAATGGCGAGCGCATCGACACGCGGCCCCCGTACGGTGTCGCCAGGGCCGGGCTTGGCCGCACCTTCCAGGTAACGCGCGCATTCCGCCGCATGACCGTGCTTGAAAATCTGCTCATCCCCGCCATGGCTATGAACACGACCGCCCGCCAGCGCGACTTCGAAGACAAGGCCCATGAGGTGCTTGAGTTCCTCACGATCGCCCACCTCCGCAACGAGTACGCCCGCGCCCTCTCCGGCGGCCAGCAAAAACTGCTCGAGCTGGGCCGCCTGCTCATGCTCGACCCCAGCATGATCATCCTCGACGAACCCTTCGCCGGCGTCCACCCCCGCCTCATGGAGGTGATCTATCGCTATATCACGGAAACGAACGCGCAGGGCAAAGCCTTCATCATCATCAGCCACGATATGGACACGATCTTTACTCTCAGTCGCCGCCTCCTCGTGCTGAACTACGGCGACCTTATCGCCGATGGCGACCCGGAGGTCGTACGCGAAGACCCTCTGGTCAAGGCCGCCTACCTGGGCGAGGACGAAGAATAATGCTGGCAGTCAACAATCTCTACGTCGGATACTATCGCGACCTGAATATCCTGCAGGGCGTCTCGCTGCAGGCCGAGGAAGGCAATATCACCACAATCCTCGGCGCCAACGGCGTTGGCAAGTCCACAATGCTCAAGGCCATCTACGGATTCCTGCGGCCAAATCAAGGCCAGATTACACTCAACAACGAAGACATAATCGGCGTGCCTACATACGAACGCATCAGCATGGGCATCTCCTACATCCCACAGCAGCCGGGCGTCTTCCGCTTCATGTCGGTCGAAGAAAACTTGGAGTTGGGCGCCTGGACCTTCAAGAACGACAAGCGGCGCATCAAGCGCAAGCTCGACGAAAACTACGAGCGCTTCCCCGCCCTGAAACCGCGCCGTAAGTCAAACGCCGGTGAACTCTCCGGCGGCATGCAGCGCATGGTCGAAATCGGGCGCACCCTAATGACCGATCCAAAACTGATTCTCGTCGATGAACCGACCGCCGGCCTCGCCAAACTGCTCTCGGAAGAGGTCTACCAGATGCTCGTCGACCTGCGCGACCGCGACGGCCTGACCATCCTGCTCGTCGACCAGGAGATTCGCGAGGCCCTCAAAATCGCCGACTACGTCTATGTCCTCGAACTGGGCCGCAATAAGTTTCAGGGCCCAGCCTCAGACTTTACCGATCTCGAGAAGGCCTTCTGGGTTGGATAGACTACCCGATTCGCGCCCCGCTATCTCCGACCTTCCTCCGTGACTTTCCCGCTCTCTCCCGCTTTAGAAGGTCAGCTGGGTCAGTCGCCCACGCTTCTCATCAACGAACGCGTGCGGCAGATGTGGGATGCCGGCGAAACGGTCTATCACCTCGGATTCGGTGAGTCCCGCTTTCCCACGCACCCGAAAATCCTCCGAGCCTTGGCCGAAAACGCGGACCGGCGCAGCTACCTTCCTGCAGTCGGTATCCCGGAGCTTCGCCGGGCTGTAGCCGAATTCCACTCCCGCCAACTGGGCCAAGCAATCGGCCCCGAACAGGTGATCGTGGGCCCCGGCAGCAAAGCTCTCATCTTCGCCTTCCAAATGGCCGCGGCCGGCGCCACAGTTCTACCCACGCCCTCCTGGGTCAGCTACGCCCCCCAGGCCCGTCTGATAGGCCGCCCGATCCTCCGTATCCCCTCCAGTCCGCAAGACGGGCACCGCCTGCACCTCGTTCAACTACAGGAACTCCTGCGCCGCTCCCCGCACGACCACCACCTGCTCATCCTCAACAGTCCTAACAACCCGACCGGCGGGATGCTCGAACCGGCCTTGCTCGCAGAAGTCGCCGCCATCTGCCGCCGGGAAAACGTACTGGTCCTCTCGGACGAGATATACGCTCTGACTGCCTACGGACGCGACCACGTCTCGATCAGCTCCTACTACCCCGAAGGCACTGTCGTGCTCGGCGGCATCAGCAAGCACCTCTCGCTCGGAGGTTGGCGGCTCGGTGCCGCGATAGTCCCACCGGGCCAGACTGGCCGGCAGTTGCTGCAAGCCGTCGCCAAAGTCGGAAGCGAACTCTGGTCCACGCCCTCGGCCCCAATCCAGGTTGCCGCCGTAACCGCCTTTGCCGGCGACCCGGAGCTCAACGCCTACATCGACCGCTGCACCCGCCTTCACGCCGCCCGCACCCGTTTCCTCTGGCGCGGCCTCTCCGAGCTTGATGTACATTGTTCAGAACCGATGGGCGGCTTCTACCTTTTCCCCAATTTCGATCACTGGCGCGGCCCGCTCGCCCGCATAGGCGTCCACACCTCCAACGAACTGGCCGCCTACCTGCTTGATACCTGTCAAATCGCAACCCTGCCCGGTACCGACTTCGGCGCGCCCGAGCAGGAGCTCTCCCTCCGCCTGTCAACCAGCTACGTCGA
>DAOUHX010000083.1:0-5883 GCA_034428395.1 Caldilineaceae bacterium
CCGCAAAAACATCTCCCACTCGATCTTGAACGCGTTGTCATAGGGATTGTTGTTCGGCATCCACTCCCAGGTGTCGTAGAAGGGGATCGGCTGCGGGATGTCCGGGTTCCAGACCGGCTTGGGCGTGAACGCGTCGCCCTGCACCGCGCACTCGCGCAGCCCGGCCACCGCGCTGCCGCGCGTGCCGTCCACCTGGACCGTCAGCAGGTCGTCGCGGCGCACGCGCACACACCAGGACGAGTTGAAGTTGCAGATGATGCCGTTCTCCAACTCGAACATCGCGTAGGCCGCGTCGTCGGCGTCGGCGTCGTAGAGTTCACCCTCCTCGTCGACCCGTTCCGGCACGTGTGTCGCCGCGATGCACGAGACCCGCTTGATCGGCCCGAACAGGTTGTCGATTACGTAGCGCCAGTGTGCGAACATATCCAGAACGATGCCGCCGCTCTCCGACTTCCTGTAGTTCCACGAAGGACGCTGCGCCGGCTGGTCCTTGCCGTCGAAGACCCAGTAGCCGAACTCGCCGCGCACCGCCACGATGCGGCCAAAAAATCCGGTGTCGATCAGGTAACGCAGCTTGAGCAGGCCGGGCAGAAAGAGCTTGTCCTGCACCACCCCGTTGGGGACGCCCGCGTCGATCGCCGCCTGCGCCAGCTGCAGCGCCTCCGCCGTGTTCGACGCGGTCGGCTTCTCGCAGTAGACCGCCTTGCCCGCCTCGATCGCCTTCAGCGTGTTCGGCACCCGCAGATTGGTCGCCAGCGCATCGAAGTAGATGCCGTTATGGTCGTCAGCCAGCGCCTCGTCCAGGTTGGTCGTCCACTTGCTCACGTTGTGCGCGGCCGAGAGATGCTTCAGCTTGTCCGGGTTGCGGCCGACCAGCACCGGCTCCGGCATGATGCGGTCGCCGTCGCTCGTTGCCACACCGCCCTGCGCCCGGATCGCCAGTATCGAGCGGACCAGGTGCTGGTTCGTCCCCATGCGCCCGGTGACGCCGTTCAGAATTACACCAACTGGTACTTCAGCCATAAGTGGGAAAAACTCCTGTCAAATGACGGTTATGAATGCGTTGTATATGCCTCGATGATCCGCCCGAGAAACTGCTCCTGCTCCATTGCCCAGTAGCGCTCCGAGAAGATCTCCACCTCATTATACCCGTCGAATCCGGCCTCCTCAACCCAGCCCCGGATCTGGGGAATGTCGATGCAGCCCTCGCCCATCAGCCCGCGGTCCAAGAGCAGATCCTCAGTCGGCGTGCGCCAGTCGCAGACGTGGAAGGCGAACAGCTTGCCCATCCGCCCGCAGCGGCCGATCTCCGCCTCCAGGTCGGGGTCCCACCACAGGTGGTAGACATCCACCACCACGCCGGCAAAGGGGGAACCGATCGTTTCAGCCATATCATTTGCCTGTGCCATCGTGTTGATCGCCGAGCGGCTGTCCGCGTACATCGGATGCAGCGGCTCGATGCCCAGCCTGACCCCCGCGGCCTGCGCTTCGGGCAGGACCGCCTCGATCCCGTCGCGAATCTGCGCGCGGCTGACAGCGAGGGGCTGACCGGGCACTGCGCCGCAGACGAGGACGACCAGCGGCGCGCCCAGGGTCGCGGCCTCTTCGATGGCGCGGCGGTTGTCGTCGATCGCTTCCTGCCGCGCCGCGGCCGTCTCCGCCGGGAAGAAGCCGCCCCGGCAGAGCGAGACGACTGCCATCCCCGCGTCGCGAATCCGCCGGCCTGCCGCGGCGATATCCCGCCCCTCCAGCGCGTCCCGCCACACCGTCATCCCGGAGACGCCGCGCGCGCTGAACCGTTCAATCGCCGTCTCGATCGGCCAGGGCTTGGTTGTAATCGTATGAATGCAAAGCCGACTCAAGTCCATGTGTCCGTCCTAAAATCTCTTGCGCCCCGAAAGCACAGGAGAACGATGTCCACCGGCCAGTAGTCACCGGCCAGTAGTCACCGACCACTGGCTACTGGCCACTGGCAACCGACCACTATCCACTATCCACTATCCACTGCACTTCCGGCCGCTCGGCAGCCACGCTGAGCGTCTCCTCGTTGCGGTAATGCACCAACCCCGGGCGCCCACCGGCCATGCGCGTGACAAAGCGCCGTCGCGTCACCGCGACCGCGACGCCGGCGTTGCCCCGCTGCCGCGAGTACCAGGCGGCCAGTTGCGCCGCGACTGTACGCGTTGCGTCGGACACCGGTTGACCGCCGCAGCGGATGACGGCATGCGCGCCCGGACCGTCGCGCACGTGCAGCCACAAATCGTCCCGGGCCGCCTGCTTGAAGGTGACGATCTCATTCTGGCGCGCGTTGCGCCCCACCAGGATCGGGAACCCTTCGGGCGAGAGAAACCGCAGCGGCTGTGAACGGTCCGCCGGCGTTCTGTCGCGCCGTTTGGGGCGCTCTCTCAGCCAGCCCGCCTGCCGCAGTGCCTCGCGCACCGCGACGATCTCCGGCCGGTCCTGCGCCAGCGCCAAGTCGTTCTCCAGCTGGTGCAGATAGGCCTCGTCCGCCTCCAGCGCGGCGCGGCGCCGCGGGATGAAACGGGCCGCGCGCTCCAGTTTGGCGGCGCGGTCAAACATGCGCTCGGCCTGCTCAACCGGCGTCCGTTTCCGGTCGAGCGGCACCGCCAGCCCGCCCTCCTCCGTTTCCGACGGCACGACCAGTGTCAGAACGCCGTCAGGCGCTCGCCGCACACCGGCCCAATCGTCCTGCAGGCTGAACCCCTCCTGCGCGCCGGGACGCGCCATCGCCTGCATGATCTGGCTGGAGAGCGCCAGCAGCCACTCGGCCTGGGTGCGCACCCGTTCCGGCTCTCCCGGCGCCGGCTCATCCGCGGCCAGCGCCCGCAACTGACGCTCCACGCGCGCCCGCGCTTGCCCGATCAACGCGGCCACGCCCCCGCGCACGCCCGCGTACTCGTCGCGCGCGGAAGAAACGTCCCGCTCCTGCGCAGCGTAGAAGGCAGCCACCGCCGCGCTGACCGAATCCGTCTGTGCGAAATCCCCGCGGAAATGAAGCTCGTAGGGCGCAAACGCGACGACGCCTTCCTCCTCCTCCACCGCGATGCCGGGCGTCCATTCGCCCCTGTCAGCCAGCGACCAGAGGGCGCCGAGCGCCGCGCGCGCCTCCGTGAACGCCTCCGCCGTCACCGTCGCGTCCGCGTCCCCGATTGTCCGCCAAGCCGCCTCCCTCGCCAGCGTCGGGCTGACGCCGGCGTAGCGGCTAAGCAGGCTGCGCCAGAGTTGCAAAGGCTGCGCCTGGCCTCCGTCGGCGCCTTCGTCCGAGAGTTTGGCGTCAACCGGATGCCGCTCTCCACCCCCCTCGACCGGCGGCAACCTGTCTTGCGGCGGCGGCAGCTGGTATTCGCGTCGCGGCAGCAGCACGCGTTGGGCCCTGTCGCTCGCGGGCACGCGCACCATCACATCCAAGATCCGGCCTTCGGCGTTCATCAGAACGAGATTACTTAGCTGCCCGATCGGCTCGACCACAAGCGTGGTGGCGCCGTGTTGGGGATGTTGAAAACGCAGGAAAAGAACGCGTTCGAAACGCACCGGCAACTCGACAGCTTCCAGCCGTGCGCTCCGCACGTATTTGCGTAGCAACAGAAGCAGCGGCGTCTCCTTGGGCACGCCGCGCCGCGGCTTATGTTCCAACAGATGCACGCGGCTGGCCTGCGGATGCGCCGACAGCAGCAGGTAGCGCCGCTCCTGGTGGGCGTAGACCTCCAGTGCAACGCTGCGGCTGTCCGGCAGGACCACCTGCTGCACACGACCGCCCGTGACCGTCTCTCTCAGTTCGTCGGCAACCGCCGCCAATGTCAACGCGTCAAAATGCATATCGGGAGATGCGTCCGCTCTTCAGCAATCAGGCGAACGGTCTCTGCAAACCGACCACTGAGAAGCGCACATTCTGGAAGGGCAAATGAGAGTGTAAGGATAGCATAGCGGAGGGGCATGGCGTAATTCATATTTCATGGAATGCCTGCCTGCAAGCCCTCTTCGGACTGCGCAGATCGCAATAGAGAGGACGTAGCGCTTGTTGTACAATCATCCGTTACGGTGTACTATGAAACTTCCCGCAGCGGACGTTTTGGGCCAACACAATGATCCGCGGCCGGCGGTGTTGACTCCCCGCGAACCGTTGTCCACCGATCACTACAAGGAGCAGGCGATGCAGAGAAGTAGACGGGACCGGGTTGGTAGCTTGAGGCGGTTCAGCCGCCTTTGGGCACAGAGGGAGGTGGACAAGCGCATTGTCTGGAGCGCCGCCCTTCTCCTGGCTCTCTGCGCACTCTCGGTCCTGGCGCTCAACTCTGCCGATGTCCTTGCCCAGGAACCCGATCCCAACTGGGACGCCAAATACTGGGGCAACGCAACGCTGACCGGCGAAACCATCATCACACGCAAGGACGCCGCGATCGACTTCGACTGGGGTGAAGGCTCGCCGGGCACGGGCATGCCCGTCGACAACTTTTCAGCCCGCTGGGAACGGCAGATCAGCATCGCGGCCGGCGATAGCGGCAACTACATCTTCACCGTCGAAGTGGATGACGGCGTGCGCCTCTACGTCGATGACGAGCTGATCATCGACAGCTGGATCGTGCAGGCGAAGGCCACCTACACGGCCACCGTCTCGCTGTCAGAGGGACAGCACACGATCCGCGTCGACTACTATGAGTCGGCCGGCGAAGCTTCGATTGCCATGAGCTGGGCGCGCGCGCCGGAGCTTCCCACCACCTACTGGCAGGGCGAGTATTTCAACAACGGCACACTCGAGGGAACGCCGCATCTGACACGCGGGGACGCCCGCATCGGCTTTGACTGGGGTGAGGGAAGCCCTGCTGACGGCCTCAATGCCGACGGGTTCTCCGTGCGCTGGGGCAGGAAGCTGCAGCTGCCGGCGGGGGACTACCGCTTTACAGTCACCGTAGACGACGGCGTGCGCCTCTATGTCGGAGACAGAACGCTGATCGATCACTGGCAGGAGCAGCCGGCGACATCCTACTCCCAGATCATCTACCTTGACGGCGACCCCGTCATCGTACGCATGGAATACTTCGAGTCAACCGGTGAAGCGCAAGCAAGCCTCACCTGGCACAGCCTGGATATCACGCCGACGGCAACGCCAACCTCCGACGGGACACCGCTGCCAACCTCAACCCCGGCCATTACGGTCACCGCGACCATAACGCCCACCGCGACTATTACACCCACCGCGACCACTACACCCACCGCCACCGCCACCCCCACGCCGGCAACGCCGACGCCCTCGCCGACCGCGACGCCGGCCATCGCCTGGCAGGCGCAATACTGGAACAACCGCAACCTTGAAGGCGATCCCGCGCTCACCCAGTCGGAGTCCGACATCAATTATAACTGGGGAGAGGGCTCACCCACCGGCATCAACGCCGACAGCTTCTCCGCCCGCTGGACCGGCCAAGTCACTCTCGAAGCTGACGAATACCGCTTCGATGTCGTCGCCGACGACGGCGTACGCCTCTTTCTCAACGGCGTCAAACGGATCGAAGCCTGGAACGATCACGCCGCGACCGCGTACTACTATACGCTGCAGCACGACGGCGGAAATCTGAGCATCGTCCTCGAATACTATGAACACCTGGAATCGGCGCAGGTGCAGTTCAGCTGGGGCGTCGTACTCCCCCCCACGCCGACACCCACGCCATCGCCGACGCCAACCGCGACAGCAACGCCCGATCCCAGAGCGACCGTAATCGTCGACGACGAGGACAACAGCTTCCAGAGAGGCGGTCTCTCCACCACGTGGAGAGAGGAGACCGAGGGCTACTCCGACCACCTCTACTGGACCAACAACAACGACAAGACCCGCAGCGGGTACAACTGGGGCCAGTGGTCGCCGCAGCT
>DAOUHX010000084.1:0-27626 GCA_034428395.1 Caldilineaceae bacterium
AACCTTGGCGGCCTCAAACTTCCCGGCTGCCCACGTACCAATCGTAACCGCTGGGTTGATATGGATTCCACTGATGTGCCCATATGCGGAGGCCATAATCATGATCGTCAGACCGTGCGCCAGGGCAACTGTGATCAGACTGCCGCCGCTGCCCATCCCCGCAATTGTTCCCGCGCCGGCACCCATGAAGATAAGCGCGAAAGTCCCGATGAATTCAGCCGTTAGCGCCCTCCCCATTCCATTCATCAGCTCCCTCCTCCATTGCTTGAGTGTCTGGTTCCCTGGCGTTGCTCAAATGCAGCTGAAAGATTTCGCCCTACCCGTTTCCGGGGTGCCGTTCTTTTCTTGTTACCAAAGCGTGATGACCCGTTCCTCGCCGTCTTTGATAGCTTGGCGGTTGCGCCTGAGTGAAATGGTTACGGCCAGGTAGGCGATGACGCCAAAGATGATATACGGCCAGGGAGTCTGACCGGCGAGGGTGAAGACGAGCGCGCCTGCCAGCGCGCTGACGCTGACACTGTAGGTGCCGATCGAGGCCATGCGGCTCCACCAGATCAACAGCAACCCGACCAGACAGACGACCGCGCCGATCAGCGGCGAGATCGCCACGATCGTCGCCGCGGTCGTGATGCCGCCGGCGCCGCCCTTGAAGCCCAGAAAGAGCGACCAGTTGTGGCCCACGACCGCGCCGGCGCCGGCCAGCGATGCGGCCGCGGCAGCCGCGATCTCGCCCGTGCCGGGGAACAAGACTGCCGCGCCGTAGCGGATCAGCAGAACGGCAGCCACGCCTTTCAACGCATCCCCCAACAGCGTGGGGATCGCGGCCTTCAGGCCGGCCGCGCGCCATGCGTTGGTCGCTCCGGTGCGCCCGCTGCCGACCTGCCGGATGTCGACGCCGTAGATGGCAGTGGCAAGGACGCCAACCGGAACCGAACCGAGCAGATAGCCGAGCAGCGCGCCGGCGATGATCAGGATCCAGTCCATTGAAAATTAGCGGTCACTGTCCGAGCTGCGGCGAGCGCGGCCTGGTGCGGAAACCTTTTCGAGACCAGCTTCGTTTCCTTGGGGCAAGGTGTCCCGTCCAGGCGTTGAGCGGACGCTAAAAGAACGCTGACTCTTCTTGCTGAGTAGAGTCCGGCAGGAGCAATGGCTCTGTGGTGTCAGTGGTGAGATCCAGCGGCTCTTCGGCGTTTTCGCCGCGCATGTGCAGTTCGCCTTCGAGCGTTGCGCCTTCGTCGAGCAGGAAGCTGTTGACGTAGAGGGCGCCGCGCACGTAACAGCCGGCCAGCAGCTCGACGCGGTCCGCGCGGATGACGCCATCGAAGTAGCCGCGAATGCTGACGTTGCGGGCGCGGATTTCGCAGTTGACGCGGGCGGCTTCAGTCAGGATCACGTTGGCCAGCGTCTCCAGCAGGCCGCTCTCGACGACGCCGTCAACGCGGATGCTGCTGTCGCTGCGAAGCGCGCCGGTGTAGGTGGCTCTGGGGCCGATGATGACTTCGATGGCGTCCGGTTGCGGACGTTCGTTGCGTCGAAACACTGGTTTTTCCTAATTCAAAAAGCGTTGGTTACCTCTGCCTGCAAACGCACAACGAGACGCCGCAAAACGCTACTTTTCAGCAGGTGAAATGCAGGGGTATGGTCTCTATCCCACTGCGCGCAGTCTAGCACATTTGAAGCAACGGGGCAACATCGATTTCAAATTCCGATTGGGCCGCGTCCTGACCTGATTCTGCTTTTACGGCGAGTCCCAGTCCCACATTTCAGCGGAATCGCCGGGAACCGTGTCGATGTTTCAACGGTTTGTCTGAGTATCAAGAGACGTCAAATCAATACAAGCGGGAGGAGCGAGAAGAGTGAAGCGCAATCTGGTCCTTGCTTTCTGGATTTTCGGTATTCTGTTCCCCATGGGCTGGTTCATACGCGTCTCGCCTCTGGGCTACAGACTGTTCAACGACCTGTTCAGCCCGCAGTGGATGCATATCTTCATGCATAGCTTGCTCTTCGGCGTGCTGGGCGCGCTGCTGATGTTCAATTTCTACGGCAGGATGGCGGTACTGAATGCGGTGATGGTCGTGCTGGCCCTGGTCCTGGGCGTGGCCGTGGCGCAGGAGGGCATCCAGCTGATCAGCGAACGGCTGCCGGTTCACGGCGACAATTTCTTCGATATCGGCGTCGATATGTCCGGCGGAATCGTAGGTGCTGCGCTCGCCCTGTGCGTGAGAAAGCTGTTCGACCGGCGGGCGCGGCTGTCGTCGCCGGCCTTGGAGTGAGTGCGCGTGCTAGAGATGACGATGCCAGCGCGAAGGTAGGGGGAGTTTGCCACTTTCGAAGGGAGGCGCCCTCAAGACATTGAGGCCACCTCCAGTGCGAGGATACGCCGATCTGGCCTCATGTTTATGGTCCCTGGATTGCCGAAAGCCACCACTGATAGAGCGGATCGCGCGCGCCGGGGATGAAGCTGGCGCCTGACTGCTTATCGGCCATGGCTCTCCTCAATTCGTCTTGAGGCACCGCTGCTTCCTCCTCCCATCGTTTCAATAGTTGTAGAGTGGAGACCAGTTTCACCGCTGGATCCAGTTGACTCAGCACCCGGCGGGCCTTGCGATCATCGGTTGCTACGGAGCAGCCACGATGAAAAGCCAACGCGCCAGTTATCGCCTCGCCTTCGTCAAGATGAGCAGCTAAGTTCACGTATGTTGCCTCCTCAGTCAGGTTTTCCAGGCACATCAACTGCATTAGGCCATCTTCATACAGAGAAGAGAGATCCACTGGAATCCGCACCTCTTCTGCATCTGTCGGTCCGGCGCGTCTGACGTAGAGGGCCTCTTGCTCGGCCACATAGCCGGCAACACAGAGTTGACAGGGCAGCACTTCAGCGATTTCTCGCAGACGACCCGTTGCATAGAGGTTGAGGAGGCAGCTGGCATCGAGAAGAAGAAAGTCGAATTGACGCATTACAATTCAAGGCTCCTTCAGCAACTCTGTCCGGCAAAGCTTGGTTGGTCTCCATCGAAGGAGCCAGTCATTTCCGACAAGATGGGCGCAGGTTCGTTTGCCCCGCTGACGCGGCGCGCAAGGTCAATGGAGTAGGAAGCAACTTGGCCTTCGTCTTGGAGAATGAGAGTTTGAGTCAGATTCTGGATCATCCGCCTCGCCGCTACGCGGTCAACTCGTAGAAGGCGGGCCAACTCTCCTTCGGTTAACTTTTCCTCTCCGAATGCCCGGGCAGCCAAATACTGATAGCGCAGAGGCAACCCTCTTTCCTCGTGGGGATGGGGAGCCAGCCCCAACAGATCCTGTGCTTCTCGCACTTTGAAACTTTTGTCGCGCAGCCGTTCCCACGTGCCCCCTTTCAGGAGTCGCAGCTCCTCAAGTCGCAACATCATCGCTTCCACGGAGACAAAATAGTGATGGGCGAGGCGGCAGATCTCTGTGGCCGTAACCTTCCCGCCCGCCGCGCGCGATTCCTCATTAAACCTGCGACGGAGGCCAGTGGTCGGCATGAGGAGGCAACGGGCAAAGGAATCTGCAAAGCGCTCGGAGGAACGCGAACGACCGTATCTGCCTAACATAGACACTTCCGACTGAAAGCGGTTCGAGAGGAAATGGCCGTACTCGTGCGCAAGCGACCATCGTTGCCTGTCTTGCGGATGGCGGGCGTTTACGGCGATACAGCCCCCGAGGTCGTCCGTGTAGCTGAACATGCCTGCAACGCGGGAAGGGAGATTGAGGGCAAAAATGCGAAGGCCGACATCGTTTTCAAGAGTCCCTCTCAGGTTCAGAAGCGGGCCGTCCCCAAGCGCAAGACGATGTCGTTCGGAAGAGGCCACGTCCTCCGCTGTTACTTCTGGGGAAGCCCCATTCGTTGGGTATGGGGGTGGATAGTTGTGGCTGAGCGGCGATTCGTTCAGAGCCTCGAGATACCGGTAGTCTTCGCACAGGCGTTGAAATGCCTCAACGGCATGTTGCAATTCTTCTTTGGCCTGTGGGGATCCGAGGTTTGTAGCCGCGGCGCGGAACTGAACACTGAAATCAGAAATAGGCTCTTTCGTGCCGACGAAATCGCCTACCGGTCGGCCATACAGTCTGGCCATCTCTATGAGTTCGGCCGGCCGGGTGCGCCGCTCGCCCTTTTCCAGGGCGGTTACCGTAGTACGGGCAACATCTAAGGAGTCGGCGACCTCTTGTTGCGTAAGGCCGCGAGCTTTGCGGGCCTCTTGCAGACGTCGCCCCAAAACAGGCGACGGGATGGTCTCGACTAAGTTTCTCGTCATCACTCTTGCTCCTTGATTGGGTAAGGGTGGCGGGACCTGGATTAGGATTTCACAAGTGGGCTGTACTATTGTGCGGCAGTTCGCCAACCCGCACCCAAAGATTTCTCAAAGAGGTCATTTTCAGCCACAAGCCCTCCCTTTCGACGTTTGTCTCACGCCAAACATTCGAGACTATTTCGCACCCTAGGGAATATACTAACACCATAATTCTGACAATGTCAAGTAATTTTCTCAAATTTCTATGATACTGTCAGAATTCTTTGCGTGCACTTTAACATTCTTGGGATAAGAGAGAACTTGCCCTAAGGCGCAAAATGTAGGAAAAAGCGTAGGATTATAGCAGTTGTGAGAAAATTGGACATGGCTGTTACGCTCCGGCACCGAGGTGCCCTCCCATGACGCCGCGCCTACGTTCTCTACTCTTCACCCCAGCCGACTCGCCGCGCAAGATGGCCAAGGGAGCGACCCTTCCTGCGGACGCGATCATCGCCGACCTCGAGGACGCGGTCGCGCCCAGCCGCAAGCAGGAGGCGCGCGCCCTTCTGGTCGAGGCCTTTCAGAGACTGCCCGAGGGCCGGGCGCTGCGCTGTATCCGCATCAATCCGGTCGGCAGCCCGTTCTGGCCGGATGATCTGCTCGCAACGTTTGCCGCAGAACCCTGTTGCTATGTGGTCCCGAAGGTCGAATCGGCTGCGGAGCTGCATCTCGTCAGCCGGCAGTTGACCGCGCTGGAGGAGGAGGCCGGGCTGCCCGTCGGGACTGTGCGGCTGCTGGCGATTGTGGAGACGGCTGCGGGCGTGATGAACCTACGCCAGATCGCCGGCGCCGGGGGCAGACTGGCCGCGCTGGCCCTGGGCGCGGAAGATTTCGCCGTCGATACCGGCGCGCAGCGCACGCGCGAGGGCTGGGAAATCCTCTTTGCCCGCAGCGCGCTGGTGACCGCGGCCGCGGCCTTCGGCCTGCAGGCGATCGACACCGTCTACACCGACCTGGCCGACGATGCCGGGCTGGCCGCGGAGTGTGCGGCGATGCGCAATATGGGCTTTCGCGGCAAGCTGGCGATTCACCCGCGCCAGGTGGAGGTGATCAACGCGGCGTTCACGCCAGGCCGGGCGGAGGTTGAGGCGGCGCGGCGGTTGATCGCGGTCTTCGAGGCGCATGAGCGCGCCGGTCGGGGCGTATGTGTGCTCGACGGCAAGATGGTGGACTTGCCCATCTACCGCGCCGCGCAGGACTTGCTGGCAAGGGCGGGAGAAGGGCCGGACGGGGCGGGCGCCGCGGAGGCGTGAGAGCCGTTCATGCGCCGGGCCGCGGGCTTTTCTACTCCCGCACCGGCCGCAAACCCAGGTAGACGACCTTTCCGCCCAGGGTCTGCAGAATGGTGCGGGCCGGTTTCCAGGGCAAAAGCTGGTTCAACTCTGAAGGGCTGAGCGGCGTGTTGTTGTTGGCCAGAAATACGCGAAAACAGGCCGCGGTCAGCGAGAGGTGCTCGTTGATGTAGTCGGGATCCTTGGTGCAGCGGCTGCGCAGGCATTCCCACAGCGCGTCAGTGCGTTGGACCTCTCCGGTTTCCGGGTCGATCCAGTCCACATCCTCGGTATCTCTGTGGTCCTTGAATCTGTCCCGGCACTCGGTGCAAAGCTGGTCGCGCAGGTAAAGGCGAAAATTACGCCCGCTCTGCTCCCACCATTGGTAGTCGATGTGGAACTTTGTATTCACGTCCGGCCGGAACCAGGCGATTTTCCTTCTCGGCGCTGCAACTGTCATCGTCTGTCTATCCCTCCTCAAGTGCCCGCGTTCTCCACAAACCGCCGGCCTCCTGCGTTCATCTCACGTTGAAGAAGCCGTCCCCCGCGTCCTGGAAGCGGGGATTGCTGAGCAAAGTATAGAAGATCGGCCCCGGCGGACAGCGCCACAGCATGTTGACCGCGCTGTAGATCGTCTTGACGTGGGCGGTGCCCTGGGGATTCAGTTTCGTAATCTCCGGTACTACCATCGCCACGATCTGCTCAAGTGTCGCGTCGTTGCGTTCGAAACCGGCGTTGAACGCTTCCAGCCCCTCCCGGTCCTCGGATGAGACAATCAGGTGCTCGTCGTACTCGCAGGCGATCTGCACCTTGTTCATTTCGAGATCGAATCGCCGGGCACCGGCATCGACTTTGGCAATGCGGCTCCATTCCCGCCTCATGCGCCGCGGGCGGTAGTCGATGACCAGCTCGTCGGGATTCTCGGCGCGCTCAAGCGTGATCTGCGCGCTCACCGGCAGGTTGTGCGCCACCATCCACTCCTTGAGCCCGCAAACGTAGCGCCCTTTATGCACGATCCAGGCGGTGTAGCGGTTGCCCCAACGCCCGTCGATGATCGTCACCATTGAACGCTCCTGCACGCTGTGCGGGAACAGATCACGCGTGCGGCTGCTGAGGGGCAGCGTGCCGTAAAGCCAGTGCGGAAAAATCAGGGTGAAGCTGACGCTGGGCACGACCGACGAAACGTGTGAGGCGGCGCTGCTCTCGCCCCATTCGTCATCGAGCTCCCATTCCGTTTGCAGAAGTTCCACGCTCAAGATGGCCCGGTTGTAGCGGCCAATGCTAGCAGACAGCAGCGGCGGGGTGTTGAGCGCCTCCGGTGGCTCCAGCCGCGCCAGATACCAGAGAGGAACACCGCCGAGGCCGACCTGGTCAAAGCGCTCGTCGTCGCCCAAAGCGTGGTTGACGCTGATGATCTGCATCGGCTGCGAGATATCGTCGGCCTGCAGATCGAGTTCGGGCAGAAGTTCCTCCGTGGAAAGGGGCCGGTTCTGCATTTCGAGCAACGCTTCGGCAATGTTCAGATGACCTACGTGGACCTCGGCCAGCATGTCGGCCAGCAGCCAAAAGTCGTCCATCTTGACGAATATATCGTTGCCTTCGCCCTCCTCGAGGGCAAAGAGAAGACTCTCTTCGATCTCATCCTGATAGAGCGAATGAATCTCTTCGGCGGAAAGGAGGGCTTCTTCGTCGCCCGCAGTCTGGCCATTTGCCGCGTTCAGCCGGTGGCCGGTCTGCAGGTTGGCCGCAAACTCCCGCTCTTCGCCCGAGTCGGCGAAGCCAACCCGAATGACATCGAACTGACCGTGCTCCGGGTTCTGGCCGGCGCGGCTCTCCAGCACTTCGCCTACCAGGAAATCCATAGCCGGAAAGATGAGCGTCTCCCCCACTGAATAGTCATTACCGGGCTGGTAGACGGTACCCTTCTTGAGTTCGGACTCCATCCGCGCCGTCTCGCGGCGTTGGTACTCCTGGATCAGATGCAGTGCCAGCTGGCTGGTGGTCATCGGCGACTCTGCATCCAGGATCAGGCCGTGGATGAAGTCCAGGTCTTCATGGGAAACGTTGAATTGGTCACGCCAGAACGATGCGGTTTGGGTCCTTCGCAACAGCACGTATTCCTCCTCCCAAAAAGGCAGACGAGGCGTCTGCATCAAGCTGATACGGTTGCCGGCGCCGCCTGTGGGGAACGGCACCGATATACCGAATGTCCGCAGCCAACAATAGAGTATAGCTGTTTGTGTGGAAAAGCTCAAGAACGGGTGAATCTGAAACGGGAGTTAGCGATCAATGGCCGGGGAAATCGATGGTAGTCCGGAAAGGGTCGGTAAGGTTGCAGGCACCTTCGATAGCTTCTCAGGTGTTGTGCGCAGCAGCGGCGGCGCGGTAATGAGGGAAATGAGGCCTGTATCAACCGAGCGCTGCAGAGGAGATGTGTGTACGCGCTAGCGTGTCGCGGCCACGCGTATTTGAGCCAGGGTCAATTCCGCTTCCCACACATCTAGTTCTACCGTCGGCTTGAGCGTGCTTGGATCATAGACGATCAGCCGCAATTCGTAGTCGCCCGGGGCTAAATCTGTTGGGACAGTAATGTTTGATATCGTGTCGACCGGTTCTTCGGGGGTCCATCCGCCAGTTGTCGTGTCCTCCTTGCTGAGCAGGGTGACGTCCTTCTGGTAGACCATTGCTCCCTCAGCACTGTGCAAGCGCATGGAGATAGCGTAATTGATCTCCAATCCGGGGGCGGTTTTCCAATGCAGGAGTAGCCACAGGGAGTCACCGCCTTTCAGGGTAATGGCCTCCTGAGTGGACAGCTGCATTTTGCCCTGGCCCAGGGCGAGTCCGTTCAGCGATATGCCGCCGTCGTAGTGGACAGACAGTGGTTCCACATACTCATGCAGTGACCAGGACCGATTCAGGGTGATGTCGGTAAAAAAATTGATCTGAGAGTTGCCGAATGCTTCGCTGCCGACGTATTTTCCGTACTTGTCGAGCAGAGCAACTAGGTGTTCGTCACCATCACCAGACCAGGTCAACTCGTCGTTCCAGTCCACGACGCCGACTGCGGACAGGTTCTCAATAGTCGACAACGCGGACTCGACATTCTGCGGCAGTTCGGAGGTACTGACTCGAACGACGTGGGCCGGCGCCTCATTCTGATACAGGTATTCGAAGCCATAGTTTCTGATGAATCTGTAGGGGAGCAGGTAGACCAAGCCATCAGAATGGTGTCGAGAGTTGAGTGTTTTGGCCGCACTTGCCCATTCTCCATAGTACTCTTTGTGGAACTTGGTCGCGGTTGCCCACTCCTGAAAATAGATGCGATGAGTGGATGCCCCCTGGACTAGAATCCAAAGGGCGACCACCGTTCCCAGAGCAATGGCAAGCCAGGTCCCATATTCTCGGCAGAAGAGTTCGGCGCGTGAGGACAGTGCCAGACAGCGCTGTCTCAGGAAGCGGAAGGCTTCCCACATGCCGACACCTGTGAGCAGATAGATGGCTGGTCCAGCGCCGAACATGCGCAGGGTGTTCGGGGGAGAAGTGAAATCTCTGGATAATATGGTCGGCATGATTAGAACACCCAGCCAGAGAAACAGCAGTCGATAGGCAGGCTTGCGCCAGCGCCGCAAAGTCATGCACAGGCCAAACCAGAAGAAGAGAGCGGCCAAAGGGTTCAGCATCGGCATGGAGCCGAAGTTGTACTGCCAGTTCGAGTCGCCGCGAAAGCCAAAAATGAGGACGTGTGCCCAGATGTTTTCGAGTAGGGCCCGCAGGGGCTCGCCTTTACTGTAAGTTGGATGGAAGATCCAGCGCACATCGCTTCGAGGAGAAAAGTCTTCAGGATTCAGGGCAAAATGAATAAGAATTGGCGCAGCCACCACCGCGGTTACGCCCAGAAAGATCCCGATCCGGTTTGCGTTTCCGAACAGTCCTCCAGACCACAAGGGCAGGCCGAGGTGAGGAAAGCGACGGGGGCCGGATTCTCCCCTGCTTCTCTCCAATTCTGATTCGCGGTTGCCAAGGCGAGGCAGTAAACTCAGACCGAACAAAAGGAACAGGAACGGAGTAATGCGGGCAGCGATATAGGTGTACGGTAGGAGTCCGGCGCAGACCCCCGCAAGCGCGATTCGCCACCAACTTGACAACTTCTTCGGCCTTTCGCTCTCGCCGGCGTAGGCTGGTCCGGCTGGCGCGCCGGTTGAGGTACTGCTCTGTGCAGTCTTTGGCCATCCCCACCACAGCAGGGCCAGACTCGAGGATAGCAACAGTGGAAGGAAGTTGGCCCTGAGGGCCTCGCGGCCGATGATCGTTTGACCGATCGAAACGGCCATCAGTCCAGCGCCAACGCCTCCCACCATCAGTCCCCGCCATGGAGTGGACTGACCGCTACTGTCCCGTCCGAAGAGCAACTGGCCCAGCCAAAAGACAATAAGTACGGTGCCTGCGCTTGCCAGAACGGTGGGCAGGCGCATGGCCAGCAGTGAGCGTCCCAGGAGAGTGGTTGTAATCGCAATCGTATAAGCAGTCAGTCCTTCGTTCTCATGCTTTGCGTGAGAAAAGAACACGGCGTGCTCACCCCGCAGTACCTTGAGGGCATCCACTCCGTGTATTCCTTCATCGAAGAATAGTCCCGGCGGGAGTTCGCTCAGACGCTGGAAGCGCAACAACAGGACGGCAAGGGTCAGCGTGAGCAGGATTGCCCACAGGACAATCAGGTGCGAAGGGAATCTCTCTCTGGGGGAGTCAGCGCCGCTGGTTGACGGTGATGCAGACGATGACATTTCAGACGGTTGTCGTTTTGCACATGACCCGAAACCGGCGTAGCGGAAAGTCATGAGACAGCGCAATAGGCACTGAGTATGTGGCAATCCCGTTCAGGCGTCAAGCTCGCGGGACTCCGTCCTTGCATCCGGGAGCTAAGCTATGCGACCTGATGCCTGTGCGCCCGCTTCGCCGCTGGGCCGTCCAACATTCTCTCACTGATTGCGTGTCATTCGCGCTCGTCGGCCGTGTTGAAGCAAGAGAGGCGCGGCATGCTTTCGGAAGCCTGTTCCGGGAACGAAGTGGAGGCTTTCAACCCGTTCGCTCACTGCAATCGCAGTTGAACGAGGAGCCTTTCCGGCTCCCAGACACCGACTTCGACCGTTGGTATCAATGTTTCGGCATTGTAGACCACCAGCCGCAACTGGTAGTCGCCAGGCGGGAGTTCTGCCGGCAGGTCGAGTCGGAAGAGCGAGTCTACCGCCTCTTGTGACGGCCACTGGCTGGTGGGCGTATGGTTCGCCGGGTTCCAGAGGACAATATCTTCCTGGAAAACGGCAGTTCCTTCATCACTGTATAGGCGAAAAGATACCGCATAGTCGTCTTCCAGGTCGGGCGCTGTCTGCCACTGAAGAGCCCCCCAAACTGTGCTGCCCGGGTCCAAACCTGTCATGTCCGCAGCGGAGAGTTGCCGTACCCCCTGGCCCAAGGCAAAGCCGTGCAGGCTGATGGGGCCGTCGTAACGAACTGAAAGCGGCACCAGGTAGTCGTAGAATGTCCACGGGCGGTCGCGGATGATATCGGTGTAGCTGTGGACCCGAAAGTCGGTGTACTGCTCAGTCCCCGAATAGCGTCCGTATTTTCTCAAGAGAAAGTCAAGTGGAAGGGAGTCATCTTCGATAAGGGGATTAGGGCTGTTCCATTCCAGGACCTTTACTGAGGACACCTCCTTGACCGCCGTCAGCACGGACTCAATCCGCTGCGCCAGGTCCGGCGCCTCCATCGTGACAATGTAGGCATGGAAGAGGTATCTGAAATTGTGTTCGTTGACGAAACTCTCGTCACTCCACGAAAAGCCCGGCACCAAAAAGACAGTGTCCAGTTCAAGCGGCTGCCTTCTCAGCACTTCGCCGGCTTCACCCAGCATGTTATCGGGCACAATGCGGATTTCGGGAGCGTTTGCCCACTCCTGGTAAACGGTACGGAAGGTAACAATTCCTTGGTACAGAATCAAGCAAAGGGCGACAGCCCCGGCAAGAACCGGTACGGTGAATTCGCGGTCCGGAGAAGTCAGTTTCCGGAGCTGCGGCAGGCGGCTGCTCCACGCTTGCAGCAGCCGGAACGCCTCCCAGATTCCCAGCGCCGCGAGCAGATAGACGGCCGGCGCCGCTCCGATCATGCGAAGAAAGTGGGGTGAATAGTCGGCAAGAACTGCCGGGAGGAGCAGAACACCGGTCCAGAGAAGCAGGAGTCGGTAGGCGGGCAGCCGTTTCCAGTTCCAAGCCGCCATGACCGCGCCAAACCAGAAAAACGAGGCCTCCAAGGCGTTGAGCATTGGTCGTGAAGGGAAGTTGTATCGCCAATTGGCGTCACCGTGAAAGCCAAATGCCAGCAGATGCTCCCATGTGCTGAAAAGCAGAGCCGTCAGAGAATCTCCCGCGCCGCGACCGGGACTGAAGATCTCAACTTGGTCACTTCGATAGAGGAAGTCGCCCGGATGCAGGACAAAATAGGCAAGAATGGGCGCGGCCACGAGCCCTGCTACGCCGAGAAATATGCCAATCAACGGCAGGCGTTGCCTCATAGGTCCATCCAACAAGAGGCCAACCGAAAAGGAAGACCGCGAAGGTAACGAGCTTTCTCTTGTTCTTGCGCAGTCAGGTCTTCCTTTCGCCATATAAGGGAGAAAACTCAGACCGAAGGCAATAAACAGCAGGGGTGTGGCGCGCGCCGCCAAATAGGTGTAGGGTAGCAACCCTGTACACAGGCCCGCGAGCGCGAAGATCCACCAGCGCTTCTGCCGCCATCCCCACCACAACAGGGCGAAGACCAGGGCAAGAAGCAGCGGAAGGTAGTTTCCTCTGTATGCTGTTCTTCCGAGAATCGTTTGGCTGAGTGAGACGGCGAGCAGGCCGGCTGCAGCGCCGCCTATCAGAAACCCGCGCCACGGGGTGGGGCGGCCGTCTCTATCTCTTCCAAAGAGTAGGCCCCCCAACCAGAAGACGGCGAAGACCGTGCCCGCGCTGGCAAGAGCCGTCGGCAAGCGCAGAGCCAGCACCGTGCGCCCCAACAGTGAAATGGCGAAGGCAACTCCATAGATAACCATTCCTTCCCGTCCATTGTGCCGGGGAAAGAACACAGCGTGATTTCCCTGCAACACGTGGAGTGCGTCCAGGCCATGCGCACCTTCATCGGGATGGAGGTCGGGCGGGAGGATGGACAGCTGGCGGAAGCGCAACAAGGCGACAGCCAACGCAAGGGCCAGGAGAATTGCGCCAGCAACAATTGCCAAGGTGACGCGACGGGCGTTCGCTGCACCGGCTTTGCCTGCAATTCCTTCCGTATGCGGGGCCAAAGGCGGCAATTCAGACATTCACGGAGCTCCGAGAATTCTTGTCAAGCTCTTCGCGCACTCTGCCATAGCGGCATCGGTCTCGTTTCCTACGCGGGCTGCAATGACAGCGGGTCCAGTTGACAAGGACCTTTACTCCGGTCGTCCGCTTTCCTGCAAGAGCAAACGTGTCAGGAGCAGTTCCGGCTTCCAGACGTCTATTTCGACAGTAGGTATCAGCGTTTCGGTATTTTAGACGATCAGTTTGAGCTCGTATTCACCGGGCGGGAGATCCGCCGGCAGGTCCAGGTGGAACAGCGTGTCGACCGGCAAATCCGCGAACCAGTCGCGAGTGCGTGCAAATGTCGAATTGCCCAAAACATGGTCAGTCTGGTAGGTGTACTGGCCGTCAGCACTCTGCAGACGTAGGGAAATGGCGAAGTCGGTCTCCAAGCCGGATTCGGTTTGCCATTGCAGCGCTACCCACAATGAGTCGCCTCCAACCAGGCTGACTGTTTGCCGCGATGGGAACTGCTGCTCCCCCTGCCCCAATGCGAGTCCCAGGAGACTGATACCGCCATCGTACCGGCCGGCCCGCGGTTCCAGCTCTCCGTAGAAGGTCCACGGGCGGTCCAGGGCGATGTCGGTATAGATGTGGATCTGAAAATTTGAGAACGCTTCGCTGCTCTGATAGCGTCCAAACTTGTCGAGAAGTGTGACAAGATTCACGTCCCCCTGGCTGGACCAATTGAGGCTGTCGTTCCAATCCGGGACTTTTACAGTGGAGAGGCCCTCGATGGCGGCAAGAGTGGACTGGACCGTCTGCGGCAGGTCGGGTCGGTTGGCACGAATTACGTAGGCGGGCGCAGGGCCGTGGTACGGGTATTCAAACTCGTAGTGCTCATCGAAGCGGTAAGGAAGCAGATAGACAGCTCCTGCGGCGGTCGGTTGCGCGCTCAGGATGCGGGCGGCATCGGCCCATTCTCCCTGATAGGTCAGATAGAAGGCGGGCGTAACGGCCCACTCGCGAAAATAGGTCTGATACGTGCGCAGTCCCCGCAGCACAACGAGCCCCGCGACAAGAACGGCCAGGGCGACGGTGACCTGGCTCTCGAATTTGCGGCCTGCCTGTCCATCGCCAGTGGAGACATTTCTACCGCCGATCTGCGAAGGCACTGCAGAAGCCGGCCATAGCCGGATGCTGAGAAGTTCGTAGGCCTCCCACAGCCCGACGCCGATGAGGAGGTATACCGCTGGCGCTGCACCAATCATGCGCAGCGTATTGGGTCCCAGGTCGGCGTCCAGGGAAAGCATTGCCGGCACGAGCAGGACCACCAGCCAGAGAAGCAGTAGACGGTAAGCTGGACGTCGCTGCCAGCGCAGGACTGCCATCCCCACACCAAACCAGAAGGCGAGGGCTTCCCACGGGTTCAGCATCGGCAGGGCGTCGAAGTTGTACCGCTCGCGGCGGTCGCCGTGGAAGCCGAAGGCCAGCAGGTGCTCCCACGCGTTGCGCAGAAAGCCGCCCCAAACCGTCCCTTCCCCTTCACGGAGGAGCCAGACCTCTCTGCTCCGAATGAAAAAATGTTCAGGGTTGTTTGCAAAGTAGATGAGAATCGGCGCGGCCACCAGGGAAGTCACGCCGATAAAAATGGCGGCCCGCGGCAGTTCGGCGCGTAAGAATTCCTTCGTTCCTGAACGGAGCGGGAATAGAAAACTCAGGCCGAAAAGGAAAAAGAGGAAGGGCGTGAAGCGCGACGGGATATAGGTATAAGGGAGCAGCCCGGCACAAAGGCCGGCCAATGCTATGCGCCACCAGTTTCGCTTTACGGCAGGTTCTGACCAGCCCCACCATAGCAACGCGAAACAGAGGGTGAGAAGGAGCGGCAGATAGTTGGCGCGCAGCGAGGCGCGGCCGATAATGGTCTGGCCGAGGGACACGGCGAGCACCCCCGCACCGACACCACCGATGAAGAGGCCGCGCCAAGGAGTGGGACGGCCGCTCCCTTCGCGACCGAAAAACAGCCGGCCCAACCAAAAGACGGCAAAGACCGTCACCGCGCTTGCCAGGGCTGTCGGCCAACGAAATGCCAGTATCGAACGCCCAAACACCGAGGTGGAAAGCGCTATCGCATAGACGCCCATCCACTCGCGGCCACTGGCCGCTTCCGGAAAGAAAACTGCGTGTTCCCCCTGCAATACTTGCAAGGCGTAAACGCCGTCCGGTCCTTCATCGCTTTGAATCCCCTGCGGTAGTTCGGTTATTCGGTGAAGGCGCAGACTCAGTACGCCCAGCGCCAGTATGAGCAGAATCCCACCTGCCACCACCCGGGGGAGGAGGCGTTCCCAATTTTCTGACATACGAATTCGCTCTTGGTGTGGGCTGCCAGGCAAGAGTCTCTTGGGATAGGAGACGTACCCTACGCGCCTCACCGGTACGGTCTGATTAAGATTCTGTGTCAGACGCCTCCAAATGTTGAGACGTATTTCGAGGCCCGATCGTTAAGTATAGAGATTACGGCAACAGAATCCAATTGACCGTGACACTGATACTTTCCGCGGCATCGCCTTCTAGAAAGTGCGCGAAGCCTCCTCACAAACCGTCGTCCAATCTCTCGCGTCCCGCGACAGTCCCCGTCTTGGAGAGATCCGGTTGGGCAGCCGAATTGCGCGTTTCCGCTCCCGTCACTGAGATTTCACCAGGCGCAGGCGTTTCAGGACCACCTCCGGCTCCGCTATCCCCGGTGAGTAAATCGGTTCCAACCTGGCGGCATTACAGACGAGCAGCCGCAGATCATATTCGCCCGGCTCGAGGTCGGTCGGAAAGCTGAGGTGGTAAAGCTAAGGTGGTAAAGCGTATCAACTGCCCAATTCGACTTCCGGTATTTCGTTCGCGCGTGGTTGGAATCCCCCAGAACAACATCCCTCTGGTAGGAAATGGCGCCTTCCGGACTGATCAGGCGAAGGGAGATTGCAAAATCGGCATCCAGGCCGGGAATTGCCCGCCACTGCAGCGCGGTCCACTGCGACCTGTCCTGGCCCAAATCGAGTGGGTGCTGCGAAGGCAACTGGTCGCTGACGCGTCCGATGGCGAGGCCCAGAAGATCGATACCGCCGTCGTAGCCGACGGCTCTCGGTTCCAGGTATTTATAGAGTGTCCACGGGCTCTCCAGGCCGACGTCGGAATAAGTATGTATCAGGAAGTTGGGGAACTCTTCGCGGCCGCGATAGCGCGCGTATTTGTCGAGAAGCGTAAGAACATGTTGATCGCTCTCCCCCGTCCAGACCGATCGTCCCTCCAGTCCACAACCCTTAGGGTCGCAACGTTGCCTATTCTGGTAAGTGTCGACCGTACCTTGCGGGCAAGGTCGGGGGAACCGGTAAAGATCAGGCGGGCCGGCGCTGTACCTTGTTAGAGGTATGTGAAGCTGTTATGTTCATCTATCCTGTAGGAGATCAGATAGGCAGTGTCTGTAACAGCAGGCTGCGCGTTGAGTACGCGAGTCAGGTCTACCCATTCGGTCTCATAGGCTTCATAGAGTTCAGGCGCGGCGGCCCATTCCCTGAAATTGGTTTGGTAGGTCCGACCGCCCTGTACCAGGATCAGGCATACTACAGCCGCAGTCACGGCGACGGCTGACCGTGATTCTTTCTGCTGGAACATCAACTGCATGGTCGATCGGTCAGCCAGCCCCTGCAGCTGTCGATAGCGCGCGTGGAAGATCTCCCCGCAGCGACTCCACACGAAGGTGAGGGTTTCCCAGACGCCTGCGGCCGTGATCAGATAGATGGCTGGGCCCGCGCCGTTTATGCGTAATGTGGTGGGCACGAACCCTCCAGCCAGGAACGCCGGCAGGAGCAGCAGTACCAGCCTGAGAATGAGCAGGCGGTAGGCCGGCCGCCGCCAGTGCCATGACGCCGTCCCGACACCGATCCAGCAAAAGGACGCTTCCCACAGTTCCAGCAAGGGTCGTTCGGAGGAGCTGTAGCGCCAGATAGGGTCTCCGCGAAAGCCGAAAACGAGGAGGTGCGTCCACACGTTGCGAAGAAGGGCGCCGGTCGTGTTGGAACTCGGGAAAACCATATCGGGCCAGGCAGTTAAGCGCTATCGGCCAAGGGTCAAACATTCACCGGATTTCGGCGGGGCTGAACCGGACCAGAACACCCTTAGGCTCCCAGACTTCGCTTTCGACAGTCGGATTGAGCGTTGTAATGTCGTAGACAATCTGCCGCAGCTCGCATTCGTCGCCATGGAGGCTGTTCGGAAAGTCAAGGCGATACAGCCTGCCGACGATCTTGGCAGGCCACCAATATCTCGTGCGCGTAACATGCGCGTTCCTTGGTACGGCGCCTCTCTGGAAATCGTAGCCCCCTCACCATCTAGGATCGAAGTGAAATTGTAAATTCGGTAGCTCTTTCGCGCACGGTCCCCTACTGCAGGGCTACCAAGAGCCAGCGAGCATCTTCCAGCCTAAGTAGCTGATTCGAAAGCATCTACGACGCGACTTAGCGATGGGCGATGCCGCTATGTTCAGCCCCGCGAAGGGTGACGCCGGCAACCAGTTGTCCGCACAGTGAGATGGTTATCCCGTTCTCATCCTCTCCAAAGAACGCCTTCCCGAGCCAGAAAACAGTAAGGAACGCGCCGTCGCTGGCCGCGACTGATGGCCGCCGAATGGCCAGAACGCCTCGCCCCAGCAAAGTCGTTGACAGGGCAACGGCATAGGCGCTCAGCCCTTCGAGACCATCGCCGGACTTGGGAAAAAAGACGGTGTGCTCGCCTCGCAGCACCTGGAGGGCGTTTGCGTCGTGTGCCCCCTCGCCGCAAGAGATTCCCGGTGGGATTTCAGTGAGGCGGTAAAGGCGCAGTACGAACACTTCCAGGGCTATGGCGATCAGGATTACCCAGGGCACCAGCCCGATGCGGCCGTGCCGAAAACTTGGAAACTTTGACGCATTGTCCGAGTGTGGATTCCATTTAACCGTTTCCGGAATTTCCTATTTTTTCTCTCCGTTGGCCTCGGGCATGGACCGAGCCAATGAGGTCAACCGAAGGGACCTTATCAATCAAGGACCATCATCCAGTTGCAGGCGCGCCAGGACGATATCCGTATTCCAGGTTTCGAGTTGGGCGGTTGGCTTTTTCGTATCGGACTCGTAGATAACCAGCCTCAACTCGTACTCTCCGGGAGAGAGGTCGGCTGGGAGTTCAAGATGGAAAAGATTCTCGACCGGCTCCTCCACTTTCCACCGGCTGGTATGCGTGTAAAGGGAGTCAAGCAGGATCTCATCTTCCTGGAAGACCCTTGCCCCTCCGGCATCGTGGAGACGCAGCGACATTACATAATTGATTTCCAGCCCCGGGGCGGTCTGCAATTGCAGGACGGCCCAAAATGAGCGATCGGTTCCCAGGTTGACGATCTCCTCGGCCGGTAGTTGCCGTTCGCCCTGGCCCAAGGCGAACCCCAGCAGAGTGATACCGCCATCATAGACGATGGGTAGAGGTTCCAGATGCTCATAAAATGTCCAGGGGCGGTCGAGTGTTATGTCGGAGAAGGTGTGAATCTGAAGGCCGGCATGTTCCTGCCTGCCGACGTAACGCCCGTGCCTGCTCAGGAGAATTGCAATGGGTTCCTCTTCGTCACCCTGCCACGGCGGCGCATTCCAGTCCAGGATCTTAGCAGTTGATAGGTCTTTGACAGCCGACAGATTCGCCTCCACTTCCTGGGGCATATATGGCAGGAGAGGATTCGTTACTTGGACTGTCGCCGGGCCGCGATACAGGTATTCCAAACTATAGAATCCGCGTGGTTCGACTCGGGGCACCAGGTAGACCATGCCCTCATCGGATGGAAGTACGTTCAGCGCCTTGGCCAATTCCCCCCACTCGACATGATAGGCCGCATACAGTTCGGGAGCGTTCGCCCATTTTTCAAAGTAGGTGCGGTAGGTGTACACGCTCTGCCCCAGAATCAGTCCGCAGAGCAGAGCGGCGAGTCCAATGCCGGCCCTGCCGCTATGTTTTCCGGAGAACAGGTCTGTACCAACAGCCAGGTTGGGCCAGCGCCGCTTCAGCAGAAGAAACGTCTCCCACATGCCGACGGCTGCAAGCAGATAGATGGCCGTTGTGGCGCCGAACATTCGAATCGTGTTGGATGCCGGTACGCCCTCAAACGCAAGCGTTGCCGGCAGAGCCAGCAGCACCAGCCAGAGGATCAGCAGGCGGTTGGCAGGCCGCTGCCAGTGCCGAATGGACACCCCTACACCTATCAGGAAAAAGAGTGTTTCCCAAGGACTTAGTAGCGGCTGGCCTGGAAGGTTGTGGCGCCAGTTCAAGTCGCCGCGAAAGCCAACGGCCAAAATATGCAGCCATACATTCTGCAGAAACTTGCCCCATGGATCGCCGTGGCTACGTCCAGGATCGAAAAGCCACAACTGGCTGCTGCGGAGCAAGAATTGGTCCGGGTGCAAAGCGAAATAAGTGAGAATAGGTGCAGCCACCAGCGCGGCGACGCCCAGGAAGATGCCGATTCTCGGCAATTCGCCTCGCAACCTGTTGCTGAAGCCCGGGCGAAAGGGCGCCAGGAGAGTGATGCCAAAAAGGAGGAACAGAATTGGCGCGAGGCGCGCCGGCATGTATGTATAGAGAGAGAGCCCTGCGAACGCGCCTGCCAGCCCGATACGCCACCCGCTCCGCTGCCTCCACCCCGACCAAAGCAGGGCTAGGCACAGTGAGAGCGTCAGTGGCAGCAGATTGATCCGAAACGCGTTGCGTCCGAGGATGGTCTGGCTAAGCGAGACGGCGAGCAGGCCGGCCGCCGCGCCGCCAATCAACAGGCCTCGCCAAGCCGTGGGCCGCCCGCTTTCCTCGTCCCTTCCAAAAAGCTCCTTACCCAACCAGAAGAGGGCAAAGACCGTGCCGGCGCTGGCCAGGGCCATGGGCAGACGGAGAGCCAGCATCGTCCGCCCCAAAACGGCGACAAACGGGGCAACAGCATAGACGATGAGTCCCTCGCGTCCATTGTTTTCCGGGAAGAAGACGGCATGTTCCCCCTCCAACACACGCAGGGCATCTACGCCATGAGCGCCCTCATCATGGTAGAGCCCCGGGGGAATGTCGCTGAGGCGATGGAGGCGGAGCGCCGCGACGATCAGCACTAACGCGACCAGGATCCCTCCCGTCACGACGGAAAAGCGCAATCGATCGGGATGTTTCGGCACGGCCTTCCCACCCTGTCGTTGAGAGGAAGTTAACGATTCGCTCATCAGATCAGGGGGTTGGCGCCCGCTTGTATTCCGGAAGATAGGGGGCGCCCTTGCAGATTCAAGTTGCACCGAGGCCGGCAGACTACGGACGCACCCGCTGCGTCAACAGATTGCTCCCTTTCGAGACTCAAGAATTAAGTATAGAGAATCTGGCTTAAACGTCCAACTCCGACTCTCAAAAAGACAAGAGTTGACGCCGGCCCCAGGCTTGCGCTGCAATTTGGCATTCATGCTCTTTCAGATATGATGTTTCGCAAAAGGCTGAGGGACGATAGGTGTGCCCCATACGACCTGTCTGGAACGGAAAAAATGGGAACGGTTGCAATGATTCTAGCCGGCGGGGCCGGCACACGGCTGACTGTCCTGTCCGAGGAGCGGGCCAAGCCCGCCGTACCCTTCGCCGGCAAGTTCCGCATCATCGACTTTACGATCAGCAACTGCGTCAACAGCGGCATGTCTACGGTCGGGATACTGACGCAATACCGCCCCCACAGCCTCAACGAGCATATCGGGATCGGCAAGCCCTGGGACCTGGACCGGCAGCACGGGGGCATCCGCCTGCTGCAGCCGTACCAGGGCCGGGGCGCGCAGGACTGGTACGCCGGCACCGCCGATGCAATTCTGCAGAACCTGAACTTTCTTTCAGAGAAAGGTGCCGATACAGCCCTGATTCTCTCCGGCGACCACATCTACAAGATGGACTACCGTCCGATGCTGGCTTTTCACCATGAAAAGGGCGCCGACCTGACGATCGCGGTCATGCCTGTGCCAATCGAGGAGGCACATCGTTTCGGCATCATGGAGACCAACGCGCAAGGCGAGATCGTCCGCTTCCACGAAAAGCCTGCGCAGCCGACAAGCAACCTGGCTTCGATGGGAATCTATGTGTTCAGCAGCCGCGTGCTGGCCCAGCGTCTGCAGGAAGAGGGGGCCGAAGGTCCGCGCCGCGACTTTGGCCAGCATGTCGTCCCCGACATGCTGGCGGCCGGGGACCGTGTATATTCCTACCCGTACTCCGGCTATTGGGTCGACGTCGGCACAGTCGATGCCTATTGGAAGACAAGCCTCGAGCTGCTTGAAGCGAGTCCCGCCCTCGACCTTTATGCCGACACGTGGCCGATCCATACGCGTTCGGAGGAGCGCCCGCCGGCCAAGCTGGGCCCACAGTCCCAGGTCGTACAGAGCATGGTGTCGAACGGCTGTGAAGTCCATGGCCATGTCAGGAGGAGCATTCTCAGCCCCGGCGTCTACGTCAGCCCGGGCGCGGTCGTGCAGGATAGTGTCATCATGAATGATTCGTGGATCGGGCCCGGCGCGCGCGTGGACCGGGCCATCATCGACAAGCAGGTGATCGTCGGGTTCGGGGCGCAGGTCGGATGCGCCATGTCGGGCGACCCGCGGCCAAATCTCCTGACTCCTGACAAGCTGGACAGTGGGCAAACGGTCGTCGGAAAGGGGGCGTTCATTCCCGACGGGGCGCGCATCGGCACAAACGTCATCGTCAACAGCGACAGCGCTGAAGAAGACTTCCCACCCGACCTCGTGGTAGAGGACGGGCAGACCGTATAGGGGACCACTTACTATGGCCAGGGCTTTTGCCATGATCATGGCCGGGGCCGACAATGCTGACCTCAGTGTCCTGACCGAGGTCCGTTCGGAGCCGGCAGTTCCTTTTGCCGGCAAGTTCCGTCTGATCGATTTCTCCCTCAGCAACTGCGTCAACAGCGGCATTCATAACGTCGCCGTGCTGACCCAATACCGCCCCCGCAGCCTGAACGATCATATCGGGATCGGCAAGCCCTGGGACCTCGACCGTTCCAGCGGCGGCGTGCGGCTGCTTCAGCCCTACCGCGGAGGCCCCTACGGTGACTGGCAGCGCGGCTCCGCCGACGCCATTCGCAGGAATCTGGATTACGTGCTCCAGCAGAGAGAGGAGTGCGTGCTGATTCTTTCCGGCAAGCACATCTATCTGATGGATTACCGGCCTTTCCTGGCGCATCACCTCGAAATGGGGGCGCCGGTGACGATCGCCGTCCGACGCGTCGGCCGCCACGAGACCCACCGGTTTGGCATTATTTCGCAGGACGCGGACAACCGCGTCATCGAGTTCCAGGAGAAGCCGCGGCGGACGCAACAGAACTTGGCCAATATGGGCGTCTACATTTTCCGGCGCGACTATCTGGTCGAACTCCTGAGTAGCAGCAGCGGCGATGACATCGGTCAGCATATTCTGCCCGAGCTGGTGGCGCGCGGCCACGTCGCCAGCTATACCTACCCCGGCTATTGGGCCGACGCCAGCACGGTGCAGGCCTACTGGGACGCCAATATGAGTCTGCTGGCGGAGGAGCCGGCGCTGAATCTCTACGCACCCGAGTGGATCGTGCATACGCGCAGCGAACGGCGTGCGCCGGTCAAGCTCGGGCCGGCCGCGGCCGTGAATGGGGCGCTCCTCTCGAACGGCTGCCAGATCGAGGGCGCAGTCGAACACAGCGTTCTTTCCCCCGGGGTACAGGTGGGGGAGGGCGCGCTCGTGCGCGACAGTGTTATCCTCAATGATTCGATCATAGAACCGGGCGCGGTGGTCGAGCGCTGCGTTGTGGACAGGCAGGTACGAATCTGCCAGGACGCGCGCGTGGGCCATTCCGACGACAACAGTCCCAACGCCGACCTGTCGGGCCGGCTCAACACCGGCCTGACGCTGGTTGGCAAAGGCAGTGTCGTCCCGGCAAAAACGAGGCTTGGCCGCAATGTCGTGGTCCACCCGTTCAGCCGGGCGGACGCCTACAACAACAGCGACATCGTAGAGAGCGGAACGAGCATCGGCCGCAACCTGCGCTGAACGCCGCGGTCAATGGCCGCTGGATTTTGCTCGGTAGCCCAATTCGTTCAGCAGCGCGACCAGCCGCCGCCTCTGATCGCCCTGAATTTCGATTTCCGCACCTTTGACCGCGCCGCCGCAGCCCAACTTGTCCTTCAGGTGTTTCGCCAGGGCGCGTTTGCCTACATCCGGGCTCTTTATGCCGGCGATGATCGATACGGTCTTGCCTTTGCGCCCTTTCCGCTCGAGGCGGACGAGCACCGACTGCGTTCCCTGTACGGCAAAGGGCGCAGCCGGATTCCGGGGACTTTCCGCTGGCGTCGGTTCGGGAACAGGGTCCGGGTCCGTCGAGTAGACGAGGCGCGGTCCTGCCTTCCTGGCGGGGGCGGCGTTCGGTCTTTTCGCTCTGCGTTTCGACATGGTTCGACTATTTCCTGCCGTACGGAAGAGGGCGGACATTAAATTGCGCCCCGCTTTCCAGCCTTCGCTCACCGCCCAGAGCGTGTGGCCGGCGGATGGGACCGATAGGGGCGCGTCAGGAGATTCGCAATGCAGTATAGCATCAGTGGCGAAATCGCCCAGTCTGTCCGCCTCGACTTCACCCCGGGCGAGTATGCCTGGGTCAGTAAAGGGGCGTTGATGGCCTACACCTCGGGACTGCAATGGAGCTTGCGCGTGCCGGGCGGCGCGGGCGGCGCGGTGCGGCGCAGCCTCTCCGGCGAAGGCATCGCCCTCACCTACCTGGAGACGCAGGCCGAGGAACAGCACGCGCTGCTGGCGGCCAACGCGCCCGGTCATCTGGAGATTTGGGACCTGGAGGGCGACGGCGCAGTGACGACGACGCGCGGCTCTTTTGTGGCTGCCTGGGGCGAAAACGTCGCCATCACGGTTACCGTGGCGCGGCGCGCAGGTGCGGCCGTCTTTGGCGGCGCCGGCCTCTTCCTGCAGACGATCTCCGGCGTGGGGAAGGCGCTTGTGCATGGCAGCGGTGACTTCTATGAGCGCCAGATGGCGGCGGGTGAAGAGATGCTCGTCAGCACAGGCAATCTGGCGGCCTTTTCGGCCGAAGTCGACTATGACATCCGCGGCGTGGGTGGGTGCCGGCGAGCCCTGTTCGGCGGCGAAGGGCTGTTCATGACCAATCTGCGCGGGCCGGGCCGCGTCCTGCTTCAGACGCTCAAGCGCAACTACGCCGCCAAGTCGACGGGCTGAGCAGTTTCTGCGCGTCTCCGATTACCGGGCCCTTTGAGGAACGAGCCTGACCGTGTCCGACAGGATGACCTGTCCTTGTGTCGAAACAGCCCGGCCGCCGTTGAATGGGTCGCTGCACAACGCCCCGCTTGAGGAGGTGCCTTTTGGGTTCAGACAATCTGCCTATGGCTAAGACCGTGCGCGGCGAGGTTCGCTTGCCGGATCCCGTAGACGATGCAATTCTGACACTCGGCGTGCGCATGCGATCTCCACTGCCGCACGCGCAAATCGCGTCGCTGTTCGGCATCGCCCGCGACGAAGTCAGCAGAATCTGTCAGCCGTACGAGGTGTTCCTGCAGGAGACGGGGGAAGACGGTCCCGGGCTCGTCTACACGGGGCAGTCGGACAGGCAGGCCGTGCGCCCGCGCGGCATGTGGGAAGATGCCGCCTTTGGGAACAGCGGGCGCGACTCTTTCCGCAAGCAGCAAGTTGTCAATGGTGCGGACCGGCTGGCCGATCCTGTTGACGATGCAATCCTCACGTTGGGCGTGCGCACACGCAACCCGCTCTCTTACGCGGAGATTGCCTCGCTATTTGATATCTCCGGAAAGAGCGTCCGAAAGATCTGTCAGCCGTACAAGGAGTTTATGCGTCAGGCGGGGGAGTACGGCGTTCGCGGGGTCACATACACGGGGCGAGATTCGAATTGAACCGGAGCCGTCCGGCTTCCTCAGCGCGCCGGCGCAGCCACAAAGATTTGCCGCAGAATATCGTTTCGTTCGGCTTCCGTCGCCCATCGGGGCTGCGCATAGTCCTCAATCACGGTGGTCAGGATTTCGGTGTTGATCACCCGGCCCTGGTGAATCGTGTGGCGGGCAATCAGCGACGTGCGCGTCTGCCAGCTCCACATCTGATCGAAGAACAGGTTGCCAAGGCCGTAGACGATGATGCCGGGTTTCTCGCCCCCGTAACCATACGGCTCCATCGCCTGGGGCACGTGGCTCTGGACGCCGGTGACAATGTCGGCACCGGCCGCGCGCAGCTCACGGAAATCCCGCACCTGCCGTGACAGCGGACCGGGGTTGTAGCTTTCCTCGTATTGCAGTTCGACCGCGATCACGTCGACCAGGTTGCTCAGCAACTGGATGGTGGCAAATATCTTCTCTTTATTGTCGAAAAAGTAGCACGCGCCCGGCTCGTCCGCGGTCGCCCGCGCGAAGGTGGGATGGTGCGCCAGGGCCGCGATGAAGGCAAAGCGGTTCTCGTTGTGGCTCCACAGCAGCGGCGTGCAGGCCTCCTCCTCATTCAGGCCGGCCCCGTAAATCTGGATCTCGTTCTGGCGATACCAGCCGATCGACTCGCGCGCGCCGTCCCGCCCGAAATCGTTGATGTGGTTGCCGCTCAAGCCGACGATATCGGTCCCGATCGCTTCCAGCGCAGCCCAATACTCTGTGTCGCTGCACAGGATCATATTGTTCAGCGAAGGGTCGGCCACACAGTCCTCTAGAAAGGGCACTTCATTGCTGACGTGGGTGATGTCGGCCGCGCGCAGCGTCGGCGCGATGACCCACGCCGGGTAGTCGAAACCCTTTGCGTCCATGCGTGCCGCAGTGACACGGGCCATCGCGGTCACACCGGTCATGATCAGGGCCGTCAGCTCTTCAGAGCTCCGGTTCGTCGGCTGGGTGATATGCGGGCGCATCGCCTCCGCAATTGTCTCGCTTTCCGAACCGGTCACGGCTACGACAACCGTAAGTGGATAGGCGGTCGCGCTGAATGAATTGCTCAGAATATTGACGCCATTCAGATGCAGGACCTTCAGGACCGGGGTCAGGTTTTCGAAGGGCACAATCGCGATGGCGCCGTCCGTCGCTTCGAGCAGAGCGGGAAGGGAACTGCTGCTGGCAAAATGCACGGAAGGGTCGGCCTCTTCGCCGAAGACCACCTCCAGTTCGGAGACGTAGTCGGCCTCGACGATCAGAGGCCCGCCACCCCGGCCCTGCCAGCGCAGCCGCAACTCCGCGATCGAGACATCATCCTCAACCGTGGCGAAGGGGGCGACCGGCGCCATATAGCGTGTATACAGCACACCTTCGGCCTGTTCTGCGCCGGGAGCCAGGCGGATTTGCACGTCGGCGTTGCGCGGCTGATCGAGCAGGTAGACCGTCTTGCGGACGCCTTCGGCCTCGATCGCCTCAAGTTCGACGACCAGTGAAAGCAATTGGTTGAAATAACGCTCCGGCATAGATGAGTCGAGCGCAAGCGTCAGCCAGCCGCTGCGAACTCTCTCCTGCGCCGCAAGCGGCTGAGATAGCGCCGTGGAGGGAACATACCTTTCTCCGCCGCCATCTGTCCCGCCGGCAAAGAGCGCGATTGAGGCGGCAGCGCCCACCCCGACGATGCCAAGCAGCGCCGAGACGAGCATCCGGCTGGACGCACGCAAGCCCGGGCGCACGCTGATGAGGAACACCTGTCCAATGTGTTCCCACCCGGGCCTTTTGAGTCGGTTCCAGAAAGCGTTAAGTCGTTTCAACATGGCTGCGCCGCTGCCTCACATTCGCAGCAGGAGGAACAGTGGAACTCTCCGGACGATAAGTCCAAGTTAAGAGTATATGGCGAACCTGACAATTGGGCAATGTCCGGCTGCCATGCCGGTCAGGTCGGCAGGGCTATTCCGGCTCGCATTTTCCACTTCTAGGCAAGCCGTTGAAAAGAATGCCGAAGCCAGAGTGACAGGACTGAAAGTAGCCCCGACAACGAGCTCCCAAACCAGCCTCGCGGCAACTATGCGTTGACAGACAGAGCGCCTTCCGGTACATTTCCGTCTGATTCCGACAAAACGATGATGAACTCTCAACGAATCGTATGCGCGTGCAGTTCCAGGCAAAGCAAATGCCGGCCGGCCGGTCAGGTCTGCACTCCAAGGTGATCGGAGACTGAAAGTGGCGACGGGAAACGTTGGCGAGGTTGTGCGGCTGTGCGGCAAGTTGGGGGTCATCGCTTTTGGCGGACCGGCCGCCCATATTGCCATGCTTGAGGATGAGGCGGTGACGCGGCGTAAATGGCTGAGCCGTGACCACTTCCTCGACCTTGTTGGGGCCACCAATCTGATCCCCGGCCCCAATTCTACCGAAATGATGATCCATGTCGGCTACCAGCGGGCCGGCTGGCCGGGCCTACTGGCCGCGGGCATCTCATTCGTGCTGCCGGCGGTCGTGCTTTCAACCCTGCTGGCCTGGGTCTACGTGAAGTACGGCATGTTGCCGGCCGTGCAGCCCTTGCTGATGGGGATAAAGCCGGCCGTGCTGGCGGTGATCCTGGGCGCACTGTGGCGGCTGGGCCGGACCGCTTCGAAGCCCAATGCGGCCATGCAAACGCGCATCGTTCTGGGCATCATCGGCATCGCAGTGGCGGTCGCCGTCTATCTTGGCGCACCGGTGATATGGTCGCTGGTC
>DAOUHX010000085.1:0-3451 GCA_034428395.1 Caldilineaceae bacterium
TGCGATGAATCGTTCGGTTCAATCGTTGGAGGCGATCGGCATGACGTAGTGTACCTGTCGCGCCACCTCCTGAAAACCGAACTTGGGGTAGAAGTGCGCTCCTACTTCGTTCTGGGCCAAGGTCTCGATTCTGGCGAACTGCATGCCTTCCGCCGCGAGATAGGCGACCGCTTTCTCCAACAGCATGCGGCCGATGCCGCGTTGCTGGTAGGCGGGCAGGACGGCAAAGTTGGGGATGCCGCCAACCTTTGCGGCCGCGTCGACGCGCGTGGTAACGTAGCCGACGATCTGACCGTCCTCCTCGGCGACAAAGATGCCGGCAGCATTTATGGCGGCGTCATCGTCGATGTGGCGTTTCTTGCGCCAGCGCCAGTCCTGGTCGTGGATCAGACCGTATAGCTGCTCGATGTTCTGATCAATGCACACGCCGTCAAAGCAGACCGCGGTGATCGTCTTTAGCGTTTCCAGGTCGGACGGTCGGTAGGGCCGTATTTTCATCCTGCCTCCGCGCGTAGCTCTGCGACTGCAACGGGAACTTTGCGATGACTCATGTTTGCTACACGAATTGGTAGGCAAAGAGGTCGGCGTCGTGCAGCACGAAGCGCAGCCGCACTGCTTCGCCGCTGAGCTTGCTAAGGTCAGCGCCGGGCGCCCAGCGCACCTTGCGCGCCAGGTCGTCACCCAGAATCTCTACGCAGTCGGCCAAGGCAAAGCCTTCTATCGCCGTGTCGACCTGCCCGTGCAGAATCTCGACGCGCATGCTGCCCGCGGCAGAGGCGGAGAAGTTCAACTCCAGATCGCGGCCCTTGAAATTGAGCGGTTTGGTGACCATTTCGCCGCCGCTGAGGGGCGCGTTCAGCGAAACAAAACCGTCTACTCGCAACGTATAGCGGCGCAGACTGGCGCTTTGACCGCGCCAGTAGCCCTCGTTCACGTAGATTGACAACTCATCGGGCGCGCCGGCGAACGGCGAGCCTGTCGTCACCAGCCCCCAGTTCTGGTAGTTGTCGCCGTATGTCCAGTTGCCGACGGGCCGCAGTCCGGGCCGGATGTACGCCTCGGGCCAGATGTTGAAGGTAAGGGCGTCACGGCTGCTCATGAAGAGTCCGTCGGTCAGGGCGGCGCCGTATCGTTCACGCGCGTCGGAGCGGACGCGGCGATGGGCCCGCTCAGGCAGGTCCTCGATCGCCGCCGACCAGGGGCGGTCGACATAGCGGGTCGGAAAGCCCACAAAGATGTGAGGCGCCCGGAAATAGGGGATGATCTGATTGGTGTAGAGTTCGGCGATGCGGCCGGGCCTGTAGTCGACGAAGACCGGCTCGGTCCAGTCGAGGAAATCGGCGGAGACACAGGTCATGATGTCGCGGCCGTGGCGGAAGTCGCGGTGGTAATCGCGATATTCGCCGCGCTCAGAGTCCCAGAAAGCGAGATTCTGGGAGTCGAAGTAGCCTTTGGTGATGACAGGTTCGTCGCGCAAGAAATCCCATTGGAGGCCGTCGGGTGAACCTAGCGCAAACAGGCCCTTGTAACCCCGGTTATTGGCGAGCGCCTTGTAGCGGGCGTCGTCGCCTGCGTTGGGGTTGGGATCCTTGAATGGAACGAAGTTTATCGCTGGGCTGCTGTCGTCGCGGGCGTCGAGGATGATGTTGTTGCTGCGCGAGCCTTCGTATTCGACAAGTCCCAGATCCGGCTTGCTCCACGTGATGCCGTCGCTGCTTTCGGCCAGGCAGACCACCTCGTAATGGGGGTACTCCAACGAGCCCGAGTCGTGCGTGAAGTGCCAGCCACGGTAGTACATGCGGTAGGTGCCGTCGTCCTGAAAGACCGTGTAATACCCGGAGGCATTGCCTTCCCACGGCGCGTTCGTCTCCAGTGCGATCTCCTGCGGGACGGGGCGGTGCAGCCGCAAGGCCGCGTCGCGGCTTATGCTTGCGATCAAGTGGTCGTCAACCAGCAGCTCGCGGCGCGAGCCGATGTCGATGATGCCCTGGCCGTCGAGTGACTCTGTCATGGCGCGTGCCTCAAATGTGGCGGCCCGTAAACCGGGCGGCGGGTTCAATCAGGCCGGCGTCACGCCGATGCCGTTAAGGCGGCGTTTTGTTTCGGCGTAGACGTCATCGGACAGGGGGCCGGAGAGGACGGCCTGCACGTTCTCTTCGAGATGCACGGGGTTGGTCGTGCCGACGATTATGGTGTGAACGTCGGGATGCGTCAGCGTGTAGCGCAGCATAAAAGAAGTGTTGCTCTCTTCGGTTTGGCGCAGATCGACCAGACCGGCGTCAGTAAAGGGTTGCCAGTTTTCAGGCTTTCCCAGGCCGACCTTTGGCTCGCCGAGGGCCACGCCGCCGCGGATAATGGTGCCGGCGCCGGCCTGCGCGGTCGTCGTCAGCCAGAGTTCGTGGTCGCGCTCAAGCGCGGAGTAGGGAATCTGGTAGACGTCGAACACGTCCCAATCGAGATAGGTGGGCAGGTGCGGCAGCGTCGTCGACATACCGAGCCAGCGAACTTTGCCCTGGGCACGCATGTCCTGCAGGGCGTTGACGAGTTCGCCCTGTTCGCACTCGGCGACCGACGGGTTGTGGAGCTGCATTATGTCCACAGAGTCGACGCGCAGGCGCTCGAGGCTTTCATGCAGGCCGCGGAAGAGGTTCTCTCTGGTCCAGATATGCCCGTCGGGATGGCAGCCGCACTTGGTAGCCAGTATGAACTCGTCGCGGCGGTGGCGGAGGAAGCGCCCAATCATCTCCTCGCTGTTGCCGTAGTCATTGGCCGTATCGACAAAGTTGATGCCGGCGTCGAGAACGGCGTTGAGCTGGGCATCCATCTCGGCATCGGTCATGGCGCGGCGGTGCGCGGCGCCAAATCCGAGCCGGGTAACCTCCAGCCCGGTGCGGCCGAGGGTTGCGGTGGGTAGGGCATTGGCCATTTTTTGTCCTCTCCTTCCATCTCAAAAGGCGGGTCAACAATTGCGTCAACCCACAGACCGCGGATCAGAATGCCGATAAACGGGGAGCCACCTACCGGCATCTTCCATTCGCAGGCGAGGAACCACCGCTATCACACGCGCCCGGGAATCTCCTTGCCGCGGATTAACATGAAGGGGGTGTTGCCCTGATTGGGCGTGCCCTCGACCTGCCTGCGATGATCCTCATCGACGATGCCGAGGTAGCTCGTTTCGGCGTCGATATAGTGCAGCGCCAGCCCGCGGCGGCGATCGGGGGTTGGGTTTGCGCCGGTGCGATGAAAGTTAAGGCCGTGGTGGAACATACAGTGGCCCGCCTTGACTTCGACCGGGACCGGCTCCGCCAGGTGCGGGAGCGCCAGGAATCTCTCCTGATAGTCGCGCGCAATCGGCCCCAATTTGTGGCTACCGGGGATCACTGTCATGCAGCCGTTGTCGACCGTTGCGTCGTCGAGCGCGACCCAGCAGCTGACATGGTTCTGTGGCGCA
>DAOUHX010000086.1:0-12855 GCA_034428395.1 Caldilineaceae bacterium
CCGTTGATAATCTGGCTCGGTGCGAAGATCTTCCGTCTAGGCATGCTGATGTACGGCAAGAGGCCAGGCATCCTGGAGCTTGTGCGCCTGCTGAGACATGCGTGATTGATTTCAAATCCCCTGGGACAAGCCCAAAAGGATTGGACCGCGAGCGCCGGCATGCCCCTGACTGCGGCTTATTTCGTCGCGTCCCGAAGTACATGGAACAGGCGGTCCAGGTCTGAAGGGCTGTTATACGCTTGCACCGAGATGCGGATGCCTGTGTGCCCGCGCTGCCGGCCTAGGGGCACGATGATGCGGTTTTCTTCCAGACGGGGCCCGTACGATTCAGCGCCTCCCGGAAGGAGCACCAGTCGCATTTGCGCCCACATTGTCGCCGGACTGATCGGCGGCAGCCCCGAAAGCGCGAGGATGCGCTCTTCAAACTCAGCCAGCAGGCGGTGACAGGCCGAGCGCACCTCCGGCCAGTCGTTCTGCTCCCAGAAGTCGATGGCGGCAGGGACGCTGAGATAGGCGGCAGGGTCGATCGTCCCAGACCAGTTGAAATTGTCCAAGAATGGCGACTGCCCGGGGCTGTCGCTGCGCCATCCGTGGCTTACAACCAGCGGCTCCAGCAGATTCTGCCGGTCGGGGCGGGCAAAGAGGAAGCCGGCCCCGCGCGCGCTGCTGAGCCACTTGTGGCAGTTGCCACAGTAAAAGTCGGCGCCAATGGCCTGCATGTCCAGGTCAAGTTGCCCGGGCGCGTGCGCGCCGTCGATGACGGCCAGGATCCCCGCCTTTGAGGCGCGGCGGCAGATTTCCTCTACGGGTAGAATCAGAGCGGTCGGCGAGGTAATGTGGCTGAGGGATATCACCTTGGTGCGTTGATTGACCCCGTCCCAGATCTGCTCGGCTGCCTGTTGCGGGTCGGTGACCGGAAGCGTGACCTGCCGCCTGACCAAGCGGGCGCCACTCTTTTCGCACTTGAAACGCCAGGCGCGGTCGATGGCGCCGTACTCGTGGTCGGTGCTCAGAATCTCGTCGCCTTCTTCCAGTGGAAGTGCGCGCGCGATAATGTTCATGCCGTAGGTGACATTGGGAACAAAGGCAAGGTCGTCGCCGGAAGCATTGATGAACTCGCCCAGTCTCTGCCTGGCGCTCGCCAGAAGATCGGGTGCGCGCCGCCCCAGAAAGTCCACCGGGTTCGCTTCGAGCTCACGTTGCCAGTGCTGGTAGGCCTCGAACACGGGCCGAGGGACTGCGCCGAAGCTGCCGTGGTTCAGGTAGATGATTTGTGGGTCGAGCAGATACTCCCCGGCGAGTTGGGGAAGCGGTAGGGTAAGGGTCACTAGCTATTCTCCAAGAGCGGCGCGGTTGAGCGCGCTCTTCAGTTTCTCGGCATACGGGAGGCGCTGAAGAGGTTGGGTAAATGTGCGCTCGGCCGTGCGAAGGTAGAGATCGTCGCCCGAGTAGCGGGGAAAGACGTGCAGGTGAAAGTGCCAGACGTCCTGGTTGCCGGCCGGTTCGTTGTGTTGACGCGTAGAGACACCGTCGCAAGCGTATGCCGCTTTCATGGCCAGGGCGATGCGACGGCTGGCCGCGAAGAGCGACGTGCCAAACTCGTCGGGAAGTTCGTAGATGTTCTCGTGGTGGGCGTTGGGGACGAGGATGACGTGGCCTGGGTTGCGCGGCCACGCGTGGGACGAAATGAAGCCGGTAACGTGCACAGCGCGCAGGACAATGTCGGCCTGTTTCGTGTAGCAATAGTCGGCCTCCACCCCCGCGACGACAGCGCAGAAAGGGCAAAGATAGCCCGGCGGGGCATGGTTGTGCACTTCGGGGCTACTCCAGCCGAGCCAAACCGTCATCTATGACCGGCGCCAGTTCGCTCATCCGATTGAGCGCCGCGGCGACCTGTTTGCCGAAGCCGCTTTTGGTAAAGCGGACCGGCATGCTGAGCCGCTCGGACAGGTTGGTGCGCGAAAAGCGCAAGCCATCGACGTTCCACGCCGAGGCGATCTCCTCCATGCGTTCCACGGTCAGCGCGTTGAAGCTCTCGCGGTCGAATAAATTCCTGTGGCCGACGTGCAGGTCGATCGACAGCGTTTTGGCTGCCAGGTTCTCCTCGGTCAGGCCAAACTCGAAGTGGATGCCGTCCAGGCCGTAGTTGTACCAGTTGCCCTTGGCGACCTGCATATAGATGCCGGCGTGGTAGGGGCCGATAAACGAGGTCCAGCCGCCCGCCGCGTACCATTCGGCGGCGCTGAGCTGGCGCAGGACCTTCATGCACTGCGGGTGCTGCTCAATGAATAGCTGCCAGCTGGGGGAGATTCCGGTGGACATTTTCGCAGTCTCCTTCTTTTCCTGGTTTCAAGAGTGGGCGCGAAGTGGCTGCTGCGCCGGTGTCGGGTCCCGATCTGCCTGCCGCAGGGGAGCGAATCGTGCCTGGGGCAGAGTCCCTTCAAGAGGATTCCAGCTGCGGAAAGTTCTCGCCCGTCAGCTCGGCAGAGACCTGCCACAGCCGCGCGGCCGCGTCCTCGTCGTAGGCGTGGTCGCGGGCGCGAATCTTCCTGGGAAAGCCGCGAAATTCCTGCCAGCCATCCGGCCCGTAGTAGTCGCCGCCGATAACGCCGGGCGCGGCCGCCGCGTATAGCTGCGGAAGCGCTCCCTGGGCCGCGTCCTGGCCAAAGATAGGGATCAGCATGCTCCCGACCAGGTTGGCGGTTCTGGCCACGAATCTGTTGGACTCCTCCCTAAGCTTCTCCATAGAGATCAGGCCTGTGGCGGAAAGCCCTGGATGCGCGGCGACGCTGATGGTGGCAGCGCTACTGCGCGAAAGTCGTTTCTGCAGCTCAAGAGTGAAAAGCAGATTTGCCAATTTGCTGAGTGAATAGGCGTCAAACCCATTTTTGCCCTGCAGGTCGCTAAAGTTCAGGCGCGCGTTACGGTGGGCTAGGCTACTCACGTTAACAACGCGGCTGCCGTCTGAAGCGAGCAGCAGAGGGAGCAGACGGCTTGTCAGGGCAAAGTGGCCCAAGTGGTTCACGCCGAAATGTATTTCGAAGCCTTGCGCTGACTTTCTTGGAGAAAAGAAGGACAGCCCGGCGTTGTTGACCAGGATGTCCAGCCGTTCACACTCGTTGTGGACATTCGCGGCGCAGCGACTGACGGCTTTCAGGTCCGCCAAGTCCAGTTCGATTAGAGTCAGCTGTGCGGCAGGAAGCTGCTGGCGAATCTCGGCCGCGGCCCGCTCGGCCCGTTCGAGCGAGCGGCAGGCGAGCAGCACGCGCGCGCCTGCGGATGCCAGCCCGCGGGCGGTGTGATAGCCTAGCCCGCTGTTAGCCCCGGTCACCAGGGCAATGCGGCCCGAAAGGTCGGGGATGTCGTCGTAGTTCCACTTGGACTTCACGAGCCCACTCCTGAGAGCTGGCGGCACCTTGCAGTGTAGAGGCTTCTGCCGCGCGGGCCGGCCTGGAAGAACCGCTATCATGGCACCTGACATGCCGGGGACGGCATTGTTTGCTTATCATACAGGTCAGTGAGCCGAAAGCCAACTAATTCGGGTCCTATACATAGAGGCTCCGGACGGAACACCAGGCATCGAAGGATCGTGGGAGGACCACGCTGGCATTCCAAACGTCCCGGAAACGGAGTGATTCCGGTCAGCAAGAGAAGTGCAGCGACGAATGAGAACCTTGAATCACCTCTAGATTTTCCGTCCCGCCGGCAAGATGGTACAGTCAGCAGGAGTTATCTGGAAAGGAGGAAGCATTTTCTGCAAATTGGGTATTGACACCGCCGCCGGTCTGTGCTACAATTTTCTCTGTTGCAAAATTTCGCAACAAAGAAAATTATTATGGCCCACATAACGGCAGATATCAGTCGACAGTTGCGCAAATCCGGCTACCGGGTAACACCCCAACGCCAACTCATCCTGGACGCCGTCTGTCAGCTCGGTGACCACGTCACGCCTGAAGCAGTGTACGCTCAAGTACTCCGCACTGCTCCAACTCTGAGCCGGGCGACAGTCTATCGGGTTCTGCAGTTCCTGACAGAACAGCGGATTCTGGCGATGGTGCATGTGGCCGACGGACGGCTTGTCTTCGAAATGGCCGGCCCCGAACCGCATCACCACCTCGTATGCCGCTCTTGCGACAGCTTGCTCGAGCTGCCGCACAGCTTCTTGCGGTCCTTTCGCCGGACGATGGATTCCCAATTCGACTTTGAGATCGACGTAAGTCAAGTCTCATTCTTTGGGCATTGCAGCGACTGTCGCGACTCTGTTGGCGCATGACGCCGGTTGTGGGGGCACACGCCATCAGTCTGGCGAAAGGGTACCCGCAGATGCTTCACTCACTTCGATTTCTGACATCGCTTGTGGCGATCCTGTTCCTCCTCGCCGCTTGCGTCCCGGTCGCGCCTGCCAGCGTCCAGCCAGACCAGAAGGCGTCACCCTCCGACACGCCGGTCCAGGTGGTGGCAACCACCAACTTTGTGGCCGATTGGGCGCGGGTGGTCGGTGGAAGCAGGGTGGAGGTCTTCAGCCTGCTTCCGGTGGGCGGAGATCCGCACACCTTTCTGCCGGGCGCGCGCGACGTTGCCAGGGTAGCTGACGCCGATCTTGTGTTGACTGTCGGTCTCGGCCTGGAGGCGGACTGGCTGCAGGATCTCTTGCACAACGCCAGTGCAGACGAGGCCAGGATTGTCGCGCTTGGTGACGGCGTCGATCCGATCGAGTTCGCCATGGTCGATATGCATGACGATCACGCGGATGAAGCCGAGCACGGCCATGCCGAAGACGAGGATGAGCACGGTCACGAAGACGAGCACGGCCATGGCGAAGGCGACGACCACCATGAAGCAGTGATCAGAGGGCGCTTGCTCGTTGCGGATGCGGTAGAAGCGCACCTCTCGGTCATCGATCTATCGACTGGTGACGTTGACAGCGGAATCTTCGAGGTCGCCGCGCCGCGCGCGACCGTGTACGCGAGCCCCGCTCACCGCTACGGTATCGTGCTCGCCCGCGGACCGGAGGACGGCGACGACCGGATCCACGTTTTCGACAGCGGCGTCTTCCTCGTCGAGCACGGCGATCACTACGACCTCGTCACCCAGCCGGTCTCCCGTCATGCGTTGGAGATCGCTGACGAACTGCCGATCCACTACGTCAACAGCAACGGCTGGACCGCGATCTTCGCAGACCTCAGCGGTCATGTCATCCTGATAAACGAGGCGGACCTGGCGAACTCACGCGGCGACTATGACCCGGTCGTGTTTGAGGCCGGACCGCAGCATGGCGCGGCGCTGGTCATCTCGGACGAGCACTTCGTCGTTACTACGAAGAATCCCGACTACCCCGAGAATTCCGACGACAGCCTGCCTGTTGGCGTGGAAGTTCGCGACTTCAACGACCAGGTCATCTACGGCGCCAGCAATCGCTCATGCCCGGGCATGCACGGTGAGTCCCACAATGAGCATGGCGTCGCCCTTGGATGCACCGGCGGCGTGCTCTTCCTCCACACTCACGATGGTGAATACGAGCACGAATTCATCGCCAATCCGCCCGAGATGCGCGAAGACTCCCGGATCGGGTCGGTCTACGGTCACCATCACGTCGAGCATTTCTTCGGCAAGGCCTACTACTTCGACGGTGAGGGCTTCGCCGACGACGGCATTTGGCTGATCGACGTGGACCACAGCGCAATGCGCCAGGTGTTCAGCGAGCCGAGCGTCTCCACAAAGTTCTCCAGCGATGGCGAACTGCTATACGTGCTCGGCGCTGACGGCGTGCTGCACGCGCTGGACGCGCATGAGGGCGAATTGCTCGAGACAATGGAGTTGGTCGGGCCGGGTGATGCCGGTCGTCCTGCGATCATCGTAGTTGGCGAGTGGCTCTACGTCGCCGACCCCAACAGCGGCCACGTCATGGCCGTCCACCTTGAAGAGATGGAGATCGAGGAGGAGTGGGAAGTCGGCGGCGCACCGTCGAGCCTGGCGTTCGTCGGACTCGTCGACTCGGGGGGCGCGCCCGATGAAGGCCATGACGAGGACGAGGAGGACGAACACGGCCATGACGAGGACGAGGAGGACGAGCACGGTCATGACGAGGACGAAGAGGACGAACACGGCCACGGCCATGAAGGGCACGACCACGGCTCCCTGGATCCTCATTTCTGGTTCGATCCGATCCGGGTGAAGGTCGCGGTCAACGAGATAGCCGCCCGGCTCTCGGCAATAGACCCCGATAACGCGAGCGTCTACTTGCAGAACGCCTCAGCGTACGGGGAGCAGCTCGACGAGCTTCACGCCTGGGTTCAGGAGCAGGTCAGTGCCGTTGCGCCGGAGCGCAGACTGCTGGTCACGTCACACGACGCATTCTCCTACTTTGCAGAGTTGTATGGGTTCGAGGTCGTTGGGCTGGTTATACCATCACTTGCGACGCACGTGGAGCCGTCTGCGGAGCACATTGCGAACGTGGTCGACGTGGTTAGGGCGCGCGACGTCCAAGCAGTGTTTGGTGAGACGACAGTCAGCGAAAGGCTGGCGAAAACCATAGCAGAGGAAACGGGCGCGCAGCTGGTCCGGCTCTATTCGGGTTCGCTTGGGCCGGAGGGCAGCGGCGCTGACACCTACATTGGCATGCTGCGAACAAACGTGGAACGAATCGTCGAGGCATTGAAATGAACACCGCTCAATACCCGCACGCCGCGAAAATGTCGCTTGAGGACGTGACCGTCGAGTTCGACGGGCAGATGGCCCTGAGCAGCGTCAGCTTCGACGTAGATGCGGGGACGCTTATGGGCGTTGTAGGACCGAACGGGGCCGGCAAGAGCACACTTTTCAATGCGATTGCCGGGCTCCTCCCGGTTCGCCGGGGAAAGGTAACCCTTCAGAGTGTGGACCGGGGGCGTGGGGCACTGGCCTACGTGCCTCAACGAGAGAGCGTCAACTGGCGGTTTCCCGTGACCGTGATGGACGTTGCAATGATGGGGCGCTGTTGCCGGCTGGGATGGTGCCGGCGGCCCGGGAAGAGAGATCGCGAGCTTGTCAACGAATGCCTATGCCGTGTGGGCCTGTGGGAGCGTCGCTCTGCCCTGATGACGGAGCTCTCGGGTGGGCAGAGGCAGCGGGTATTCGTTGCGAGGGCGCTATCGCAGGAGGCACGTGTGCTTCTCCTGGATGAGGCATTCAGCGGCGTTGACGCGGGCGCCCAGGAAGGCCTGGTGGAGGTCCTGCAAACGCTGAAGAATGAAGGGCGAATTATCCTGCTGGCGACCCACGACTTGACCAACCTCGCCGGTCGCTTCGATCAGGTACTGTGTCTCAACCGCCGCGTGTGCGCGTGCGGCCCTCCCGACGAAGTGTTCACGTCCGAGGTCATGGAGCAGCTGTACGGCGCCCACGGTGTGCGCCTCACGATAGACGGGGAGCGGTAGCTAGAGGACGTGATAGAGTTCTTTGTCGCACCGCTTGAGTACGGCTTCATGGTGAGAGCCCTGATCGGCTCGGTTCTTGTCGGCGTGATGTGTCCCCTGGTTGGCGCGTATGTGGTCACCAGGAACCTCGCCTTCATGGGGGACGCTCTCGCCCACGCCGTGCTGCCGGGAATGGTGCTTGGATTCATTGTTGGCATAAATCCGGCCATCGCCGCCGTCCCAACAGGCGTCGCCGTTGCCGTGCTGGTCAGGATTGTGAGCCGGCGCGCGGGCCTCAGCACGGACACGTCCATCGGCATCCTCTTCGCGGCGATGTTTGCGCTCGGACTCGTGATGCTTTCGACTTCAACGACGATTCGGGTCGATATGGAAGACCTGCTTCTGGGCCAGCTCCTGGGCATTTCTCCGACCAGCATCTATGTGTCGCTTGGGATAACCGTGGCGGTCATCCTGGGGCTAGTCGCTCTGCACCACTGGCTGCTGTTTGCGAGCTTTGACCCCGTGGGGTCGCAGGTTGTCGGGGCGCGCACCAACATCGTCGACTATTTGCTGATGATTATGCTTGCCCTCGTAATCGTCGTAGGAATCCAGGCAGCGGGTATCATCCTGGTCATGGCGATGCTGGTAACGCCTGCTGCCACGGCCTATCTTCTGGTGAGACGTTTTGCCGCGATGATGATGGCAGCTGCGGCAATCGGGACTGCGGCCGCCGTGACCGGGCTTTACATCTCCTATCACTTCAATTTGCCCGCCGGTCCTGCCATGACCTTGGTCGCAAGCGGGATATTCGCGCTGGCAGTCGCATTCAGGCGAAGAGCCCCCGTCTGAGAATCGTCTCCTCGGTAACTTAGCCGCATCCTGACCAAAAAGCACGGTAATGAATCAGAGTGATCGCAAATGCGGCTCTCGTCCGGTCCTCTCGTGGGAGACAGCCCGAAGACCCGACCAGGGCGGCCTCAGGGCTGTGTCCGGACAAAGGCCGTGAGGCCCACATTCCCAGTAAGGGAAGGCCAGTTTCTAGATTTGCAGACAGTCGTGAAAGACCATGAGGCGATTGATACATATGCATAGATGCCTAGTTTGTGTGCGGTCAGCGTTGAGCGTTTCGATGCCTGGCACATGCCGTCAACGAGTACATTCACCCTTAGCCAAGAGAAAATAGAGAGGAAATAGATGTTGGATCTGCCCGTTGATTGGGGAACGCTATGGTTAGGGGGCTTCTGCCCGGTGGAGGCGCTCGGTGGGTTGCCGATTCGCGGCGCGGATTATGCCGCGCATCCACCGCTGGATGAGCGCCTGACCTTACCTGTAGACGCAGCTTTGCTTGCAGAGGCGACGCTTGAAGCGGCAGAAGCGGCATGGTCGGAACGCCTAGGCGGCGCGCGTGTTGTGCTGGTGCGCGATGCCTATCGCGCTCGCCGCTTACTGCATCAGGCGGCGGGAATTCAGCCGGGCGAATGGGTCGGTGTCCCGGCGAATGCCAGCCATGACCTGGCGGAGTCGGTCAAGCATCATAGGGCGCTGCTGCGTTTTCTGGACTTTGACGCGCATCTACGGCTTGCGCCGTCCGGCACGCGCTTCACTTGGACGCAGGTGGTGGGCGGGTTGTGGCAGCCGCAGAACGCAATTTGGCTCGACTGCACTGACACGCTGCCTACGCCCGGCGCAGCAGAGCGCCCGGCGGTGACGCTGTACGGCTTACATTTGCCTGATTTTGATGACCGCGCCGGAGCGCTGCTGGTATTCAGTGATGAGGCGCTCTATGCGGAGGTGGGAGCATTGCGTCAACCGGCAGACTGCCCAAATCCTGCACAAGCAATTGCACAGTGTGAACGTCTGCCGGAACTGGCCGAGCAGCAAGGCGCGAATGTGGCGGAGGTGCGGCGCGGTCTGCGCGAGGCCGCCGGTCTGGTGACACACGAGCCGAGCAGGCTGGCACTAGCAACTGGTGTTGCGGTGCAGATTCCCCTGGAGAGCGATGTCGCCACGTTTTACGCTTACGTTGAGCAGGAAAATACGCCTGTACGTTGGCTGCCGCAGATTCAGCCTTTGCATTATGCGGCGCTGGGCGTTGACGGCGCGCCAGATCACCGGGTAACGGCGACGAACCTCGCTCGCTGGATGTGCGTCCCGGTGGGGCCAGATTACACCCTTGAGGAGATCAAGCACGGTGTGCTGGGCATCGTAAAGGCGGCGGAGTATCTCGGTGTGCGCTGGCGAACGAATCCCGGCTATGCTGCCGAATATGCTTCCTTGATGGATCGAACTTATGGCGCAGGGCATGACGCCTACCGCCCGTTGTTTGCGCTGGAAGAAGCCATCGCAGCGAGAGAATAGCGATGCAGCTGATCGCTATCAGCGTGATGCTGCATTAGCCATGGACCACGCTGACGCGAGTGCTCATTGAAGTGCAATCCGCCGAAAGCGGAAACGAAAGTCGAATATAGGAGACAGGAACATGATGAACACACTTGAGACACGAGTACCTGTAACGGTTCTGACAGGTTTTCTGGGGGCAGGCAAAACCACGCTGCTGAACCGCGTCCTGACCGAGAATCACGGCAAGAAGATCGCGGTGATCGAGAATGAGTTCGGCGAGGTCGGAATTGACAACGATCTGGTCATCGGCGCGGAAGAAGAGATCTTCGAGATGAACAACGGATGCATCTGCTGCACCGTTCGGGGTGATTTGATTCGCATTCTCAGTCATCTGATGAAGCGCCGCGATAAGTTCGATTACATCATGGTCGAAACCACCGGCATGGCGGATCCAGGTCCGGTCGCGCAGACCTTCTACGTAGATGATGACATGCAGCAGAAGTTGATGCTGGATGCGATTGTCACGGTGGTGGATGCCAAACACATCTGGGAACACATTGACGACAGCGATGAGGCAAAGGAACAGGTTGCCTTTGCCGATGTGATCCTGCTCAACAAGACTGATCTGGTTGCCCCGGAAGACCTCGACAGACTCGAAGCGCGCATCAAGAGCATGAACAGCATGGCGAAGGTCTTCCGCACCCGCGACGCGGTGGTCGAGATGGAAAAGATACTCAATGTGGGCGGCTTCAACCTCGACCGGGCACTGGAGATCGACCCGAAGTTCATGGAGCCGGAGTACCCTTTTGAATGGTCAGGAATCTACGAACTGAACACTGGGACATACGAATGGGTGATGAGCGAAGGCCCAGACCCGGTGATGGGTGCCGCACTTCTCCCGCTGGCAGACAGTGGACTGGCGGCGAAGGAAGCGACGCTGATGGGCGCCGTGCTGACCTTCTCTGAAGACGGGCAGGCAGTACAGGCAGGCGGGACGATGCGCCTCGGCAAGGGACAGCACAACCAGCTTGAGCTGAACGGACAAGGCGAGACTGTATTCAACGTCGGGATTCAGCAACCGGGCTATTACATGCTGTTCACCGAACATCACCCAGATGAATTCGACGCGCACCTGTGCGGCACGGATGCCGTGCTAGGCCCGCTCGAGACCCGCGAGTACAAGCCCGATCATGAACACGACGAAGAAGTGACTTCTGTTGGTATCGCCCTTCCTGGTGACTTTCACTTGGATAGGCTCAACAGTTGGTTAAGTCAACTGCTGCGCGAGCAGGGACAGGACATCTTCCGTATGAAAGGTGTGTTGAGCCTGCGCGGAAAGGATGAGCGCTTTGTATTCCAGGGTGTGCACATGCTCTTTGATGGCCGCCCGGATCGTCCGTGGGGGCATGAGAAGCGTAATAACAAGATGGTCTTTATCGGGCGCAACCTGGATCTGGCTGCCTTGGAAGTAGGCTTTCGCGCATGTCTCGTGTCATGATGCGGCGCAAAGTCAAGCGCAAGCCGCCAAAGCCAGCGCTCAAGGCAAAATGGCGTACTCGCATAGACGATCACCCGATCGGGCTGGCATGGTCACCGGATGGCAAAGTGCTGGCGGTGGCGGATGTGTCCGGACCAATCACGCTGTTTCGTGGTGCAGACGGCGCGGTACAGCACAGGCTACCCGGCCATACCCTCAGCACGATGGCGATTTCCTGGAACAAAGACGGTCGTCTCCTCGCCAGTGTCGGGCAGGACGGCAAGGTTCGGCTGTGGGATACCGTGACAGGAACGCAGACTTCTGAAATGGCAGGCGGCGCAAGCTGGGTGGAGCGTGTCGCCTTCAGCCCTGCGGGCGACTGGCTGGTGTCAGCCGCCGGGCGCAAGCTGCGACTGTGGGACAGCACCGGGGCGTTGAGACACGAATATCCCGATGCGAACAGCACCATTACCGACATCAAGTGGCGCGATGACGGCAAACGGTTCGCCATCTCCGCCTACAATGGCGTCGTGTTGTATGGCCTTACCAGAGCGGAACCCCTCCACCGTTTCGAATGGCAGGGCTCGACGCTCACATTGGAATGGAGTCCCGACGGAAAGTACATTGCAACCGGCGACCAGGATTCGACGGTGCATTTCTGGATCACCTCTACCGGGCAGGACTTGCAGATGTGGGGCTACGAAACGAAGGTGCTGGAGCTGGCATGGAGCTTCAATAGTCGCTATCTGGCGACAGGCGGCGGGACTCAGGCGGTGATCTGGGACTGTTCGGGCAAGGGGCCAGAAAAGACCCGGCCGATTATGCTGGAAGGGCATCGGCACCTCGTCAAGCACCTGAAGTTTCAACGACGGGGCATGCTGCTGGCTTCGGGTGGTAACGATGGACTGTTGGCAATCTGGAAAATCAAGAAGAAAAAGTCCGTCATGCTGGCGGAGGCTGAGTTCAAAGCCCCGATTGCCGGCTTGGCCTGGTCACCGGATGATCGCTGTATCGCGGTGTCAGATGAGAGCGGCGCCCTGTCGATTGCGGCAGTGCTGTGAATATGAGAAACGTGTTTCATACGAGGTAGTTCCCTCTGTTGGGGAGACGATCCGTCTTGACAATGATGGCGGCCGCGTTGATAAGGAACGCGGCCGCCGTGACGGGCCTCAACATCTCCTACCACTTCAATTTGCCCGCCAGTGCTGCCATGACCCTGGTCACAAGCGGGATATTGATGCTGGCAGCCTCATTCTGGCGAAGATTCCCCGCGCGAGAATCTTCTTCTGACTAGCCCCTTTACGAGTTGCCAACAAGAAAAGGACCATTCCGGGGTACAGCGCCCGCCGGCGCGTGGTCGAGTGCCGTCAAAGCTGGCTGAACCGGTTCACATGCTTGCTGTTCGGGTGGGAAGAGCGCTTGTCCAGCTACCAGGCTATGATTCATCTAGCCTGCGTTCAGACGAGATGATGCGGAAATGGAGCTGTCGTATAGGCTCTGAATCGGGTGGGCGTTAGATGCTTGCGAGGTGGAGTCAGGTGTGAGGTCGGGCACGCGAGCCTTTGACATACCGAAATGGCGCGTTACAATGGCCGGGAAGTGCCCTTCTCAGTTCGATCCCCACGTGCTTGCGAGCTCCGTGCA
>DAOUHX010000087.1:0-17888 GCA_034428395.1 Caldilineaceae bacterium
GTCAATTCTCTGGTCTACGGCGAACTTGCTCATGTCGAGCTGGGCCGCCTCAATGTAGGGGGTCAAGGGATCCATCAGGCCGCCGGCAAAGACAACCCCATAAATGCCGGGCCCGACCATGAGGGAGTCTGGGGCCACGCCTGAGACGAGTTCAATCAGAAACTTTTCTTCCCAAAACGGGAGATGTTCTTCCTGCACTTTGAGCCCTGTTTTCTCTTCAACGATGGGAATCATCCCACTTTGGTCCCGCAGGTAGTCTCCCCACCAGTGGGAGACCCGAATCTCCGCCGGTGCGGGCGGCCAGGAGATTTCTCCGACTTCCTCGGTGGTGGGTTCAACCGCCGTCGGCATCGGCACGCAGGCGGTGGCCAGAATCCCTGCGGCTGCGCCCGCCGACGCACGCAGGAAGTCTCTCCGGGTCAATTCTTTACGGGTCATCATCATCTCCTTTCCGAAGTCGAGGGATCGATTCTTCGGCAATGCAGCGCGGGTACGAATGACTGCGCGTCTTAACTCGGATGTCTCCTCCTTTCCCGGCGATGATAAGCTGCAGTTCATTGTGTTCTATCAACGACATCTCAGGCCGAGTCTTTGCGGCAAATGGTCAGCCTCGCTTCGATACGCGAGAGCCATGAATCCTGCCACCTTCCGAAGATGGCTCGGCCATTGAAGTGCAACCACCCGCAAAGGCCCCCTAAAGAGTCGATAAATATATTACATATAAAGGAAAGCTCTTGTCAACAAGCAAGAATTGCCTGGCCTGAACTGCCCCTTCAAAGCCGTAATACAACTTAAAGCTATAGTCTTACAAGTCCGATTGACTGGCTCTGTAGGATAGGAGAGCCGATGTGAGAGGGAGACGTGAATTGAGGACACGAACTCTGAGGACGCAGTTGTTCTGCTGATCGCGTCTGATCAGGTGCCAACTGCCGGTCTGCTGAGAACGATTTCGCTGGTAGCCTGTTAGGCTGATGGGTTACCTTCCTCCCTTGTCGCGTCGAATCTGTCCCGGCGCGAGCCCGGCCCTCGTTGACACCTTGCAATCGAAACAGGCGTCAGGGATTGTAGGCCACGTCTTCAACACTCTTGCGTTTCGTCAATACCACCGCCTCTGTGGTCAAGACCAGCACCGCCGTCCTCACCGCCATCTCCAGGGCCAGACGCAACACCTTGGCCGGATCGACGATCCCCGCCGCCCTCATATTGACAATCCGTCCTGAGATAGCGTCGAAGCCCCATTCCGGAGCACCTGCCCCGACCTTGGCGACAACGGTCGACGCTTCATACCCCGCATTCGACGCGATCTGTCGTAATGGTGCGGTCAACGCCGCGGCAGCAGTGCGAACCCCCATCGCCTCGTCTGTGTCTCGCGTCTTCGTCGCCAGGTCGTCCAGGAACGGGACGCAGCCCAGGTAGGCCGCGCCGCCGCCTGGCACGGTACCTTCTTGGACCGCTGCACGTACAGTTCTGATCGCATCTTCAGCCGATTGCCGTTTGAGTTGGCCCTCGGTCTTGGTGAACGCCCCGATTTTCAGAATCGCCGTGCCACCGGACATGTTGGCCAGGCGCCGCCGCAGCATGTCCGGTTGGGCTGTGGGTCTCTCCTCGGCCAATTCCGCCTGCAATTGGGCAATGCGACTATGAATTATCGGTATGTTGCCCCTGGGACTGATCAGTGTGAAATCCTTCCGCCTGGCGACTACCCTCCGCGCGCCGCCAAAATCCTCCATGCGGAACTCCTCCAACCGACGGCCCGCCGCCGTGTCGATCAAATTCGCACCGCAAAGAATGGCCAGGTCCTTGAGGATTTCCGGACGGCTCAGTACCAGTCCCGGCGCTGTGATCGGCGCAATCGGCAGCCCCTTCTTCGAATTGAGCAAGAGCGTGCCCAGCGCCTCCCCATCGATTTTGCGCGCGATGATCACCAGGCTTTCCGCCTGAGCATTGCGGGCCTGCTCCACAATGGGGACAACCTGCGCCGCCGATGAAATCTCCATATCGGCGAGGGCGATGCCGGGATTCATCATCACCGCAGCATGTTGCGCCTCATCGGTCACGAATTCAGTGTCAGCCAGGCCGCTGTCCCAGCGCACGTTTTCGACGTACTCCCGGTCCATGACCGTTCCGGTAAACTCCTCGACAACAATCGGCCCTTCCGCGCCAATGATTTCAAAGATTTCGGCGATCAGCTCGGCTAGGGCTGGATCGCCGGTCGCTGAGCCGGTGAGTGCAGCGATGGCTGGTTGTCCGTCAAGCGGCTGCGCAACCTCCGCCAACTGCTCGACCGCCACGCGAACGCCATTCTCCAGGCCGCGGCAGACCGTCACCGGGTTGGCGCCGGCCGCCACAGAGCGCATCCCTTCCAGAATCATCGCCCGCGCCAGTACAGCAGCGGTGGCGCTGCCATCCCCCATCGTCTCACGTGCGTGCCAGGCCAGGTGACGGATCAGCATCGCGCCGGTGTTTGCATAACGATTGGGGATCTCGATCATCCGCCGTGCGATCGTGGCCGCATCGCGCAGCAGTTCTGGGGCGGCATTGTTGCTGCTCAACGAAGCGATGGCCACGGTCCGACTCAACGGCCCCAGCGTCGCCGCCATGGGCGCGGTCATGGTTTCGACCCCCTGCTTCAGCGCCCTGTGAACTTCCGGGGCGAAGAGTACTCCCTTCCGTTTGTCCTCTCCCCTGGGAACAAAGGCAGGCGGCTGTGGTGTCCCCGGCGGGGGACGCTTGGGCGGCGGTTTGCGGTAGCCTTCGGCCTTCTTGGGCTTCTGTTGTATCAGCATGATGCTTCAGCTCTCTTAGGGAACGAACGCTGCCTTGATCACGCCGTCGCGGTATTGGCCGGTCACTTCGAACGCCGCCGCATGTTCCTCCAGCGCGAAGCGATGCGTCAGCAGCGCCCGCAGCTCGATTCGGCCAGACTGGTTGATCTGCAATGCCGCGGCAAAGTCGGGAAAACTCCAGCCGCACATGCCGCGTACCGTCAGCTGTTTCTGGATCAGCCCGTTGAGCGCAAGAGGAATGGTATCGCCGCCGCCCTCGATGACGATCGTCGCGTTCACGCCCGCGACGGCCAGCGCAAGCTCGGCCGCACGCGTCGAACCCGCGCACTGCAACACGCGGTCGGCGCCCAGCCCGTCGGTCAATTCGAGGACTCTCTCCTCGGCCGCGTCAGCCGGCAATGCGACCGTATCCGTCGCGCCAAGCCGCTTGCCCACCGCCAATCGATCTTCGTCACGCGGCAGCCCGACTAGGATCAGCCGGCCGGGGTTACGCAGCCTGGCAAATTGCATCACGAGCAGGCCGATCGGTCCCGGGCCGATCACGACGACGCTTTGGCCCGCTTCGATGCCCCCCCGCCGGACGACCGCGTGCGCGTTTGCTGACGGCTCGGTCATCGCCGCCTCTTCCAGCGAGAAACTGTCTTCGATAGGATGCAGCTTCGCAGCCGGGGCAACGATGTACTGGCCGAATCCGCCGGGAAGCTGAAAGCCCATCTCCTGCAGGTCTGCGCACAGGTTGATGCGCCCGCGGCGGCAGTGTCGACAGGCGCCGCAGGACAGGTAGGTCTCGACAGCAACGCGGGCGCCGGGTTTGACCTGGGTGACGCCGGCGCCAACTTCCTCGACCACGCCGCTGAACTCGTGCCCCGGCGTGACCGGATAGCTCAAACCGGGGATCCCGCCCGCCAGAATGTAGTGATCGGTGTGGCAGATCGTGGCTGCCGCAATCCTGACCAGCGCGTCGCCGTCGCCGACCTCCGGCACCGCCCGCTCGACCACCTCAACCTGATTGGGTGCGACGACGCTCAACGCTCGCATCGCCATGACAGGACCACCTCTATTCCGGCTGCGTGCGCAAAATGATCGGATCGAGGAACTGCACGCTCTTGATGATCCCCTCCGCGGCGCTCATAATCGGGTCCTCGTGTTCGATGCTCAGCGCACCGTCGTAGCCGACAAGACGCAGCGCGCTGACAAAGTCGCGCCACCACACCTCGCCGTGGCCGTAGCCCAGCGTGCGATAGTCCCACGCCCGCTCGCCAATAACTTCCATTGGCCGAATGTCCAGCCCGCCGTTGAGGGCCATCTCCTGCGGGTTAAGGCGCGTGTCCTTGGCGTGTACGTGGAAGACGAAGCCCTCGCCGAACGCAGGGATGACGACGAGCGGGTCGATGCCCTGGTAGAAAAAGTGGCTCGGGTCGAGGTTGACGCCCACGCTCGGCCCGGCAATCTCGCGCAAACGAAACATCGTGCGCGGGTTGAAGGCAATCTGGCCGGGATGGAGCTCGATCGCGACCTTCACGCCGTGGTCGGCCGCAAACGGTCCGGCCTTCTCCCAGAAAGGTGTGACCACCTCATCCCACTGCCAGCGATCGGTCTCGGCAAACTCCGGCTGTTGCGGATGGATCGGCCAGCTGGGATAGGGCGAACCGCTCGGGTCGCCGGGGCAGCCGCTCATCGTCACGATCGTATCCAGCCCAAGCTTGTGCGCCAGCTGCACCGTCTTGTGGTAGACCTCCTGCGAACTGGGGCCCCGCTCAGGATGCGGGTCGAGCAGGTTGCCGTTGCAGTTGAGCGCGCTTAGCATCAGGCCGCGGCTTTCGATTGCGTCCAGGAACCTCTTGCGCGCATCTTCGCTCTCCAGCAGCTCATCCAGGTTGCAGTGCTGGGCGGGCGAAAAGTTGCCCGTGCCGATCTCGACCGCCTCGATTCCATGCTCGACGATCCAGTCGAGCGCCTCAGTGAACGGAGCCTGGATGCCATCTGTAAACAGGCCAATCTTCATAGCAATCTCCTCTTTGTGGCGGGTATGGCCCGATTCTCGCTAATAGACGACCGGCAACGACTTCACCATGCGCAGACCAGCCGTTTCGCGCCAGGGCGGGTTTTGGCGCCAGCTGCTGTCGGCGAAGCGAATCCCCGGCAGGCGGCGCAATAAAGTGTTCACGGCGATTTCACCCATCAGGCGGGCCAGCGGCGCGCCAAGACAGAAATGGATGCCCCAGCCAAAGGCCACGTGCTTGTTCGGCTGGCGGCAAATGTCGAGCCGGTCCGGATCGGGGAACTGCTCCGGGTCGCGGTTGGCCGCAGCCAGCATCAGGACCACGGCCTGTCCCGCGCGCACCTGCTGACCGCCGATCTCCAGGTCTTCCAGCGCCAGGCGGGTGTCGCGCGGCCCCGGGCTTTCGTAGCGAAGGAACTCTTCCACCGCGGAGTCGATCAGGGCGGGGTTGGCCTTGAGCTTTTCGCATTCGGCTGGATTCTGCAGGAGCGCCAGCATGCCGTTGCCGATCAGGCCCGTCGTCGTGTCATGTCCGCCGACGAGCATCTGCACGCACATGGCGAACAGCTCGTCGGCGCTGAGCCTGTTGCCCTCTTCCTCGACAGCGACGAGGGCGCTGATCATGTCGTCGCGCGGGCTGCGCTGGCGCTCCTCTGCGATCTCGTGGAAGTAATCGGTGAGTTCGAGCAGGCTTTGCAGCGACCGCTCGGCGACGTTGGGAATCTCGAGTTCGCTGCCATCGATGAAGGCGACGATGTCTTCGACCCACTGCGTGAACTGCGTAACGTCCTGCGGCGGGATGCCGAGCAGCTCACACACGACGGTAACCGGCAACGGGTAGGCGAAATCGGCGATCACGTCCATCCGCCCCTGTGTCTCGGCCCTGTCGATGAGCCCGTCCACGATATCCTGGATACGCGGACGCATGCCCGCCACGACCGCCGGCGTAAAGGCCAGGTGGACCAGCCGCCGCAGGCGCGTATGGTCGGGCGGGTCGGTGTGCGAGACCCACATCGACAGATGCCGGCCGAGCCTCTCCACCTTCTTTCGCAGCGAAGGGGGAAGCTGCTTCATCTTCACCTGCATCTTGTCCGAGGAGAGCCGCGGGTCGGCGTGGCCCGCCAGCACATCGTCATAGCGGGTCACCAGCCAGCAGTCGAGCGGCGCGCACCAGTGTACGGGAGACTCCTGCCGCAGTTGGTGGAAGAGTGGATACGGGTCCCCCAGCCGCGCGCGGCAGAACAGGTCGTACTCGCTGCTCAATTCGGCATTCGAACGGGGCAAATCCACGGTTCCAATCATCCTTTCCGGCGGCTCTGGTTTGAACCCGGTCGCAGGCTGTGATGGAAACGGGGCGTGGCCATGGGCATGGCGGCCCATTCAGGTCTGCATTGTATGCGACAGTGGTTGCCGTGTCAACGAGTCCTCAGACCCGCTGCACCCCACAATTGCGGTACGGATTTCCATACCCCGAGCAGAAAGAGAGCCACAACCGTTCCCTGCACTACCTGACCACTGACCACCGGCCGCTGCCGTTGCTACGGTCGGGCCGTCCCGGCCCTCCCTCGTGCGGGGGGACTCCCCCCGCAACGCCCCCCTGAGCGATGCCACCGTGCGTGCTCGTCCCCAGCTGGTGTGTCCGCGACCGGGAAGTAATGCCACCGTGAGTGCGCGTCCCCGGCCGCCGTGTCAAAGCCAGCCGTGCCGACGCCAGCGTGCGTGCGCGGCTCCCGCAGTTCGAATCACGAATCACGAGTCACGGCCGTTCTGGACGGTCGGGCCGTCCCGGCCCTCCCTCGTGCGGGGGGACTCCCCCCGCAACGCCCCCCTGTGTATGCCACCGTGCGTGCTCGTCCCCAGCTGGTGTGTCCGCGACCGGGAGACTATGCCACCATGCCTGCGCGTCCCCGGCTGCCGCGTCAAAGCCAGCCGTGCCGACGCCAGCGTGCGTGCGCGGCTCCCGCAGTTCGAATCACGAATCACGAGTCACGAATCACGGCCGTTTCGGCCTGTTTGCGTTTGGGTGGCGGATATGTTGAAATCCCCTTGACCGAAGCCTGAAGTCTCTTGAAATTAATAATATATAATTTGACCATTGGCCGAATCGAAGTCGAGAGTACGAGACGCCCCTGACGCCAGCCCAGTTCGGTCGACCGGCGTCTTCTGTACGGCATCTGAGAGGAGACCGCCTTGCTGAAAATCGAAGGCTACGCCGACCGCTTGAGCGTTCAACCAGGTGAAGAGATCGGCTTCCACATCTCCACCAATGCGTCATCCTACGACATCGAAATCGCCCGCGTCGGCGCGACGCGGGAGCCGGTCTGGCGCCGCGCCGGTCTGGAAGGCCGCGACTATCCGACGCCGGAAAACGCCTCGTCGTACGGCTGCGGCTGGCCTCTCGCCCTCCAATTGTCGGTCCCCCAGGACTGGCAGTCCGGTTACTACAGCGCCATGCTCCATGCCTCCGCCGCCGATGGCCGCACCGCGATCGGAGAGCTGTCCTTTGTCGTCAGGTCGGCGCATCCGGGGCGCGACACCTCGATCCTGCTGCAGCTGACCACCAACACCGATTGCGCCTACAACACCTGGGGTGGCTATACTTTCTACAGCGGCCCCGACGGTCCGGCGCGGCGACTTTCCTTCGCGCGCCCCTTCGCCGGTTTCCGTCTGGACGAGAGCCTGTTCCTGTTCGATGTGGAAACGGCATACGCCGACAAGCTGAATGAGCGGGTTGTAGAGGACCGGCTGCAGAGCGAGTTCTCAGCGCACGGATTCCCACTCACGCGCCACATCGCCATGACGGTCGAAGAGCCGGGCCGGCTTTGGCATATCCACGATCCCGGCGGGATCTACGCGATTCGGCGCGAGGGTTCGCGTCTGCGAATCTATGATGGCTACACGGTCTGGGAGAGTTGCTGGCACCACTGGCAGCAGCCGTTCGTCGCCTGGGCCGAGCGGGCCGGTTTCCGCCTCGACTACGCCGTAAACGGCGATCTTGAGTTCCATCCTGAGATGCTCGAAAACTACCGCCTGGTCCTCAGCGTCGGCCACGACGAATACTGGTCCTCGCCCATGCGCGACAGCCTGGAGGCCTTCATCGCCGCCGGAGGCAATGCCGCCTTTTTCAGCGGCAACAACGTCTGGTGGCAGGTGCGCTTCGTGGAGGAGGGCCGCGACCTTGTCTGTTGGAAGGAGGACTACGAGCAGGACCCGGTCTACGCCGAAGGCAACCATGGCCTGCTCAGCACGATCTGGAGCCACCGCCTGGTCAACCGGCCCGAGAACCAACTGACCGGTGTCTGCTTCGCTTACGGCGGTTATCACCGCTTCTTCGACCAGTTCCAAGACAGCGAGGGTGCCTACACGGTCCACCGGCCGGACCACTGGGTATTCGCCGAAACCGGACTGGAGCGCGGCGATCTCCTGGGCGCCAAAGATAAGATCGTCGGCTACGAGTGCGACGGCTGCGAGATCGACTGGCAGGACGGACTGCCCGTACCCACGTACAATGACGGCACGCCCGAGGGCTTCGAGATTCTAGCCACCGCGCCGGCTGCCCTGACCGCAGCAGACAACTCGCTCACCCTGGTTCCGCTGGCGATGTGGGGTGAAGGGTCGACCCGAAAGCTTCCGCAGCCGGGCGCGGCTGTGGTCGGCACCTACACGCGCGGCGGCACCGTTTTCACCACAGGCTGCACCGACTGGTCCGAGGGTCTGCGCGGCGGGGATAAGGTCGTCGAGCAGATTTCGTACAATGTTCTGGAGCGGCTATCGAAGTAGACTCTGCCGGCAAGTCCCCCTTGTCCTAAAGTGCAGCATCGCGTTTGAGGAGGCACAGTGATGAAAGCGGCGATCTTGCGGAATGTCGACGACTTGAGAATAGAGGAGTTGCCTGTCCCGAGTCCGGCCGCGGACGAGGTCCTCGTGCGCGTCGCGGCCTGCGGCGTCTGCGCCACCGATGTGAACATGTGGCGCGGCACCAACCTGGAGGGCACCTTCCCTTTTGTTCCCGGCCACGAGTGGGCCGGCGAGATCGTAGAGACCGGCAGCGAGGTCACGAAGTTCGCGGTTGGCGACCGCGTCGTCGGCGAAGTCGCCGAGACCTGCGGCGTCTGCGCCAACTGCAAAGGGGGCCTGCCGCCGGTTTCCTGCCTCAATGTCAAATATTACGGATTCAGCTGGCAGACGCCGGGCGGAATGGCCGAATACTGCACGGCAAAGGAGCCTCGTCTTCACAAAATCCCCGACAATCTGAGCTACGAAGAGGCCGCCCTGGTCGAGCCGGTCTCGATCGGCTATCACGGCGTCTGGGAAACGGCGGGCGGCGTGTTGCCCCACGACCGGGTCGTTATCTTCGGCGGCGGCCCTATCGGAATGCTGACTCTGCTGACCTGCAAGGCCGCGGGCGCACCGGTGGTTATGGTCGAGCCGCATCCCCATCGCCGCGACATGGCGCAGGAGCTGGGCGCGGACGCTGCCATCGATCCTCTGGAGGGCACTCTGGAGGAACAGGTGTTGGCCTTCACGCAGGGCAAGGGCGCGTCTCTCGTGGTCGAATGTTCGGGCAATGAAGCCGCGCGCGCGTCGACGCTGGATGTTGTCGGCTTTCGCGGGCGAATCGTCATCATCGGCATCAGGGCGAAGAGCACGGTGTCGCTTGAGTTGGACAAATTTGTTTTCAAAGAGGTGACGATGGCCGGTTCCGACGGCAGCGGCTTCGTCTTCGCCAAGCCACTTGAACTGATGTCGCGCCGCGTCGTCGATTTCGCCAAGGTGATCACGCACCGCTTCCCCTTGGAAGAGGTCAACCAGGCGCTCGAACTCGGCGCAGGCCAGGCTGAGTCCAGCAAAGTCATGATCGTGCCCTAGAGCGGGCCCGTCCCGGATTCGTTTCATCACTTGAACATGCAAAGGGGTAGACCTGATGAAGATCACATTGGACCCACTCGTGCATTCCGATCTCTCAATGCCGGAGATCCCCTATATGGCGGCCAAACTGGGTTATGAGTATCTCGAGCTCTGTTCGCGCGACGAATTCATACCCGAATATCACCCGCCGCGCGCCAATGCCGACCGCATCCGCGAATTTAAGCATGCGCTGCGCGATGCCGGCGTCGAGCTTGCTTCGATGCTGGTCACCTACCGTTGGGCCAGTCCGCTGGAAGACGAGCGCGAGGCGGCCGTCCGCTATTGGAAACGGGCGATCGAGATTGCGGTCGAGCTGGAGTGCCAGACGGTGAACTCGATCCTGGATCGCGGGCCTTCGCCCCAGCGCTCCAACTTCCGCGTCGGGCCGGAGATGGCCGAGGAGTGCGAGACCGCCTTCTGGAAGTCGATGGAGGAGCTGGTGCCGATCTTCGAGCGCGAGGGGTTGCCGCTGCACATCGAAGCACACCCTGACGATTTCATCGAGGACAACAACCTGGCCGTGGACATCATTCAGGCCATCGGGTCGCCGGTGGTGAAATACCTCTACTGCGCGCCGCACACCTACTACCTGGGCGACGACATGGCAGCCATGATCCGCTACGCCGCGCCCGTGCTGGCCCACGTCCACGTCGCCGATACCTTCAACCACAAGGACGGCTGGCGCTACGTGATGAACCCCCCCGGCTCAACCACGCGCATCCATCAGCATCTCGACATCGGCGAGGGTGAAATCGACTGGGACGTCTTCTTCAAGACCCTGGCCGAAGTCGGCTTCGACGGCATCATGACCAGCCAGGTCTTCGCCTACTTGCCCGACCGCGCGGTCGCCTCGTCAACCTTCATGCGCGAACGCATACAACATTACGTCGACAAGTACTGGAACTGATCCCACGCCCGGCTGGGCGGTGCGGCTGCTGTTAAGCCTGCCGTCAATTCGCGGATGGCAGATAGCCGCACCGCCCACTATCCACTATCCACTACCCACTGCCCCCCGCCGTTTCCGGCACCGCGACAGGCTCTTCTCTCGCAAGAAGTTGAATCGAGGCGTTGGGGAAGACCGCGACGGTCGCGTCCGCCGGCAGTTTGGCCCCCAGCTGATCGATGATCGCCTCCCAGTAGCGGAAGAGCACCCCGCCTTTATGGCGCGGCGCAAACTCCGCGGCAAGAAACTTCTCTGAGAGGACGAGCAGGCTTCCGCGCCCGTCGACAACCGCCTCAGGGTCGGGCGTGGCGCCGTTTTCGGCTCTCTGCTTCAGGTAGCGCGACCAGGGCAGTTGCAGACCCCCGCCGTGGTAGGAGAAGCCGTCGCTGGCCGCGTTCAGGATGATTCGGTACGGTTCCCGCTCGAAGTAGGGCGCCGCCCAGAGCGCCTTGTCGCCCTGGATCGGGTCCGCGTCCAACGGGTATGCGTTGCAGACCAGCAGGTCGGCCTCCTGCCGCAGCCTGTTCGGGATGTGCGTCGCGTAGACGCGCTGCGCGCAGCGGGCGCCGGCCCGGTGGGCTTCGACAAAGTCTCCAACGAAGAGCCCGGCGATCTGCCTGCGGTCGGTCAGCACGCAGTTGACGATCGTGTCCAGCCCGATACGGCGCGCAACGTCCTCGGAGACGTCGCGGTGATCGCGCATGCCGCCGTCAATCAGCGGCGCGTCGCTGGCTTCCCCTTGCTCCGGTTTCTGCCTCTCGATGTTGCCGTGCCCCCGCCTGGCCGAGAATCTGTGAAAGTGATGGATCGTGGCGAATCCGGAGACGCCCGGCAGGATCAGTTTCGCGCCGCCGCCGAATCCGACCGCGCTATGCGGATAGATGCCGCCCACGCAGATTTTGAACTCCGCCTCGGCCACAATCCGGTTGATATAGATCGGCGTGCCGTCGTCCAGGCTGCCATAGCCGACCAGGTCTCCGGCCATGAAGTCGTGGGAGGCGGTCGTGTAGGCGGCCGCCACCTCAGCGCCCACCTTCAGTGCCATCTCCTCTTCTGTCAGCGGCCGGTGCGAACCGCAGCCGACAACGATCGCCGTCTCCGATTTGGGCACGCCGGCCGCGGCCAGCTCTTCCAACACGTAGGGCAGCATCACTGCCGCCGGCGTCGGCCGGCCCAGATCGTCGACGACAATTGCCGCGCTGGCGCGACCCCTGGCCGCGTCGCGGATGCGCGGCGTGCCGATCGGATTCTCGAACGCGGCCGCGATCTGCGTTGAATCGAGCGGGGGCGCGCCCTGACTGGCGCAGATGTGGAGATTCCAGCCGGCGGGGAAGGTGAGCCTGCGCTCGTCGTCGCCGAACCAAGCGCGGGCGGGGACGGTTACGGTCTGTGTGTTGTTCATGGCTCTTGCCTTCGTATAGTCAATGAGTGTCGAGTCGCTGTCGCGATCAAAAGGGAATTAGGTGTTCCTTTAGAGCTTCCACCAACCGCTTGGCGAACGGTGAACAGTGGACCACCTTCGCTGGGTCGATGTTCGCCAGAATTTCAAGGGAATGGCTTCCCTTATGGTAAGTACCCTTCCGGCTGTTTCGACTGGCTAGAGTCAATTGGTCGAAGACATCTCCTTTAGGGATGTTTTCGATGTCACCTCGTCTAGAGAGCGACGCTGACCTGAATCCCGCTCCAAAAAAACTTTCCAGCGCCGAAACATCCGCTAGAAACCAGGATTCCATACATTGCACCATCAAGTGCCCCTGCTCGTTTCGAGCGTTCTCGGGGCGTTCCCAGCCATCGCGTGTGCGTAGGTGCTGCCACGACGTCCTGTTGATCGGGACTGATTCTTCGCTATCGACCAGCAGAAGCGGTATCTCCTCGGACCCTGCTCTTCTCGATGCGATTCGAAATCGTTTCAGAGTATCATCCCTACTTCCGCAAGCAACAATACTGGGCATACGACCCGCTAGACCAGCTTTCTCGAAAAAGCTGGAAAACCCTTCACGGCAAGCCGCCCTCAGTCTTCCCTGACCTCCACCCTCCACATACACTTTCACCCTCACCAACGGTTGCCCCCCAGCTCACCGCTACGCCACAGGTCGCCCAAAGAGTATTCTTGGAGCCATTCGCGTAAGCGATCCGGGTCGAGCCTGCGTACCGTTGTCGCGTTGCTCTCATTCTCGCACACAAGCACAGCCTCAGGGATGTTAGACAGCGCATCGACCAGAATATCAGAGTGGGTGGTAATGATAATCTGTGTTCGTTGCGATGCTTCTATCAGCATGTCAGCGATGGTCGGCAGGATATCTGGGTGCAGCCCTAGTTCCGGCTCTTCTATACATATTAGAGGCGGAGGAGAAGGGTGGCAAAGGATGGAAGCCAGGCATAGAAATCGCAAGGTTCCATCCGAGAGCCGCGCAGAAGAAATTGGCCGAAGCAGGTTTTTTTCGTGGAAGAAGACCTGCACCGTACCCATTTCTACGCGGGTAGAATATCTTTCGAACTGGTCGTAGCAGCGTCCGAGGAGATGAATGAGGCTACTTCTGGTTTCCCCTTCAAGATCCAGACTATTGAGCACGAGCGCAATGTTACTCGCATCTTCAGCCAGAAAATCGTTGGGCTGATCCACCGCCACGGGTTTGCGAAGCGCTGAATGGGGTCCCGTGCCCCAATTGCGGTAGAGCTTGAGCTGCTTGTATACGTCTCCCAGATAAGTTATCTCTGGATATTGACCCGGGTCCCGGAGTTGCGAGAGCACTGACTGGTTGGCGGTAAGTTCCACACGTCGGCGTTGCCTGGGTTGCGCGTCATCGGTCTTTTCTCCATTGCTACCTGTTTGGAAAACAAAGAGGTCAGAATACCCATTTGCGGAGCTATTGGAGAAGAACTGCAGTCCGCCGTCTCTTGCCAACCCATGGCCGTTGCTGATTACTTCCTCGATCAAGGAGAAGCGCTGCCTGACCGCCGTAAAGGATATTTTGTGGCGTAACGGGGTATCCGCTTTGGAATATGAAAGCGTAGCGTCTACTTGCGCGTCAGGTCTGTGTTCAGCGCCCTTCCACAGCCACTCCGCCGTTCCCCCTCCCGTACGCAGCAGGGCAACCATATCGGTCGCCGAGGCGCGCAAAAGATCGATGGCCTCAATCAGATTAGACTTGCCCGATCCATTCGGCCCTATCAGTACATTCAGCGCGCCAAGCTCAATCGGACCCGAATCCGGACCGAAGGACAACAGATTTCGAAGTCGAAGAGTGCGGATGAACCTCGCGTCCTCCGACATTTCAGTTCCTCACTGCTGCTCTGTTGGTGCTGATCGCGCACCGACATTCTATCACATTAACGGCACACCGCATCTGTCACCTGATTATCCCGGCAACTTCACCACAACCGAGTCGATGGCTGCCCGGATTGGTGCTTTTCTCCCGCTGACACAGTCCGACAACACCGCTCCGTACGCCGGCCCGCCGCCGGCAGCGTGAATTCACAAGTTTTTTGACAGTCACCACTTCTCTGTTTATACTCACCCCAGTTCAACTCGGCAGGCCACTTCGGTCCCCCTTGCCAGAGCTGACAAAAGGCGTCAAGGTTTTCGCTTTGCCGACCATAGCGAGAACCTCACGCCCGCTTCTCTTCGTTGTACAACTTCCCAACAGTGAAAGGATTACCGCACATGAGACCGAAGCTCCCGATGACAAGACGCGACTTTCTGCGCTACTCTGCGCTGACCGGCTCGGCCGCGCTGCTGGTTGCCTGCGCGCCCGCGCCCGCCGGCAGCGGCGGAGAGGCTGCACCGGATGAAGCGCCGGCCGAGGCGCCGGCAGCCGATATGAGCGGCCCCAAGCAGGGCGGCACCATGGTCTGGGTGGGCCACCAGGAAGTAGCCGGACTCAGCCCCGCAGATGTCGGCCCCACCGTCCACTGGGTCATGATCATCAACATCCACAATCCTCTCGTGACCGTCGACGAGAACAACGAGTCGGAGCTTGTCCTTGCGGAGTCTGTCGACGTCTCCGCCGACGGCCTTACCTACATGTTCAAGCTGCATGAAGGCGTCCTCTTCCACGACGGCACCGAGCTCACCGCGGACGACGTTGCCTATACCTACAACTACTACCGCAATCCCGACAACGGCGCGCCCATCGTCGGCAGGTTCACCGGCATCGGTTCGGTCGAAGCCGCCGACAAGTACACCGTCCAGGTCAATATGGACGATGTCAACGCAGCCTCGCTTACATCCTGGGCAACCGTGCCGATTCTGCAGTCGGCCTACCACGCCGAGGTGGGCGAAGATACATACCGCACCGCGCCGATCGGCACTGGCCCCTACAAGCTCAAGGAGTGGCGCCCGGCCGAGTTCACCGAGCTGGAGGCCTTCGACGACCACTTCCGCGGCCGGCCCAACATCGACGTGCTGCGCGAAGACATCGTACCCGAGCCTTCCGTACGCATGATCGCCCTCCAGACCGGCGAGGCCGACTCGGCCGTATGGCCCCTTCTGGTCGAGGACAGCATCTACCTCGAGTCCGAGCCGGACTTCGTCAATTTCCGCACGCTCGCCAACTCGATTAAGCATTTCCCGCTCAACAACAGCATCCCCCAGCTGGCGCAGAAAGAGGTGCGCCAGGCGATGATGTACGCGCTCGACCGACAGCGCATAATCGACGATCTGTGGAACGGCGCCGCCCAGGTCTCCCACTCCAACCTCACGCCGGCCAGCCCCTATCATCACACCGGGCTGAAGCAGTACGACTTCAACCCGCAGGAGGCGATGGCGCTGCTCGACGGCGCCGGATGGGCCGCCGGCAGCGACGGCATCCGCGAAAAGGACGGCACCAAGCTCTCCTTCACCATCACGACGATCACCGGCGACCAGGCCCGCCGCCCCATCGCCGAGCTGGCGCAGCTGATGTTCGCCGACGTCGGCATCGACGTGCAGTTGGAAGAAGCGCCGGTCGCCACCATCCTCCAGGGCATGCGCGAAGGTACGATGGACGCCTCGCTCTACAACTGGACCTACGGGACCGCGGTCGAGCCCGACCCGTTCAGCACGCTCCACTCGACCGGCGGCAACAACTTCGCCCAGCTCAACCACGCCCGCATGGACGAGCTGATAGAAGGCGGGCTCAAGGTCGTCTCCTACGCGGAGCGCGAGCCCTACTACCACGAGATCCAGGAGATCTTCGTCGAAGAGCAGCCGGTCCTCAATCTGCAGTTCGACGAGTGGATGAACGTCTTCAACAGCCGCATCAAGGGCCTTCCCGAAAGCCCCAAGAACAGCTCCATGTACCAGCAGGCCTACAAATGGTGGATTGAAGAGTAAGGATCGCCGCAATGGCGCGTGGATAGTGGACAGCCGCGTTTCTGTCCACTATCCACTATCCACTCCCATGATTCCCTACATCGTCCGCCGCATTCTCCAGGGCCTCGTCGTGATCGTGCTGATCAGCGTGATCACCTTCGTCGTCATGCGCCTGATGCCCGGCGACCCGGCCTATCTCCTGCTGGGTGAAGGCGAAATCCGCATCAGCCAGGAGCAGATCGAGGCCATCCGGCGGCGCTGGGGGCTGGACCGGCCATACCACGAGCAGTACCTGCTCTGGGGCTGGAATCTGCTGCGCGGCGACTTCGGCGAATCCCTGATCCGGACCGGCATTCCCGTGCGGCAGATGATCTTCGAAGCGATTCCGGTGACCGCCAGGCTGAACGTCATCTCGCTGGCACTGGCACTGGCGGTGGCGATTCCGGCCGGCATCGTCGCCGGCGTGCGGCGCAACTCACCATTCGACTACGGCACCGCCGTAGGTTCGACGCTCGGCGTGGCGCTGCCCAACTTCTGGCTGGGCCTGATGCTGATCGTGCTCTTCGCGCTCTACGTGCCGCGCTGGTTCGGCGAACTGCCGCTGATCGGCCGCGTCCCGCCCTTCGGACTGCGTTCTTGGCAGGGCTATATCCTGCCGGTGCTGGTGCTGACGACGGAGCAAATGGCTGTCCTGACGCGTGTCATGCGCGCGTCAACGCTTGAGGTGCTCGGGCAGGACTACGTCCGTACCGCCTACGCTAAGGGCCTGCCAAACATGACGGTGCTTGTCCGCCACGCGGTGCGCAACGCGCTGCTGCCCGTGGTGACGGTGATCGGATTTCGCATCGCGTTTATACTGAGCGGCACAATCGTGGTCGAGACCGTCTTCGCCCTGCCTGGCATTGGCCGCCTTTTCACCGATTCGGTCTTCCGCCTCGACTACCAGGTCGTGCAATCGCTGGTCGTGATACTGGCCGTGCTGGTCGTGGCGGTGAACCTGCTGACAGACCTGACCTACGCCATCATCGACCCGCGTATCCGTATCGGGTAGTTTGCACTGACGCGATTCCACAGATGACCTCCTCTGCAACTGCCGGGGCAAACATCCAACTAATCGCAGAGACCGCCCGCCGCTCCGAGTGGAGCCAGGCCTGGCGCCGCTTTCGCGCCAACCGTATCGCCGTCGGCGGGATGACCATAGTCCTGCTGCTGGTGCTTTTGGCGGTCTTCGCGCCCCTGCTGTCCCCGCACGATCCGATCGAGGATGTCTTCAGGGGCATGCGCGGCGGCAGTCCCACCGCGGCCCATCCTTTCGGCTTCGATCATCTGGGGCGCGATTTGCTCAGCCGCGTAATCTTCGGCACGCGCGTCGCCCTGCTGGTCGGGCTGATCGCGACCGGCATCGCGGTTACGATCGGCGTGGTGGTGGGCGCGGTCGCCGGCTTCTTCGGCAGCTGGGTGGATTTGCTGATTTCAAGGGTGATCGACACGCTGATGGCCATTCCCATCATCGCGCTGCTGGTCGTGCTGGCCGCGGTCATGGGGCCGAGCCTCACCACGACCATCCTTGTAATCGGCGTGACCGGCTGGGCGCGCTTCGCCCGCGTCGTGCGCGCCGATGTCATGTCTCTCAAGGCGACCGATTTTGTCACCGCGGCCCGCGCCGTCGGCGTGCGCGACTGGCGCATCATCTGGCGCCATCTGCTACCCAACGTGATGGGCCCGATTATCGTTTTGGCAACGCTGGGCATCGGGGGCATCATTATTTTGGAGTCGGCGCTCTCATTCCTGGGTCTCGGCATCCGTCCGCCGGAGCCCTCGTGGGGCCGCACACTGGCCGACGGCCGCGACTCGATTCTGCGCTTTCCCCATATTTCGTTCTTTCCCGGCCTGATGATCGTCATCACCGTGCTGGCGTTCAACGTCCTGGGCGACGGCCTGCGCGATGCACTCGAT
>DAOUHX010000088.1:0-21231 GCA_034428395.1 Caldilineaceae bacterium
CGCAGCATACGGTCTGCCGATGTGATAGAGGCGCTGGCCGAATTGATGGTGACGAGAGGCGTGCCCGACCATATTCGCTCGGACAACGGGCCGGAGTTTACGGCCCAGGCTGTGCGCGAGTGGCTTGGACGGGTAGGAGCCAGGACGCTCTACATCGAGAGTTTCAACGGAAAGTTGAGGGACGAACTGCTGGACAGGGAGGTCTTCTATACGTTGCTGGAGGTGCGTGTGCTGACGGAGCGTTACAGGCGGACCTACAACTAGGTCAGGCCGCACAGCTCGCTGGGCTACCGGCCGCCGGCCCCTGAGGCCCTCTTGCCGGCCGACCCTGTCCCCGTGCCTGCCGGACTAACATAACGGGTGGTACAAACATCGGGGGCAGGTCAATAGCAGTGTCCGACCTAGTGAAGTCTGCTTGATTCCTGCGACGAGAACGCGGATTTCACCGGAAATTTAGACGGATACGGTCGCTAAATCGATCAGGATGGCAACTAGGGCGAATTTTCAAACGCCCTCTAAGATAGGCGATGCTGGAACGAATTCTGAAGCAGGTGCGCGACCAAAACGTCCGTTTGACGCAGCACGCTCTGCAGGAGATGGCCGAGGAGGACTGTACGCTTGATGAGATAGTTGAAGCGATTGCCAGCGGGCAGATTCTGGAGGACTACCCGCGTCATCGCAGGGGCGCCTGCTGCCTGGTCAATGGGATGACCGCGACGGGAGGGCCCGGCCTACGCTCATCATCATTACGGTCTATGAACCTAAGTTGCCCCAATGGGTGACGCCGCGCCGAAGGAGCCTTTCGACATGAACTGCAGTATCGAAGGATGTCCCGGCAAATATGAAAGGGGCGAAGTGATGCAGACTGTGCGCCACCGCGGCCAGGTTGTTGTCATCGACCACGTGCCGGCCGAACTCTGTTCAGTCTGTGGGGATGCGCTCCTGGCCCCGGAGACGGTACGCCGAATCGAGACGTTGCTGCAGGATGGACGTCTTCCCTCGGCCGCTGTACCCCTTTTTGAGTTTGCGTAGCGGGCGGGCGACCAAATAGCAAACGGGGACTGCAAAATGGCCAGGATACAGGGGTTCAGGGTAAGGAATTTCAAGGTGCTCAAGGATGTGACCCTGGGCCGCTTGTGGAATCAATGGAAATACGAGCCTCTTGACGACCTGACGGCGGTTATCGGCAAGAACGGGGTCGGCAAGAGCGCCCTGTTCGACGCCTTCGGTTTCCTGTTCGATGCCCTCAAATCCGGTGTCGAGGAGGCGTGCGACGCGCGCGGGCGCGGCGGCTTCGGGAGGATACGGTCGCAGGGAGAAAGCGGGCCTATCGAGTTCGAGGTGTATTACAGGGAACATGGCAACGCCCGGCCGATAACGTATGAGGTCGCCATTGACGCGGACGAGTTTGGCCGCCCCTACGTGCTGCGGGAACGGCTGCGGCAAAGACGAAAGGGCGCAGACTACGGTCACCCTTTTTCCTTCCTGATGCTCGAGGCTGGCAGGGGCGGAGCATGGAAAGGAGAAGATGCAGGATATGACATTGACGAAAGCGAGAAGCGACTCGACCTTGAGGCGCTGCTCAGGTTGGTCACAGCGGAGGAATCGAGCGAGACGGAGATCATCGAGCTGGAGGACCGGCGCAGGCTCGGCATTGCCACGCTGGGCGCCTTAAAACAGCACCCGCGCATTTCCGCTTTCCGCCGTTTCATCGAGGGGTGGCATCTCAGCTATTTCACGCCGGACGCGGCGCGCGGCCTGCCGCTGGCCGGTCCGCAACCGCATCTCAACGTCCAGGGCGACAACCTGGGCAACGTCGTCCAGTTCATGGAACGTGAGCATCCGCAGCAGTTCAAGGCAGTTCTCGAAAGGATTGCCGAGAGGATACCCGGCATCGACCGGATCGATACCGAGAAGACCAGCGACGGCCGTTTGCTGCTCCGCTTCAACGACAGGGGCTTTGAAGACCCTTTCTATGCCCAGCAGATGTCGGACGGGACGCTGAAGGTCTTCGCCTACCTGTTGCTGCTCGAGGACCCGACCCCGCCGCCGTTTCTCTGCATCGAGAAGCCTGAGAACGGTCTGTATCACAAGCTGCTGGAGACGCTGGCCGACGAGTTCCGCGAACACGCCAGCGGGCCGGGAGGCGGCTCGCAGGTCTTCGTCACGACGCATCAGCCCTATTTCGTGGACGCGCTCGACCCGGAAGAGGTCTGGATCCTGGAGAAGGAGGCGGACGGTTTCTCGAAAGTCCGGCGGGCGAGCGACGATCCTCTCGTCAGGAACCTGGTCGAGGAGGGGCTGCCGCTGGGCGGCCTCTGGTACAGCGACTATCTTGACGCGAGGTGAGCGGATGCACTTTGAGGTCCTCGTCGAAGATCGGTCCGGCAAGAAGGCGCTCGACATTCTGATCCCGAAGATCATCGGCGCGCAGGACACATTCAAGGTGATTGCATACAAAGGGATAGGTCACTTTCCCAAGTGTTTTACCGGCAGCGTCAAAATCAGCGCATGCCAGCTGCTTGCCCAGCTTCCGGCCATGTTGATGGGATATGGGAAGACAGAGATATACGCCAACCGTGCGGCCGCGGTGATCGTGGTCTGTGACTTGGATAACAACTGTCTGGAGGCATTTCGCCAGGAGCTTTGCGCAGTTCTGCATGCGTGCAATCCTAAACCGGTCACCCGCTTTTGCATTGCTGTCGAAGAAGGCGAAGCCTGGCTGCTCGGCGACATACCTGCGATCAAGGCGGCGTATCCGCAGGCCAGCGACGCTATCTTGAACGGTTACGTCAATGATTCGATCTGCGGTACGTGGGAGCTCTTGGCGGACGCTGTGTTCCCGGGCGGCTCCGGAGCGCTGGTGAAAAGGGGATGGCGAGCGGTGGGCAAGGAGAAGTCGGTATGGGCGGCGAAAATTGCCCCGCTGATGGACGTAGAGAAGAACGCCTCTCCCAGTTTCCAGTATTTTCGGGAGAAGCTGCGGGAACTGACGTGAGAGGCGATGCCGAAACCATAAGAATGACAGCAGTAGCGGCGTGAACGGAGGGGGGAGCGCCAATGGGCGCGGGCAACGACGAGAACATAACCGGGGAACTGAACCGGAGCGGTCTGATCGCCCTGATGCACCCGCAATACCGGATGCTGCTCACGTGTATGGCGGAGATGGCAGACGCGTGCGGCGGCAGAGAATTTGATGCAACGCATACTCAGATGGCCAAAAGGTCGAGCGGCAACCGTTATGAAAGCATAACGCCTGAGCTCGTTGCCGAGCTGGTCTTCGATTTTATCAGACTGGGCATCGTGGAAGTGATGTCGGCGAGTGGTCCCGTAACCTACCGAACGAAGGTCGGAAAAGAGAAGTGGAGACGAACGTCGAAAGACGAACGAGTAACGTATCGTTTCAGCAGCTATGGATGTCTTGTCGAGATGGCCGAGGAGATAGGGCGCATGCAGAGTAATGATGATGCGCCGCCGTTGCCGCCCGTCGTCCCCAAGAGCGGTCCGATGAGAACGCTACGGTAGGGACGGATAGCAGTGAAGCCGGCGTGCAGCAGAGGCTACCGCCATATCAACTCGCTCCGCATGCCTACGTAACGCCCCCAAGAGGTAAGTAGGGATACCCCCTATTCCGCTTACCGTCACCGGACAGACACCGGACGCCAACGGGCCTGCGCGCCCAGGCCGTTATACGGAAGATCAAATTGCGTGCGACGAGGTCGTAATGAGCAAGAAACGTACCTGGACACCCTGGCACGAGGTCGTCAGTCTGCGCGACGACCTGAAGAGCGGCGATCTCTCGCTGTCCGTACGCGGGCGGGCGGCCTGCGCCGCTGATCGACCAGGCGCCTAAGCTGATGCGGCTGTGGCGCGGCGGCGAACAGGTCAAAGTGAACAGCTACCTCGACGAACGGGGCCTGCAACCCAACGCGCTGTTTGCGCAGATTTTGCAGGCGTTGACCGCTTTGCAAGCGAAGTACGATGTACAATGTAAAGGGAGGGAAGGAGGAGGAGTCCGGCTATTCTATGGCCTGGATGATAACGCGGCCTCCATCCGCGACGTCGATGTTCAGGTTGTGGCGGTCCAGCATCCGCATACCGACGAGAGGAGTCGTATCGACAGCGTCGGCCAGGACCACTACCGGTTCATAGGAGGCGTTCACCACGCCTTCTATCACTCGGCGCTCCGAATGGGACGACCCCCAAAGTGATGCAGTGCCCGGTATCCAACCCGGAGCAGCCAGACGTCAATAGCGCCAGGGCGCTGCGTCCGCAGACGCTTCGTTGCCGCCCGAAGGTCGTCGGAGATGGCCCAACTTCCGCTGTCAACGTCGATGGCGACATATTCCCCGTGGTGGTCCGCCTCGACCTGCGGACGGATGTCCCGCTCATATATCTCGTCGCCCAAGCGGGCAGTCTCTGCGCGAGGTCGGCGTGGGGGCATGGTGGATTCCCTACCCTGGGCGGGCGCCGTATTCTCTGTGTCCCTCATGCGTCCCCCTTCAAGGCGCGCTTCTGCGCGTGGAGCATTCTACCACTGGCGGGAGTGGGCGACAAAGAAAAAAGGTCCGCACAGGGGAGGACAGCGAGCGGCCATGATTCGGCGCTGATCCCATATTCGGGAGATCGAACGACGAGACAACTGTTCAGCATGATGAGGACAAGATGAGCAAGAAAAATACCTGGACATCCTGGCACGAGGTCGTCAGCCTGCGCGACGATATCAAGAGCGGCGAACTGTCGTTGGCCGCCTTCGCGGCCGACCTGTACGACGTCATCCTGCAGAAAGGGGTGCGCAAAGTCTACGAAGACCCGGCCGAGTTCTTTTCCCTGACTTTTCCCACCCTGAATCTACGTGACCTGGTGCGGGACGTGGCCCAGCGGCTGGCCGGCGACAGCGACAAGGCGTATCGCTCGCTGTCGGTCACCTATGGCGGCGGCAAGACCCACACGCTGATTGCGCTCTGGCACCTGGTACAAGACCTGTCCACGCTGCCGGAACTGCAGACCGTAGCCGAATTTGAAGCGCACATCGGCGGCGCGATGCCCCGCGCCCGGGTCGCCGCGCTGTGCTTCGACAAGATCGATCTCGAGCTGGGCGTAGAGACGCCGGCGCCGGACGGGTCGCTGCGGATACTCAAGCATCCGTGGAGCGTGCTTGCCTACCAGCTGGCGGGGGACGAAGGGCTGCGAATGATTCACGCCGAAGGCAAGGCCGAGGAGCGCGAATCGCCGCCGGCGGAGCCGTTGATGGTCAGCCTGCTCTCCAAGCCGCAGGAGGATGGCCTTTCGACGCTGGTGCTCCTGGACGAAGCGCTGATGTACCTGCGCGCGCAGGTCGAGACGGACCAGGCGGCGCGCGGGCGCATGGTCGCTTTTTTCCAGTACCTGACGCAGGCGGTCGTCAAGGTGGACCGCTGCGCCATGGTCGCTTCGCTGCTGGCCTCCGATCCCGGCAAGCACGACGAGCTGGGCAACGAGATCCTGCGCCAGGTATCCGAAGTGTTCGGGCGACAGACGGAGGAGGACGCCAGCCCGGTCAGCAGGGAGGACGTCTCCGAGGTCCTGCGGAGGCGTTTCTTCAAGCCGGCGTCGATCCACAAGCAGGATACGTTCCGCCCGCACGTCACCTCGGCGGTCGCCAGCATCGCGTCGCTCGATGAACAGACAAAGAAGGAGCGGCAGGCGGCCGAGGCGCGATACCTCAGGAGCTATCCGTTTCACCCCGATGTCACAGAGATCTTCTACACGCGCTGGACCCAGCTGCCGCGCTTTCAGCGCACGCGCGGCATCTTGCGCACCTTTGCGATCGCGCTGCGCGAGGCGGAGCAGTGGGATACCAGCCCCCTTATCGGCCCTGCCGTTTTTTTGGGCGGCCCGGGCGTTGCGGACCTGGCCGAAGCGGCCAGCGACCTGGCCTCGGTCGCCAGCGTCGAGGCGGGCGCGGGCGGCCACCAGGCGTGGCGGCCGATCATCGAAGGCGAACTGGAGAAGGCGCGCAGAATCCAGTCCGAGGCGAGCGGCCTGAATTGTAGGGAAATTGAGCAGGCGGTCATTTCCGTTTTTCTCAGCTCGCAGCCGATCGGGCAGAAGGCGCAGACGGGCGAACTGATGAAGCTGCTCGGCACGACAAAGCCGGACAAGATCGGGCTGGAGAAGGCGTTACTGCGCTGGACCGAGCTTTCCTGGTTTCTGGACGAAGCTGAGTACGGGGCAGGAGGAAGCGGCGACGGCGCAGCGCAGCTGCCTCGGGCGTGGCGGCTGGGCAACCGTCCCAACTTGCGCCAGATGTACGACGACGCCTGCCGCAACCGGGTTCCGCCGCAGCTGGTCGAATCGCAGCTTATTGAGGCGATAGGGAAAGAGAGGTCGCTGACGGCGGGCGCGTCGGGGGCGGGCGCCAGGGTGCATACGCTGCCGCAGGCGCCCAGGGACATCCAGGACGACGGCGAGTTTCGCTTTGCCATTCTCGGCCCGCAGGCAGGCTCGGAGTCCGGCAGACCGAGCGCGGAGGCCAAGCGGTTCATCAACGAGACCACGTCACCGGACCGGCCGCGCGCCAATCGCAACGCGGTGGTCCTGGCCGTACCTTCCAAGGACGGGCTCGAGGCCGCGCGCATCCGCATCCGGGAGCATCTCGGCTGGCTGGAGGTCGGCACTCAACTCAAGGGACAGCCCATCGATCCCCTGCGCGAACAGATGCTTGCCAGTGAGACACAGGCGGCGCGCGCGCGCATTCCCGATGCCATCAGACAGGCCTATTCGATTGTGGTCACGGTAAACGAGGCCAATGAGATCCAGGCTTTCAAGATCGCGGTGAGCGGCGATCCGCTCTTTGCGACGATCATGGCGGACAGACGCGCCCGAATCCAGGATAGCGAGATCAGCGCCGATGCGATGATACCGGGCGGCCCTTACGATCTCTGGCGGGAGGGTGAGACCGCACGCCGCGTTCGAGACCTGGTCGGGGCATTCGCGCAGAATGTCAGGCTGCCGAAGATGCTGCGCCACAAGGAGATTTTGGCGACGATCGCCCAGGGAATCGAGGCGGGTACCTGGGTGGGGCGCATTGAGCGGCCTGACAAGACGGAACGGACCTTCTGGCGGACCCGGGTTGACGACAACGTGTTCAAGGAACCGAGCCTGGAGGTCTGGCTGCCGGAGGCCGCCACGCTCAGCGACGTCGACCCGTCGTTGCTCGCATACGACAGGCTGCCCGGCCTCTGGCCTGGCGACGAGATCAGCGTCCAAGCCGTACACAGCTACTTCGCGGGCGGACATTCGGTGGAAGTGCCGATGGAAGGGTATGAGGAGACCTTTTTCATTCCAAAATGCGGGGCGTCCCAGGTTGACGGGGCTATCGAGGAGGCGGTGGCCCAGGGCCGGATATGGCTGACCAACGGCCCCGCTTCGGTGCTGGGCGAGCCGGTCCCGGCCGGGATTCTCGCCCCGGCCGCCGTGCTGAGGCCGCCGCCGGAACCGATTGCGGTGAGCGAGCTGATGGCGGAGGAGATCGCGGATGCATGGAAGGACGGCAGGACCAATGCCCTGGCCGTCTTGACTGCGCTCTCGAACAAGCGGGGGATGAATTTGCCCTGGAGCACGGTCAGGAAGGCGATAGGCGAAGGGATCCGGGCGCAGTGGCTGGAACTGGCTGAGGGGAGCGCCCCCGTGGACAGTGACCTGGCCGGCGCGCAAAGTGTCCTGCTGCAGAGGCCGGCGGCGGGACGGCGTGGGGTCCGGGAACGCCCGGATGACTACCAGACGGGGATGCTGGCGGCCGAGGCGACATTGGAAGGGCACGGGATTCAAGACCTTGCGGACCTGATGCCGGAAATTCTCGAAGCGGCGGTCGGGGACCCGATCGAGTTCCAGGTGCGGATTCGGTTTGGCGGCGACGAGGTGCCTGACAGTGCAAAGGTGGAGAGGATAAACAAGTTGCTTGCCGACGTGTCGGAGGAGTTGAGGTTGGGTGGAGGTGGTTTGCGGTGAAGGCTGTGGCTGGGTCTGGTCATTGCGCAGACTTGCGCCTGTCAGCCGTAAGCAACGCAGGGCGAGCGGTGCGGATTTGAAGGTATCCCAGGTACCCTAAGGTGATTTCAGGTGCTCTACGGGCCTTACAGCGAGGAGATTTTGTTCTAATCGGGGCGAAAAGGGTCAAAAGCGCTGGATCCGGGCGATTTCGGCCTGGTCCGGCACTTGTCGCGTCTGGGGGCAGGCGGCCACCATTTGCCATCCGTTTGGAGCCAAGAGGTTCCGACTAACGGGCGGGCGAGAAATTCGCGAATCCAGTGAGCCGCTTTTCTGAGAAATAATGGTGCCAAAAGGAATCTACATTAGCGAGTTATTGATAGTAATTGTCGACATCACAAAACTACTCGAGTATACTCGTCATTGAGTCCCTATCTTTGCTAATGGATCATGTTTAGCGACTCGATTCTACTAGGTATCGTTGACGTTTGATTGATTCTGTCAAGATGGCGACAATAGTAGGATGTCTACCTATAAGATTGCCGACCATCAGTGGCAGAAACTGTACGCATTTCTGCAAGGACACCCTCGTGCCTATGCGGGGCAGGAGGAAAAGTGTCGCCGTTTCGTCGAAGCAGTTCACTGGATTCTGCGCACCGGCGCACAGTGGCGTGAACTGCCAGCCGGCCTTGGCAAGTGGAACAGTGTCTTCAAGCGCTACGCACGCTGGGAAGAGAACCGTGTTTGGGCCGACATGTTCAAACAGTTCGCCCAAGACCCGGACATGGCAGCGGTCATGCCCGACAGTACAGCTGTACGCGCCCATATGTGCGCCGCGGGCGGTTCCAAAAAAGGGGGCAACAGCGCGAACAGTGCCTAGGACGGAGCCGGGGTGGCTTCAGCAGCAAGATCCATCTCCTCGTCGATGCGCTGGGCTTCCCCTTACAGTTCATCTTGACTGGCGGCGAGCGCCATGACCTTTCCCAGGCTGAATCGTTGCTCGCCCCTTTCCATTTTGACGCGGTCATTGCCGATAAAGGCTACAGTTCCGACCCGCTAAGAGAACTGCTCACAGCCAGACAGGTCGAGGTGGTCATCCCTTCTCGCCGCTATCGCAAGCAACCGCGGGACTATGACCGCCTTCGCTACAAAGAGCGCAACATCGTCGAACGCTTCATCAACCGAATCAAGTGGTTTCGACGCATTTTCACCCGTTATGAAAAACTCGCACGGCGTTTCATGGCTTTCTTGCACTTTGCTTCTACACTGATCTGGCTCGAACTAAATGTCAACGAGCCCTAGCGTCTACCTGTTCTCTTGCCTGTGCCCTTTGTGTTCACCGGGCGCCCGGCCCGAACCTTCGTGCGACAACACCGAAACTGTGTCTCTTCAACCGTTTTGAAACCATGACTTTTCACCACGCGCGGCCGGGAGAGCTTGCCTTCTCGTCATGACTCGTAATTGTCAACGAACCCTGGTGAATCGCTCTATGAGCGCGGAATCGCTGCTGCCGTAGCGCTATGACGGCGGTGGCGGACAGGGCGCGGCGAGTTTCGATTTCCGGGACATCGTGATCATCGGGGCGCGACCCGTATGCGTGGAAGGGGACGGAGAATCTGTCACTTTGGCGCGTTCGCCCGGTCAGGGAGGACGGCTGCCGCTGGCCGCAGAAGGAAGACGGGAATTGAGCGTGCGCAATAGTGCAGTGCGTACGCTGAGGAAAGAGAACAGGAGCTCGCCGGCATGGCATTCTCTGCAGCTTTCGCGAAAGTGCCTGAGGGTCACATCGGGTTCGTTGCAGAGCTGCCCGGCGCCAATACGCAAAGGAGCGCTCTGGCAGAGGCCAAAGCAAAACTGCGAGAAGCCATCGCGATGACGCTGGAGGCAAATCGAGCCCTGGCGGAAGAGTCCCTCGCCGATTTGCAGGAAGACGTAATTCGTGAAACGGTTCTCGTATAGGGATGAAGAGACGGGATCTCACTCGCCGTCTTGAGAATGACGGCTGTGAACTCCTCAGAGAAGGCCGCGCCCATCCGACTTATGTGATTCGCAGAACAGGGAGAGTGTCTGCCCTGCCGGGACACCGGGATCCGAACAGGTTCCTGGCATGAAAAATCTGCGGAGATTTGGAAGTCCCAGCGGCCGCAACGCCCCGGTTTATGGCAAATCCTGCTGCGCGGCTGGCGGCCCAATCCGGGCCGCCAGCCAGATTCAACGCGTGTAAATGCGCGCGTAGTGATAGTAGTGGGTGAGGATGCGCCGGAGGTAGCGGCTGGTTTCGCTGTAGGGGATGAATTCGATGAAGAGGGCGTCGTCGGGTGGGGTGCGGTCCCGCCGGTCCAGCCATTTTCTGGCGTTGCCGGGCCCGGCGTTATAGCCGGACAGGGCCGCCGCTGTGTTATCGTGGACATAATCCCGCACCCAGCGCAGATAAAATGTGCCGAAACGGATGTTGACAAGGGGACGATTGAGCAGCCCGGTATGATAGTCCGGATGGTCCAGGCGCTCAGCGATCTCGGCGCCGGTGCTGGGCATAATCTGCGCCAGTCCTCGGGCGCCGGCATAGGAGCGGGCGGCTGGCTCGAAGAGGCTTTCCTGAAAAACCAGGCTGTGAAACAGCAAGGGGACGATATCGCGGGCAGTGGCCTCCTGCTCCACGAGGTGGGGGAAATGTCTGGGGTAGGCGACCTGTTGCAGAAAGAGCGGCGCATCGGCCGTGCGCCGGGCCGGGCTACGCTGGATCAGATACCACGCCGCGCGGATGGACAGCTGGTTGGCCTCCAATTCATCGAAATGCAACATCAGAGGATAGAGCGCCGCCGAGTCGTCCCGGTAGCGCCTGTACACCTGCTCCAGCAGCTTCAAGCCTTCGGCGCGGCGTCCCAATGCCAGCAACAACTCGCCACCGATCAGGTCCGGGTCGTCTGCTATGGTTTGCGGCAACTTCCCCAACGACCCGGACGCAGGCCATGACCCGGAGAGCGCCCTCGCCTCTCGATTCGGCGCGTCATACTGGTTGCCTCTACTTGGCGGCCACCAAACCCATGCGCTCAGCCAGCTTTCGGCAAAGGCGCGGCTGCCGTCGTCGTCGGGCGGCGGCGCGGCCGCGCCGGCCACATGCACCATCCGTTGCCGGTGGAAGAGATCCTGCCCCGGTTCGTCATCGCCGCTGAGCGCCAACCCGGCCAGCACACCGTAAAACGTCTCCGGATCCCGCGCGACGAGCGCCTGCCACAGGGAGCGGGCCGCGTCGGTCTCGCCTTGGGCATGGCGGGCGCGACCCAGCCAGTACCGTGCTGCGTCCGGATGGGCATCGGGATAGTCGGCCAGAAGACGGTCCAGGATGCCGGCGGCCTGTGGGTAACGGCCGCGCGCGAACGCCTCGAGCCCCAGCTTCAGCAGGCCGTCTGGGGCCCGCTCGCTGTGTGGGAAGACGGTCGCCAGCGTCAACAGGTCAGCTACGGCTTCATCAAAAAGGTCTGCCATTCCTTCCGCCGCCGGTCGACTGTCGGCGTCGAGGGACGAAAGCGCGCTGCGCCAGAGGGCTTCCGGCGCCAGCGGATCGTCCGGGTGCTCTCTGACAAAGGCGCGATAAATGCGTCGGCCCGCGCCGGGCGCGTCGCGGGCGATCTCCAGACGGGCGCGCGCCAACCAGGCATCCCCGAAACAGACGCAGGTCGGATACCACCCCAATACCTGATTCAAGGCGCGGAGGGCCTCATCCCACTGCTCCAGTCCCAGGTGGGCGCGCCCAAGCCCCAGCCAGGCTTGCCCAGCGCGGTCATCATACGGTGGCGATTCCGAAAGAAACCGTTCAAACGCGTCAAGAAGAACCCGTTCAAACGCGTCGATGGCTGGCAGGTAGGCGGCCGCGGCCAGATTGATCTCCCCCTGTAGCAGGAGATCGACGGGTATCTCCCGATTCACCAGTTGCACGAGCGACTGATAAGCCCCATTGCTGGCCGGCGCTTCGTCCAGTGCCTGTCTCCAGCGGCTGATGGCGGTTTCTTCCTGGTCAGCGGCGGCATAGGCTGCGCCGGCCCGGTATAGAATGCTGGCGCGATAGGCCGGCCACACGCTGAAGCTGAGGATCTCATCGTAGGCGGTGGCCGCGTCACTCCAGCGTTCATCGGCCTCGAAGGTCGTGGCCAGCCGTCCCAGAAGACCGGCCTTTTCGCTATTGTTGGTGGCTTCAGGCGAGGCTCGACGCAGCGCATTGGCGGCGCGGGGCAATTCGCCGGCGGCCAGCCAGACATCGGCGATGATCTCCTCGACCGGGCCTGTGGCCTGCGGGCGCTGCTCCAGGAACGTGCCATAGGTGGCGACCGCTTCCTCGCTGCGGCCTAAGCCGGCCAGCGCCTCTGCGCGCAGAAAGACGCTTTGAACGCGCCGGGGATCTTCCCGCGGCAGGGAGTCGGTCAGCGGCAGAAGCCGCTCCAGGGCGTCCAGCGCCGGCTCGGGTTGCTCGTCGGCCAGATAGGCGAGGACGAGCCGGTACAGTATTACGCTGCGCTCCTGCTGCTGGGCGCCGGTTGCCCCGGAGTCGGTCAGCAGAGCCAGCAGCAGACGCTGTTCCTCTGGATAGTTGCCGATCCGGTGGAGATAGGCGGCTTGCTCCAAGCGGGATGCTGTCGCCAGCGCCCCGTCGGTCTCCTGATGGGGAGCGGGACTGCCAGCCTGTGACGTTGCTGATGCTATCCGGGCAGGAGTAGGGGTCGGCGCGGCGCGGGTGGTTGTCGCGCCTATGTCAGCGCAGCCAGCCAGAAGCAGGGCAAGTAAGGCCAGGAGCGATAAAGATTTCGCCATGTGAATTCGTCCTTGTGAGCTGGAGAATAAAGGATGCGTCAAGCAGGGGCAGAGCTGCTCTTGCGGTCGTTCGTGGCAAGGTATTATCAACCCGCGCGAGGAGGTCTGTCAAAGGCGGGTGTGTCATGGAATTGAGGTGACGGTTGGTGGATGCGCAGAACCTTCATATATCCGCAGGTAGTGATAGTAGTGGGTGAGGATGCGCTGGAGGTAGAGACGCGTCTCGTCGTAGGGGAGCAGCTCGATGAAGAGGGCTTCGTCGGGCGCGGTGCGGCCGAACCAGACGTTGGCGTTGCCGGGGCCGGCGTTGTAACCGACGAGGGCGGCTACGTCGTTGTTGTGGGCGACATCGCGCGCCCAGCGCAGGTAGTATGCGCCGAAACGGACGTTGACGGAGGGAAGGTTGAGCAGGTCGACGGAGTAGTTGGGGTAGTTGAGGCGCTGTGCGATCTCCGCCCCGGTGCTGGGGATGATCTGGGTGAGACCCTGCGCGCCGGCAAAGGAACGGGCGGGCCCTCGACAACGTCTTCTGCGAACGCCTATGGCGCAGCGTCAAATGTGAGAACCTCTATCTCAACCAGTATGACAAGGCTTGTCAGCTGCGGGCTGGGCTATCCGCCTATTTCTACTTCTACAACAATGAGAGACCATATCAAAGTCCCGACTATTGCACGCCGGCGGAAGAGCAGTTCGTGCTCTGTTCAGAGCCGGCCGCATTCGCCCAAATGCACCTTGGTTTTCCCATTTCGTGGTCCAACGATTGTGGCTCACCATACTTCTCTTAAGAGATAATTCGTCCGCTCGCAATTCGACAGTCAGTTCTTTAGGGTTCACGATTCGTCAAACCTCTTAAGATTGTTGAATCGGCTCTTTGGGACAGAGGGCGGCTTGGTCAGTGGCATGCGTCCATCTGAGGCGACTTTCAGCGCCCCTCCTTAACCAGCGTCGGGGACGCGGCCACAATCAATGCAGGGCGGTGCCGGCCTGAATCGCCTTTGGATAGCGGGCAACGGTACCGGCGTTCTTCCAACAACCCTGCACCATGACAGCCTGGGCGGGCGCGGCCAAGCGGACCGTAGCGACCGACTATCGTAACATGCAGAAACCGCGTGCTGCCGGTGACGGGTCCGATACCGCTCCTCGAGACGCTCAATCGCTTATTGCATTTCGTCTGTGTTCATCGGGGTGCTTCCTCTTTAGCCCGGCCACATCTACCCACTTGGAGGGTTCAAAGTACAGTCGTCCAGGTTGAAATCGCCCCATGGTCCCCTGTTCTTACCAACCCCAGTACCGACAACGACGACGCGCTCTCCTTCATTCAAGCGTGTCCATTTGTCCACCTGCCCGGGGGCCAGGTTGCAACGGACGTTGTCCGGGCCGCCTTTAATGTTAAAGATTATGTAATGCACATCATCTTTTTTCACTCTCGCTATCTCTCCAAACACTTCAAGAACAACGCCCTTATACTTTTCGTCTGCTTCAGACCGATCTTCGTTGTAGTCGTCAATTATCACTTGCGCGGCGACTTGTAGAACCACAGGCGGCGGCGAAACCTCTACAACCGCATCTGGCCCTGTGGTGTCAGTTGGAGTCGGCGTGTTGTCCTCCCCCCCGTCGATAGGAGCACTCGCGTCACCGTTTACGGCCTCCTTTTCCACGGGGCAGTGGAATTCGACCGCGAAATCGGTTGGAGCTACCTCGACAAGGTACTCCTCTCCGGGCAGGTCCCAGGCAATTGTACTGTCATCTTCGCCTCTGAAGTCGCCCAGCCGTTGCCAGAAGCAGAAGAGTTCTTCCAGGGGTTCGCCCTTATACCGGCCGGGGCCGATGTCCAGTCCCACCACATACATGCCGGGAGGAACCGAAGTCAGAAGCGGATCGCGCGGCTCGAGAAAGTCAAACGGCACCAGCTCACAATCGGTCGTAAAGGCAATGTCGTCGCTCTGCACTTCCACGTAGAACGGCCCTTCACGCAGGCCCATCGCGATGATGCTGTCGGGGTCCTGATTCAGATCGCTCAACCGCGCCCACTTACAGAAAGAGTCCTCCGACGCCTCTCCCCAGTAGACGACGGGCGCGATCTCTTTGCCTACCTCATATGTCCCGGGTGGCACCGAAGTTGGCGGAGGGGGGGGAGTTTCCAGGTCGGGAAGGAGGATCAAGCCGGCTTCATATCCTTCCAAATCGGTCGACAACAAGGTAAAGTTCTTCGCGTCTTCGGCCACTTCGTGGATCGTTGTGCAGAGCGTGGGCGTGTTGGGCTTGAGTGCAGGAGGACATTCACTGTCATCGTCGATGAACTCCAGATGTTCGCCGAAGTGGCTGTGTCTCCGGCCGCGGCCGTCGACCAATGTGACTCCGTCGTATTCCAGCGTTTCGCTGCTCAGGTTCAGCAGACGAAACTGCGTCTGCAGGAATCGGCCCTGCGTGGTGACAGAATCGCCTTCGTCATTGCTGAGTTCCCGGCCCAATTCTTCGACGGAGAGAACATGCCAGCAGACGTCTCCAACCTGCAGGTCCTCTTCAATGAAATGGAAGCGAAGCGACATAACGTCAGACAGGCCCAAGGCCACTGTTTCGGCGCCATCGTCGCTTCCGTCCAGGTCGTCTGCGATAAAGATAAGTCCTGTCACATCGTCCGAAACTTCATAAATGCTTGTGCAGGTGGTGATGGCATTGGGTTTGAGGGAGAAAGGCCCGAGGATGCCGCCTGTGCATCTTTCATTTTCGGCAACAAACTCAGTTCGCCCCCGTTCATACTCACGGCCCCGGCTGTCTCGCAATAAGGCGCCGTGAAAGTCCAGATCGGCGCTCCCCTTGTTGGTGAGCTGAAAGCGTACTGCAACGAAGCGGCCTTTGGTCTTCTCCCGGTTGCCGCCGGCTTCCAGCACATGGCCGATGTCCCCGGCGGACAGAATTTGCCAGCGCACCTCCCCGACGCGAACGACGTCACCGATTGAATGGGGTTGGACCGGCGGCAAATCCAGGCCGACACTGGCAGTTTCCTGCGTTCCATTCTTGCCAAGTCCGTCTGTCGTGAGCACATGATCTGTTGCATCCACATTGACTTCGTAAATGACTGTGCATGTCGTGGGCGTGTTGGGCTTCAGTTCGTAAGGCCTCCACCCTCGCCACGTCCACTTGCCGTAGCAATTCTCGGTCTTGGGAACATAGTCGTGGGGCGGGCCGTCCGGACGTCCTGCTCGAGGCACCCGGAAATATGGGTACTCACGGCCCTGAGAGTCCCGCAATGATACGCCTTTTCTATTGCGCGGGCCGCCATCGAACTCCAGCGGATCACTGCCCACATTGAGGAAGCGAAAACGCACCTGAATGAAACGCTCGTCAGTTGTCTGGCTGTCGCCTTTCTCATTTTTGAGTTCATGGCCGAGATGCTCGGCGGAGAGTACCTGCCATTGTACGTCTCTCACTTGGAAAGCCTCACTTATCGCATAGTCTGGAGTAGGAGCCGGCTGCCGGCCTTGATCCCGCTCGATAATCGGCACCCTCACGATGTAGACATTCACCAGGTCAGCGATTTCCGGGTAATCGAACTCGTCGTCGACCGGACGCACGGTCGCGACTACATCTGCGGGCCCCGCGTTTGTCTCTGACTGGCGGGGGGCCTGATGGGGACCAGCGCCCGGCTCTTCGTTTGCCTCGGTGCCCGCGTCCCACAGGAGCAACTTCCCTGTAACGTTCTGCAAACCGATGGGTTTGCCGTCCTCATCGAACAGGGGGATACCGCTTTCGACGGGAGCAAGGAAGAGATCATTGGACTGTACGAGCATGGTGGCGAAGGAAAGATAGGGAGTTGCGGGCGAGGCGGTCACTTCAAATTCATAGAATTCACGGGGCGACAAGAGGCTGGGGCTGTCGGCGCAGACAGGCCTATTGAAAATGCCCGCGGGCAGCCCTTTGGCGAGGAGGGCGGCAGCGAGAGGGGTCGGGTCGCCGTCTTCGGCCAGCGCTTCCAATCCCTCCTCCCGGTCTGCTTCGCCGCCGGCGAAGAGGGGGGCGGCCTCGTTGTGCAGTGTCCAAACACCCGGGGAGAAAAGGGTGGGCGGATCGCTGTCGGCGGCGATGTTCTGGACGCGCACGCGGAAGGTGGCTGTATTGTCCGCGTCGAGATTCTGTGAGGCCGCTTGAGATTCGACTTGCGCCGATGCCGCTCCGATCGCTATGGTCAACAAGATGAGCGCAATAGTGGCAACTGCCCAGAATTTTTTGCTCTGCATCGTTGCTGCTCCTCAGTGTCTGAGCAAAGGGCTTGGCTCTGCAGGCGAAGGGCTGTTTCGTCATCAGGCAGCCAGTATCGAGTTGTCAGCGTTCAGGTTTGCGTTCTTGCGATAATCGCCAATGCTGTTCAGCAGACCCTCTGTGGTCGAAATCGCATCCTGAAACTCGGATGCCACCACGCTGGCGATTGACTCCCTGACGTCATTCACGCCCGCGTCCACGTCGGGCAGGTATTCCCACGAACTGAGTGCGGACATGAGATCGGCGGTCCTGCTTGTCACTGCTTTGGTTTGGGATTTGAACCAGACCAGTGCCTTGTCCAGGCCCAACCCCTGGACGAATTCGACGGCCATCTCCCACGCCCTGTCTACGCCAACCCGATCCGCCATCGAGACGACCCAGTCCCACACGACGTTGAGCACATTTTCTTCTGCATATTCGTAGAGGTTTCTCAGATTGCCGCCTACGTTTTTTAGAACTTCGCCGATGGTTTCCAGACCTTTCTCGACATCCAGCGCCTTCCACCAGCCTTTGACAAGTTGGATTACTTGATGTCCGAGGAATACCAGACCAATGGCCTGCAGGACGATCAGGAACGGCGCGAATATCGGGATCAGGAAAGGAAACGCCAGGGCGATTCCGACAAGTATACCGGTGATTGTGAACCCTAGGGATCCGGCGACGATGCTCGAAGTCACTATTTTGGATACCATTTCTCCCCATGTGATCTTGCCCTCGGCGTACTGCAGTCCGCAGTCCAGGCAGGCGAGTAGGCCGCCAGCGACAACACCAACCATTCCGCCACGAACCATTCCCTTAATGGTCTGGATGATAGCGAAGCGTATAGCTTCAAAATGCAGGATGAGTCTGGCCTGTTCTACAAGCGCGGGGTGCATCGGTCGAGGGCCCAGCGATTTGTTGCATGGAGAGCACCACCACACCCCGTTTTCCGCGACCGCGGCCCCGCCCCATGCTTTGGGAATGATGTGGGACCAGTCTTTGCCCTGGTGGAACTTCCACAGCGCTTCGGGGCCTCCGGCCCGGATCGGGGCAGGGATCGTCAACCAAATCGCTCTTGCCGCAGGTAAACTCTTGGATTCACCACCCGCAAGTCTGTACTTATCTTTCAACAACGGCGGTAAGTTATTGTAGTCCAGATTGCGCGCAAAAGAGTTGAGAAACTGTCCTGAAACCCACAGCCCTCCTAAGCCTGACACTATCCAATTCTGGACGTCAAGCTCACCAAGCATGTCGGTCCCCTGGGAAATCAAGATTGGAGAAGACTCCTGGGCCATTGCGGGACGGTGGGTCGGGTACAGTGAGGCGGCCAGGGTCAGAGTCACTCCAATTCGCGTGGTTGATCGCAGAAACTGACGGCGAGAAAGTGTACGCTTTGTCATCTCTCACTCCTTGTGATGCGTTTTGGATGCGATGTTACCCTACCCGCGGGCGACAGCAAAGGGCTATAGTTGTTTCCAGTGGCTAGACCCCGAAGCGGGATAAACGGGGCGCTTTCAGACAGATGCGACAGGTTCTGCTCAGAGCACGGAGACTGCTTCAGCAGGTGTTTGCAGGCGGGAATCCTGATGTGTCCTCTCATGCACGACGCTCGCGCCGCGGACATATGCAATTGACTTGCCCTCCACGCGCTGTGTAAGTTGCTCCATTATATGCCTTGGCTCGTGGTCCGCTTTGGGGGGCAGTTCAGCAGGTCAAGCAGGCTCTGAAGACGGTTTTGGGGGCGGGCTTTGTGGTATGTTTGTGGCCAAGACAGCTGCGCGTTAATTAACGGCTGCGCATTGCGGGCCTGCGAAACAGAGCGGGCATCAGGCAGCGTCGCGAAGTCCTCTTTGAGATCGTCGATTTCCTTTTTGTACTGCCGGCGCCCGTCTTCGTCTATACCAATGCAGTTTGGCCATGCGCTCCGGGATGCGCACCACGCGATCCGACCGGTCGTTCTGCTTTCGGGCTGTTCTCTGCCCCTGATTGCCTTACGAAACCAGCCAGCGGGCGGCCTGGCCGGCGTCCTCGTTTCGGGTATACCTGGCCGGCATGGCCGGCGATTTCCAGCGGCCCTGACGCTGCACCGCGGGCAGGGGCGCGCCGGCCCGGACCATACGCTGGGCCATGCCGACGCGGCCCGAGTAGCCGCTGTAGGGGCCGACGAGGCCGGCCTGGTCGCAGGCCTGCCGGATGCGCTTTGCGATCTGCGCCGCGCTGAGACGGAAGATGAGCGCCCTGTTTTCGAACGGCTTGATGCCGGGCCCCGTGGTGCGCGCGGGCCGCATCAGGCCGTACTCGGGCGCGCCGTCGTCGAGGACCCCCCGCATCATGCGCAGCTCGCGCAGGTAGATGGCCGTAGACGGCGTGATGTAGACCACCTGCTCGTCGTGGCCCTTCGAGGGCGCGATGCGCAGCCGTCCGCTGCCGTCGTCCCACTCGGTGAAGTCGGACCATTCCAGCCGGGCGGCTTGAGCGCGGTCTCCCGGATGCGCGCCCAGCGCGGCGGCCTGGCGGGGCGAGGGCGCGTTTCTGCGCAAACGGCTGAGACAGTGCCCGACCATTGGATCGCGCGCGGTCAGCGGCTGTCCTGCGACGCGCTGCCAGAAGGTGAGCGCGGCGAGCAGAATCGGGAGGCCATTGATGCGTCCGGCCTCGGCCTCCGCTTCGAGGAAGCCGCAGAGCAGGTCCGGGCCGGACGCGGCGCCGGACGCGTGTTCCTCGGTCCAGCGGTCCAGCTGCGGAGCTTGCGCAGGACGCTCTGGTAGCGGCGGCGGGAACGGGTGCGAGGGCTGCCCAGGCCTCCCGTTCGCGGCGGGTTTGGTCGCTTGTCTGCATAGACGCGAGAATAATAGTTCTCGCGTCTATGATCCGGTTTTCAGCCATCCAGAGCCGCCTCAACTAAGCCGACCGGCCGCCGCGGTCGGCCTCTGCGGCGCGGGTGAAGATCGACGCCGTCCGCGCCGACTTCCAGTGCCCCCGCGCCCTGATCGCGTGCGCCGGCCGCTGCCATACCGCGGGCCACCGGATCCAGACGCCTGAGGCCTTCAAACCTGCCGACCCTGTTTCGCTGATTGCCGGACTAACATGACGGGCGGCACAAACATCGGGGCAGGTCATTGATGCGCGATTTGTCGGTACCGGAGAAGAAGGTCCGGAGGAATGGTGTTAGGTCGGTCATCGTGCCAGAATGCGCTAAGTCAATGCACGATCGGGCTTGAATGGAACCACAGGAGATCTCAGAACGCTACTGGGGGAGTTCACCTTTCTGAATCGCGGCTTGACGCGCTTCTTCCAGCATCGACTGGATATCCGCGACCTGGATGCGCGCGCTGATTGTGGGGAAGAGTCGTCTCAAGACCTGATCAAAGCCTTCTCGCATGTTGGCAGGCAACCCGAACATCAAAGGCGGGCTTATGCTGTAAGCGTTTCTCACGGCACGGTCGCCTTTGACGGCGGTCGACGGCAGGGCGTTGCGGTCAACATCGCGATGAGCAGGGATTAACCAGACATCGCCTTCGTCCTCGCTCACCTCATTGAGCTGCAACTCCTGCGCCTCAGCTGACCCCATGAAACGGACAAATGCACCTGCCTGGGGTCGGTTAGGCGCGCTGGCTGGGATAACGTAGTCGACAACGAGCGAAACCTCATCCAGTGGTATGGTTGCGTCCATTTGGGGAAACTGGAAGAAATCCAACCCATCAATGAAGGCTGGCGGCTGTTGGATAAAGCTGAAATGCGGGGCCAGCGGCATGACGGCCTTTTTGCGGGTGAGCGGGCTCTCTCACCACCCGAAACCGTAATACACTGTGTTTCCAACGTGGAGCGGCATGTACTCCTCAACGGCAAGCTCCGACAGGTAAGCGGCGCAGTCATTGTCGCCTTCCGGCAAGGTCTGCCATAGCGTGTGGGCAACCGACATTCTGTAGTGGGAAATCTCCTCCGATCTCTTGCTCCGAATGATAGCGGCGTGGGACTCGATCAGGGCGGCCAGTTCTTCTCGCCCTTGCGCGCATCTGCGTTCTGATGCCACAAATCCATTAGCGTACATCCACTCCGCTCTTCCCAACCAATTAGCGGCCCACTCGCTGTGCGATTCTACGCTGTCGCGCGCTACGGCCTCCTTTGCCCAACTATGCAGCCATGTATCGGCTTGCATCAGATTGGGCGTGATGACAGTGACGTCTTCTCCACTGTAATGGTCGAAGAGGGCAT
>DAOUHX010000089.1:0-6149 GCA_034428395.1 Caldilineaceae bacterium
TACCAATCCGGGCAGTCCACTTGTGGAAACGGACCGCTTTGTAGATTCACCGCCGCGATCCCTCAACGAAACCTTGGCCTCCATGATGCGCCGGTTTAACTTCTGCGAAGAACGCGGTAGTGGAATTGATAAGGTTGTTGAACTGGCCGAGGTGTATCAACTGCCGGCCCCACTGTTCGAGTCTCCCAATGGTTTTACAAGGGCAACTCTTTTTGCTCAGAAGCCTCTAAACGACATGGACAAAACGGAACGCGTACGGGCCTGCTACCTGCACGCCTGTTTGCGCTATGTGATGAAACTTCCCATGAATAATGCATCGATTCGGGAGCGGTTTGGCATCGCCGAAAAGAGCGCATCCCAGGCATCAAGGCTTCTCAAAGAATCTGTAGATGCAGGGCTTGTCATCATACGGGATCCCGAAGTGGGTGCCAGGAGCCGGACATATTTGCCCTACTGGGCTTGAAAGTTCCTCAACGAGCGTTGCTTGTTTGACAGTTGTTTGACGGTTGTTTGACTGAATGGCCTGAAACAAGCACAATTGGTCAGTCTCACCGGTTCTTAAGGGGGAATTGGAGCAGGAAATTGTTTGACAGTTGTTTGACGGTTGTTTGACTAGAAAGCCCAAAACAGCCTCAAATAGTCGGTTTCTTCGGCAATTTACAGGGATTCGAAGCAGAGAAGTTGCTTGACAGTTGTTTGACTGGAAAGCCGAAATAGCCCAAAGCCGCGGTCTGGCTTTCCATTAGAACGCCAATTTTCAGTCAAAAGCGACCCATCGTGAAAGTCGGAATCATCGCCTGCGGCGCCATCGTGCGCGAACTAATCGCCATCGCCAACCGGCGCGGCTGGGACTATGAACTGACCGCCGTCCCCGCCCAGCTGCATAACCGCCCCGAACGCATCGCCCCGGAGGTGGCCAAAAAACTGGACGCCTGGGCCGGTCGCTTCGACCGCATCCTCGTCGGCTACGGCGACTGCGGCACGCTTGGCGCGCTGGATTCGCTGTTGGCCCGCTACCCCCACGCCGTGAGCATCCCCGGCCCCCACTGCTACGAATTCTTCGGCGGCGCACGCTTCGAAGAACAGGCCGAACGCCAGCCGGGCACCTTCTACCTGACCGATTTTCTCGCCCACCATTACGAAGGCCTCGTCATCGAATCGCTGGGGATCGACCGCCACCCCGAACTGCGCGACACCTATTTCGGCAACTACCAAAAGCTGCTCTATCTGCGCCAACTGCCTGAACAGGACGAGAGCGAACGCGCCCGCGCAGCTGCGGCGCGGCTCGGGTTGGCATACCGGGAAGTCGACACCGGACTGGAGGTCCTGGAAGAGCGGCTGGCCGACATCATCGAAAAAGACAGCCCTTGACCAGTGGCCGCCATGCGCCGTGTCCTTTTCCTTTTCCTTGACGGCGTCGGCCTGGGACGCGATGATCCGCAGACGAATCCGCTGGCTGCAGCCGCGCTTCCCACGCTGACTGGGCTCTTCGACGGAAGGCCGCTCACCGCCTCTACCGGGCGTTTCAGCCGCGGCGACGCGCACCTGATACCGACCGACGCCCACCTGGGCGTGCCGGGCCGCCCGCAGAGTGCTACCGGCCAGGCGGCCATCTTGACAGGCGTCAACGCGCCGGCGCGCCTGGGGGAGCACTACGGTCCGCGCCCGGACCAGCGCGTGCGCGACATTCTCGACGGGGCCGGTATCTTCGCCCGCCTGCATGCGGCGGGTCATGCGACCGCTTTCGTCAACGCCTATCCGCAGCGTTACTTCGACGCGGTCAATCGGGGCAAACGCCTGTTGAGCGCAGTCCCGTACGCAGCCCGGCGCGGCGGACTGCGGCTGCGGACATGGAAAGAAATGCAGGCACGGCAGGCATTGTCCGCCAATTTCACCGGCCAGGGCTGGCGCACGCAACTGGGCTATCCCGATGTACCGCTCTACACACCGCAGGAAGCCGGCGCACAGTTCTGGCGCCTTGCCCGGCCAGTTCGTTTCGCTTTCTTAGAACACTGGCAAACCGACATTCTGGGCCACTACCGGGACCTGCGCGGCGCCATCGAAGACTTCGAACGCATCGACGGCTTCCTGGCCGGGCTGCTCGACGCGATGGACTGGCAGGACACGCTCCTCTTTGTCGCCAGCGATCACGGCAACGTGGAGGACTGCTCCACCCGTAAACATACCGAGAACCCGGCCTTGACTATTCTCATCGGCGCGCACAGCGACCATTACGCCCAACGCATTCGCCGGCTCGACGATTTCGTCGCTCCCATAGCTGAATTCCTGAACGAAGATAAGCCGCCGCCTTCTTAATCAACCCAATCTGGAGGAACCATGGATTCATTGCCATTCGCCAAGCCCGGCCGCTTCTGGAAAGGAAATCTGCACACCCACTCGACCCGCTCGGACGGGACGAAGTCACCGCAGGAAGTCTGCCGCCTCTATGAACAGGCCGGCTACGATTTCATCGCCCTGACCGACCACTTCCTGCCTCAGTACGACTTTCCCATCACCGACACGCTACCCTACCGCTCGGCCGGTTTCACGACAATCCTGGGCGCGGAACTGCACGCCGGCGCGATCGAAAACGGCTCCGCCTGGCACATCGTGGCCGCCGGTCTGCCGACCGATTTCGCGCCGCCCGCTGACGACGAAAGCGGCGCCCAGATCGCGGCCAGGGCGATGCAGGCCGGCGCATTCATCGGCATCGCCCACCCGCACTGGTACACACTTTCCGCTGCCGACGTCGACTCACTCGGGCCGGCGCATGCGTTCGAGGTCTTCAACGGCATAGCCGCAGACGGTAACGACCGCCCCGAAAGTTGGCACATTATGGATCTGATGCTGGACAGGCGCCAGCGCTACTTCGCCTATGCCGCCGATGATGCCCACTTTACCGACAGCTACCACGACTTTCGTCGCGGCTGGGTGCATGTGAAGGCCGAGGAGCTCTCGCCGGAAGCCCTGCTGACCGCGCTCAAGACCGGTGCCTACTATTCCAGCACCGGCCCGCAGATCTACGACATCGCCCTCGGCGACGGCCAAAAGCTCACCATCCACTGCTCGCCCGCCGAACGCGTCTTTCTCACCGGCGTCGGCAGCGCCGTCCAGCGCGCATGGGGCAACGGCCTCACCAACGCCGAATTCGACCTGTCAGAATGGGACAGCCACTACTGTCGGCTGACCGTGCGCGACCGTCGCGGCGGCAAAGCGTGGTCAAATCCAATCTGGTTGTAATCCGCAACCCGAACGGCCATCTCGCCTCAAAAACACAACTGTGAACCAGTCTCCTTTCTCCGTTGACGTGCTCTGCCTGGGCATCGCCTGCTACGATCTGATATTCTCCGTCGACCGCCACTTCGGTCCGGACGAAAAAATCCGTGCGTCCGAGCTGACCGCTTGCGGCGGGGGCATAGCATCCAACGCGGCCATGACCGCCGCCCGGCTCGGCTCCTCCGTTGCGTTCGCCGGCTACCTGGGCCAGGACATGTATGGCGACAGCCACATCGATGAACTGCATACAGCCGGCGTCAACACAGATCTGGTGGTCCGCGGCACGAGGCCGACTTCCCTCTCCGCCATTCTCGTCAAACCGGACGGCACCCGCGCGCTCGTCAACTACGGCACATGGCCCGGCCGCGAAACTGCGACGCCGCAGGACGCGGACCAGGCCAGCCAAAAGTTGCCGGGCGCGACGGAGTTCCAACTGGAGCGCTGCCGACCGCTCGCCGTGCTGGTAGACGGGTATCATATTGACGCGGCAAATCATCTGGTCGAAAGCGCGCGATCGCAAAACGTCCCCACTGTGCTGGATGGAGACATGCTCCACGCCGGCACGAGGACGCTAATGGAAAAGGTGGAGTTCCTGGTCGTGTCAGAGCACTTCGCCCAGGACTATTCACAACAGTCCGACCCGGCGACCGCACTGGAGCAACTCAGTCGATTCGCGCCGTCAACCATCATCACCCTCGGCGACAGGGGGCTGTGCTGGCGCAACCGGGCAGACAGCCGCTTCGGCGCCGGCGCGGGCAGCTATCCGGCCTTCGCAATTGAAGCCGAAGACACAACCGGCGCCGGCGACGCTTTCCACGGCGCGTTCGCCGCTGGTCTTGCGCGCGGCATGGTGTGGGAGGAGCTGCTGCGTTTCGCTTCTGCAGTGGGCGCACTCTGCTGCACCAGGAAGGGCGCCCGTCTCGGCATACCCACCGGCGCTGAGGTCGCCGAGTTTCTCGCCCGCCAGTAAAGGACCTCAGTGGTCCGTGGCGATTGGTGTAGAGGACAGGTACTGTACTCGCTGCCAATACCTTCTCTGGCCACTGAGTTTTCCTTATTCGGTCACTCGGAGTTCCACTTTTGGCCGTTGACCATTGAATGCAGAAGTCCAGAGTCAATAAATTCTTGCGATTTGTAAGCACTTCATTTTTCTTGTATTTTATGAAGGAAGTGTTGTATGTTACTATCGGAATGGACGGTTCAACAGCCGTCTATTTTATTCGGTTCGACAGTTGTACGTTTGGCGGCAACACAACCATTTCGGCAGCCCATCCATCGCGTTTCCAGGAGAACGAATCGTGACGATTGCGGCCCCTGAGCGCCTATTCGACGACGGCGTCTCCGGCGACTTCCCCCCAGATCTCTATGATCCGAAAGGGATCACAACAGGTGTCGACGGCTTTACGAATGTGACGGACGCGCACGTGGCCCAATTTCACGCGCAGGGCTTCCTTGTCGTCGAGAACGCCTTCTCTGCACAGGAGGTTCAGGCCGGCCTGGACGGTTTGAACCACCTGCTGTCCGGTGAAGTGGCCGAGTTCGACGGCATTCACTATGAGCGAGCATCCGCGGGCATAGCGGTTGAGGAGCTTTCCCCGCTGCAAAAGCAGGACTATGTGCGCAAGTTCATGTACTTCGTCGACTACGACGACCGCCTGCACGACCTGGCCCATCACCCGCAGTTGCTGGCGCTCGTCCAGCGTCTCATCGATGACACCCCGCTCCTGTTCCAGGATATGGCGCTACTCAAACCGCCGCGGATGGGCCGCGAAAAACCCTGGCATCAGGATCATGCCTATTTTCGTGTCGAACTGGAAACAAAAGTCGTCGGCTGCTGGATCGCCTTGGACGAGGCCACGATCGAAAACGGCTGCATGGTTATCGCGCCGGGCAGCCATCTGAAAGGGCCTGTCGTTCACTTCCAGAGACGGGATTGGCAAATCTGTGATACGGACGTGGACAACAGCGACGCACTGGCCGTGCCGCTGAAACCGGGGGGGTTGCTGATCTTCCAGAGCCTGCTCCATCACGGCACGCCGCCCAATCTCAGCGCACAGCGGCGCCGGGCGCTCCAATTCCACTACCGACCGCAGAACGCGCCCCTCACCAGCCAGGAGGAGCGGTTGGCGCTCTTCGGCGGCGAGGGACTGGGCGCCGAGTGTTGAAGAACCAGCATGGCGCTGAGAAGGACCCTGGGACGTAAACCTGCAGACTTCTTGTCTGTAAACTGTTTGGGAGTTTGACGACAGCGGAATCGGGAAGGCGTGGGAGTCGAACCCACCGCAGCCGGCTCTGCGCCACCTGCCACTGATTTTGAAGACCAGGGCGTCCACCGGGACACATCCCCTCCCGTTGGCTATTGTATCGACAGACCAAGGCGCGGTCAAATGATGCGGCTGCGTTCAGAATAGTTTTCTCGTCTTCATCCACTTCGCCCGGCTCAGTATGTGGAGTTTTCGAAGACTTCATAATCCTTCATTCCGGGCACGCAAGCCAGTCTTCATCCGATCAGCTTGCCGCAATTATCTATCCTGATCCTGAGTGGCTTTCAGTTCTCGGGTTCCCTTCTTAGCCGCGACACTGGACTCGATCCACGCTGTAGCTAGGAACGTATGCCCGACGCCTGAAAACCTCCGGATCGCTTTTTTACCCAAAACCCATCACACGACGCAGAGAGCGGTCTGGAAAAAACAGTATGCACCTCGCTTGCCCCAATTGCGGCGCCCCGGTGGAAGTTACCTCTTCGTTCGCGAATTGCCCCGCCTGTGACGCAGATGTCGCCTCGCACTATACGGCAGCGGAAATGACCCGCACCGTCTACCACCGCGCCCTCGAACACTACTCGATGGGAAATGATGAGGCCGCTCTGGAGG
>DAOUHX010000090.1:0-5157 GCA_034428395.1 Caldilineaceae bacterium
TACTGATCGGTAAAGAGGATGCCCTCGGCTGTCGAACGTTGGGTCATGCTTTCATCTCAGCCAACCAACTGGTCGGCGGTTGGCTCCGCTCAGCAAAACCAGTGTTCGGTCAGGCGCGGCGGTTGGGGAACTCGAGAGGAAGGAAGGGGCCAGTCGGGCGCGGGCCGGCCGTCGAACCTGTAAGCGGTGCGTTCGACGTGACGGAAGACCTCAAAGGGGTCGAAATCTTCGCCATAGGCGGCCGGATCTGATTGCACTGCAGTCTCACCGCTGTCATTTGACTGGCCCGCGGCTTCATGCCGGCCGGCGATTTCGGCGATGCGGGCAACTTCCTGCTGGAGCTCGTCCATGCGCGGGTCGGGGTGCTGCCAGCGATAGGTGAAGTTGGGGGCGTCGAGCGTGCCGAGCCAACCTGGGGCATCTTCGTGCTCAAGCAGGGCGCTTTGCGGCGGCACAAGCATTCGAATTGACAGCTGTACGGGCGGGACATGGGGAATCAGTCCCTGCTCGCGTATCCAGCGCAGCATGAACAGGTAGTCTTCCAGTCCGGTCCAGGGTGTGAACGGCATCCAGGTTGGCTGGACCGAAAGCCCAGTCTCGCCCAGCAGGGCGATCAACTCCTCCATCTGCCGGCGCGTGTGCCCCTTTTGGAGACGGGCGAGCACGCGGTCGCTTGTGGACTCAAACGCGGAGACCGCGAATGAAGCCCCGCACGCCACCAGCTCCGGCAGAAGCGCGCGGTGCTTCAGCAGGTGCTCTACCTTGGCGGTAAAGTCGAAACTGACGCCGTGGAAGGCAGTGTGAAGCGCGTTAGCAACTTTGCGCGCGTGCCCCGGTCCGTTGAGAAAGTCGGGGTCTCCGAATGTGATGTGGCGGGCGCCTGCTTCGACCTGTTGCCTGATGTCGGCCATCACGGTCTCTACGGGCACGACGAAAAAACGTCCGTTATAGACGGGCACGACGGGACAGTGGCGGCACTTGTGGAGGCAACCGCGGCTGGCTTCGACGTAGCCCGCCCGAACTGCGACCGGTTCGTTGCCGTTCCCGACAGCGAGGGGCCCGTCGACGTAGTGGGCGTAGTTGTCGAGAGGGGGAAGCGTTGATCGGTCCGGCAAGGGCAGGGTAAGCCTTGCCAGGCTGGGGGAGGCCGCGCGTTCACGCGTCGTCAGCCCCGCGACAGCGATCGGCGGCTGTGCGGAGGATAGCCTCTGCGCCAGTTCGACCAGCACCAGTTCCGTCTCTCCCGCGACAACAGAATCGGCGATCGCCTGGCTGCCACCCTCGCCTTCTTTCAGCAGGTAGTCCCGGTTCAGCCAGGCGTAGAGTCCGAAGAAGCAAAGATGCGCGCCGGCGTTTGCGGCGCGCGCCTGTCGCGCTGCCTCAACGCCGACGCGCAGCGCCGTGTGCATGGGCACGGCGATCGCGATCAGGTCGGCGCGCGCGGCTTGGTGGGTCGGAAACTCTTCCACGGCCAGGTCCACTGTATCTGCGTTCAGACCGGCTGCCCGCAGCGCGGCCAGAGGCCAAGCAAGGCTGAGCGGCTGGTGCCCGAGTTCATAGCAGGATACGAGGAGCGCCGAGAATCCCATTTGCGATATGGCCTGTGCGTCGTCGGGGAGCCTACATGGCTTCCGGCTCCCCTGCGCTTATTATTCGACCAGTACTGCGAATGCATTATAACTGTCGGACGTCGATGCGCAATAGCGCGAGGGGTGCAGCCCGCTCATGGGTGGGGGGTTACGGGATAACGGAGGGCTACGTTTGATCCAATTAGTGGCCAGAGGTCGGTGGTCAGCGGCCAGGAACTGCGAGGGCGGTGGGGGCCCGGACGCGCAATTGGCTGGCGAGGTGCACGCACGGCGGCATTGCCTCCCGGTCACTGGCACGCCAGCTTAGGATTTACCCGCACGGTTCTGTAGGGGAGTTTCAGGGGGGCGTTGCGGGGGGAGTCCCCCCGCACAAGGGAGGGCCGGTACGGCCCGACCGTCCAAAAGCAGGGGCTAGTGGTCGGTGGTCGGTTGCCAGGGGCGGTGGAGGTGAAGACCCGATCGTGCGATGCCTTTCTTTACCTGATTTCGGCTGGCTTTGTTATGCTATAGCCGCATTTGAGAGTTTGCGTCCCGCGGGCGATTTGGACCGGAAGTGAGACCGGGGGGCGTGACGGACGGCTCCACGATTGGCGCCGCGCGATTCAACAGTTTGTTCGCAGAAAGGAACCAGATAATGCCGAATTCCAACGAGTCAAGTGAGTCGAGGGCCACAAGCCAGGGCAGCCAAGGAGGCGCGGATATCTCCGAAGAGCCGGTGCGCGTCGGCATCAGCGGATTGGGGCGCAGCGGCTGGGGCATCCACGCCAACGTTCTGCCCCACGTCAGCGACAAGTTTCGGGTTACGGCCGTCTGTGACCCCGACCCGGCGCGACAGCAGGAGGCCATTGACCGCTTTGACTGCCTGGCGTATGGCACGATCGACGAAATCATCGCCGACAGGTCTGTCGAACTCCTGGTTGTGGCGACGCCAAGCCAGCTGCACGTGAGCGACGCAAGCGCGGCGATGCGGGCGGGCAAGCACGTGATTGTCGAGAAGCCGATGGCGCCGACGCTCGAAGGGGTCGACGAGATGATGGCGGTCGCCGAGGAGACCGGGATGTTGCTGACGGTGAACCAGAACTACCGCTACCATGCCGACTTTCTGAAGGTCAAGGAGGTCGTCGACTCAGGTGTGCTGGGGCGCATCGTCCAGATGCGGATCACGGGAAACGGCTTTCGCAGACGCTGGGACTGGCAGACGCTTAAGGAGTTCGGCGGCGGCGACCTGAACAACAAGGGCGCGCACTCGATCGACTGGGCGATCCACTTTTTCGACGATCCGCAGCCGGAGATCTTCTGCCAGATGGAGACGACGCCGCTCTTCGCCGGCGACGCCGAAAGCCACGTCAAGCTGGTCATCAAGCCGAGCGACGGCCCCGTCATAGACGTTGAGATGTCCAACTGCTGTGCGTACCCGCAGGATGCGTGGCTCGTCATGGGCACACAGGGAACGCTGGTCAGCGCGGACCGGCGCGAGGTGCATTGGAAGTACTTCGATCCGGCCGAAGCGCCGCCGCTCGTCTTGGATACCAAGCCGACGCCGGACCGCAGCTACAACAGCGAGACGCTGCCGTGGAAGGAGGACTCCTTCAAGCCAGAGTTCAGCTTTTTCGCCAGCATGAACAACCTCTACGGCGACATCCATGCCGCCATTCGCGAGGGCAAACCGCCGGCAATTACAGCCGCCAGTGTAAGGCGACAGGTCGAAATCCTTGAACGCTGCCGGCAGCTCAGCCCGGTCTAGACCGCTTCCCAGTCGGGAGCGGGGGTCCCGATTCTGCCTGATTCACAGGGTTTATCCACGAAGAAACACGAAGGGACACGAAGGGACACGAAGGGACACGAAGGGACAGGAAGAAACAGGAAGAAAACAGTTTGCTGACTGCCGATGCCCTGGGGGGCTAAGCGGCCCGGCGCGGCCGTTGCCGGCGGAGGTGTAGGGCAAGACGAAGACTCTAGACCTGCCGCGTCAGAGTCAATCGTCAGAATCGTGGTTTTAGATGGGAGCTACTTTCGTTTCGCTGGTTCAGCCTCCAAAAGCCGCAAGGTATAGTTTGGTCCGGCGGTTGAGCGCACTGTAGAAGGCGCGCGTCTCGGGATCGGCTTGGTCGCGCCAGAGCGTGGCCGGGATAGACGAGTCGTTGGCCAGCGGCGCGCGCCCCCTGTGACCGTAGTAGATCTGCACGGTCTTGCGTTCGGCGCGGGTGGGACGGGTTGTGGCGGTGTGCAGTGCCGCCACGTTGAAGAGCGCACATGTGCCGGCCGGGCCGTGCAGGTCGTATATGCCGCCGCGCGCCAGCTGTGACTCTTTGTCGGCCAGAACCGGCTCTTCGATCGACTCGGGCGAAAAAGAGATACAGTGCGTGGTCTCATCGACGTCGGTCAGATAGACCATCAGCTGGATGTAGTCCATGCGCAGCGGATGCTCCGGCCAGTGCGGTTTGTCGCGGTGCCAGCTGCGGTGCAGGGCCCCGTCGTATGGGCCCATGTAACGAAGTCCGATCTCGCCGAAACAGAGCGCACCGCCCATCAGCTCCTCGATCAGGGGCAAGATGCGCGGATGTCGAATCAGGTCGTCGAAGGCCGGTGTGGTGATCAGGGCCTCATAGTTGGCTTCCTGGTGGTAGCCGTAGCGATGCCAGAAGTAGCCATAGTTGGCGCGGTCGGCATCAAACAGGCATTTCAGGGCTTCCAGCTCATCGGCGCAAAAGACCTGTCCCAGGTTGACTAAGCCCGTGCGGGCCATCTCCGTCCGGAGGTCGCCGCTCATCGGTCACACTCCATTCATTGCTTATTCGCCACCCACTTGAGAATATGCTGCGCAACGGCCACCAGTTCTTCGGCCTGATTGAAAACCCGGATGTCCGCGACTGAGCGCCTGCGCTCCTCGTCTATCTCCACGATTTCGTACGCCACCTTGATCGTGTCGCCCAGGTAGACCGGCGCGAGGAAGCGAATCCTGTCATATCCGAGTGAGACCGGCGTCTCATCACCGCCGTTGCGCGACTTGGCGATTGCGAGCGATGAAGCGGTGGACATGAATCCGACGATCAGTGCGCCGTGCGCGATGCGGCGGCCATAGCCGGAACGCTTCATGTACTCTTCGTCGACATGGTTGGGCGCGAGGTCGCCCGTGATGCCGGCGAAGAGATAGACGTCGCTTTCGCTCACCGTCTTGCTGAAAGAAACGTTGTCGCCGACCGCCACGTAAAAGTTATCCAAAAACATGTCTCCTCGTCGTTGTCCGCCGGGAGTTCAGCCGGCGGCGCCATTGTCGTGGATCGCCTGCCAGATTTTTTCCGGGGTGAGCGGCATATCGATGTGGCGCACGCCGAGAGGCTTGAGCGCGTCCAACACCGCGTTGACGATGGCCGGGGTTGAGCCAATCGTTGCTGCCTCGCCGATCCCCTTGGCGCCGAGAGGGTTGTGCGGCGTGCGGGTTTCGGTCGATTCGACGACAAAGCGGGGGAACTGCGCCGCGCGCGGGATGGCGTAGTCCATCAGCGTGCCGGTGAGGAGCTGCCCCTCTTCGCTGTAGACCATCTCTTCGAGCAGGGCCTGGGCGATG
>DAOUHX010000091.1:0-6673 GCA_034428395.1 Caldilineaceae bacterium
CCAGATGATTGCGGTGAGACGGGTGACAATCCACTGTATCGGCGTTCCTTCGACGACGGAATCGACCTCGGCGCCCATGCCCTGCATGAGAGGTTCGAGCGTAGACATCAGCAGCTGATCGCCGACCCCAACCGAGAGCATGTGTTGAATCACGCCGGCGCTGCCGATCACAACCGGCAGAAAGAAGACTGCGCGCAGGAAGGTCTGACCGCGCCCGACCCCGGTCAGCAGGAGCGCCAGGAGCAACGAAAAGACAAGGATCAGAGGCACGTCGATGGCCACATTTTCCAGGGTATCGAGCAACACCGGGGTGAAGACGATGTCCTCGGTAAAGATCTGGCGGTAGTGGTCGAGGCCGACCCACTCGGTCTGCCATTGGAAGAGGTCGGTCACCTTTTGAAAGCTCAGCATCAGGGAGCGTCCCAGCGGCCAGGCGAACAGTAGGGCCAGGCCCAGGACCCAGGGGCTGATGAAGATATAGCCCCACAGGCTCTGCTGCTGTTTCAATGTCAGTTTCATCGGATATTCCGTTCGTTCAGTGGCCGGTGGCCGGTGGTCGGCGGCTACTGTTCGTTGGGTGCTGTTATGTGAAAGCCCAGGCTTTCGACGCGCAGGCCGTCTTTTTGGTAGGCCCGGTCTCCGTAGTTGACGATGACGCGTGTGCCGTCCTCGTAGAGGGTTTCGAAGACCTGGGGGGCCAGCTGTCTGTGGTCGACGATGAACTGGTCCACGGTATGGCCCAGCTGGTTGATGATGACATCGTATTCGGCCGCGGCGCGTTCGATCCAGTCGCGGTAGTGGGAGCTGTAAAGCTTGGGATAGGTCGTGCGCGCCAGCACGAGCGGATCGCGATAGGTAAGCTCATAGACCGGCAGCATGCCATATTCCAGCTGTTTCAAAAAGGCTGTTTCAAGATTTGTGTGCAGGTTTGCCGGCTGGGGATAGATGCGAACGAGGCCGTGGGTCGCCAGGGGGTAGAAGGGCACGGTCACGTCGCCGAAGGTATGATCGTGGTGGTAGAGAGGAAAGCGGGTAACGGCCTCTGCCACGCCGAGCACATAGTCGTTTCCTCCCTGCGCGGCCACCGCCCCCATCTCATCGGAGACCGTCTGCAACATCTGCCGCCAGGCGGCGGCAAAGTCGCTGCGCTGCAGCGGGTGCCGCAGGTTGGCGTCCTGCAGGACAAGCTCGCCGGCCCAACGCAGTTCCAGGCCATCTACGCCGAGGTCAGCCAGGCGCGGCAGGTCCTGCTGCAGGTAGTTTTCCATCGCAAAGAGCGGGTTGAGGAAGAACCTGCCCCTCTGCAGCGTCCCGGGAATCCTTTCCACGCGATGCGCCGGCACCATGTCGCTGACCGGCAGCAGATTGGACTGGACCACAACGTCGGTCAGGGGAAAGAAGCCGCCATTGCGCAGGAAGGCGAGCGTGTAATCGTCCTCCAGGAAGAGCCGTCCGTCGAGGGCATGGACGCGTTCGGCCAGGCTCGCCAACCCCCGCGCGCCTCCCAGATGGCGGTCGGGCGGCCAGCGCCTGGGCAGGTTTCCCTCGTACCCGTCAGACTGCCAGCCGACGAGCACGACGTCGACTGCGGTCGCGCCCGCTGCGTGAAACGCGGCCAAGATCTCGCCGGCCTCGGCGAAGGAGGTCGCCGTCACAAAGCGGCGTCTGAAGAGGCCGGGCTTCTCGGCGCCCATGACCAGGCGCAGGCGCAGCGCGGGCCTGTTTGAGGGGGAGAGGCTCAGGCGCGGCACACGGCGGTCCTCCATCAGGTGGCGCCGCAGGCGCTGTGCCATCCCGACCCAGTTCGCTTCCCGGTCGGCCAGGAAGAAGAAGCGGACGGCGCGGTCGCCGGCGATGCGCTCGGTCTGATAGATCTCTGTAAATCTTCCTCTGTTTGTCGGCACCAGGCCCTGGCTGCGGTAGTTCAGGCGCACGTTGGCGAAGCTGAACGACAGGGGCGAAGTGCCTATCCCCGCTTCGATGGAGGAGTCGCCCGCGCCGGCGGTCACGACACCAAGAACGGCCATTCCCCCTTTGCTTTCTCCCTGCGGGGCGGGGTGGACGATGCCAAATGAGGCCAGGGGCGTGCGCTGTTCGGACGGCCTGGCGAAGGAGTAGCGGTCCGGCCCATAGCTGGTGACGCTGACAACCTGGCGGTAGCTGGGCTGACTGCCGCCGATGTAGGTCAACGATCCAGGGCCGTCGGGCAGAACCAGGTAGGCCGACGTCGCGGCGCGATACGGCGTTGCGCCCAGGTAGGGCAAAATGTCGAGCGCCACCAAGCGGCTCTCGCCCGATTCCATCAGGCCGCGCTCTTCCACCGCGACGTCCAGGTAGTCCGGCCCCAATTCGTAGCGCAGGTCGAACGCGAGCGTGTCCCCTTTCATTGTATAGCGGACGGTTGCGCCGCGGGCCGCCGGCTCGATCTTAAACTCGCTGACCTCGTTCACGGTGTCCATGCGGCGGGCATGCAGGCCGGTGCTGGTCGTGGTGAGCACAAACAGCACCGAGTCGAAGATGCCGCGCAGGTTTTCGGCGATCTGCTCCCTGTCGGGCAGGACGGGGTTGCTCAGCCACACGCGCGACACGCGCAGGTCGTGCACGGCGATCTGGGCGGTCCGGGGGTGAACATAAAGCTCCAGATGCGCGCTCTCCGCCAGCAGATCGTACTCCGCCGGGACCGCATCGACGATGGCCTGCGCGCCGCGCAGCGGTTCCTCGTCCTGCGCGGCCACAGGGCCGACCGCGGCAAGGAGCAGGAGGCAGACGAGGCCGGCGGGTATTGCGTAGCGCTTGCAACGGGCGATACGCAATACGTAACAGGCGATACGCCATACGCAACAGGCGCTAGAAGGAGAGGATGCGGACGATCTCATAGAGTACCTCGCCTGCGAAATTCACGACTTCGTTGCTGAGCAGACCGACCGCGAGGATGCTGCCGCTCAGCACCAGCAGACCAAATACCATGACCAGGCCGACGCCCACCGTTCTGCGAGCGAGGTAGTCATGGACCGTGCGGATCTCGATCAGGAGCAGGAGGAGTACCCAGAGGTAGACCAGGCTCCACAGGCTTTCGTACAGCCCGCGCTCCTGTGCGGTCATCAGATGGCTCAGCAGCGCGACCGGCACGGCAAACAGGATATAGGGTACGAGGCAGTAGGCGGTGGTGCGGGCCACGCCGCGAAAGGTGCCGGAGCCCTCGAAGAGCGCGGATACGCCGTAGTTGGCGATTGTCCACAGGGTCCAGGGCAGGACGACGCGCAGGATTTCGAGGAAGAGATTGGCATCTTCCCAGCGCAGTTCGGGCAGCAGGTAGACGGCCACGGGACGGTAGATACGAAACCAGTCGAGAAAGGAGCCGACGGTGGGCGTGGCGCGCATGTGGAAGGCGATCAGGGCCAGGCTGACCAGCCGCGCGGCCGCGGCGAGGGCGAGCAGGACGACGACCGGCCACAGCGATCGTCCCTGCGCCAGCCTCTCGAACGTCTGGACGGGACGCAGCAAAACGTCCAGCACGTGCGTACGGAGGTGAATGCGCCCGCGCGCGCCTGCCGCGCGGTTCCGGGACGGCCTGAAGCGGGAGATGGCCGGCCAGACGACGACGCCCATCATGGCGGCAAAGGCCCCGGACACCAGCCAGCCGATTATGCCGCGCAGCTGTTCCTGGCGGTACTCTTTGAAGGCCAGCGAATAGCCCAGCTGATCATGACCCACAGTATATTCGTACATGGCGTCGCGCCAACGGCCGGCATGATAGTGGGCCGCGCCGATGCCGCTGTGGGCCAGCTCATAGTTCGAGGCCAGGTCCAGGACCTGTTGCCAGGCGGCGGCGGCTTCGTCATAGCGGCCATCGAACTGCAGCGCGCTGGCCTGATGCAGCAACTGTGCGAAGCGGGTCGGGCGCAGAACGTAGACGGCTGCGCGGGCGACGTCCAGGATATAGAGCTGGCCGCGACTGTCCACGTCCACCTCGCTGGGAAGCTGGTACTCGCCCCGCCCTACGCCGCGGCGGCCAAATACCAGCAGGAGGTTGCGGTCCTGGTCGTATTGATAGATCCGGCCCGTGCTCTGGTCCACGGCAGTGACTGTGCCGTTGTCGTGAACTGTGACCGATACAAAGCGGGTCGGTTGTTCCCAGGAACGCCGGCGCTCACCGAAAATCTTATTTTTGTAGAGCCTTTGCTCCAGGCTCTTGTCGACGAAGATATTGGTGCCAACGGGGCTGAGCTTCTGGATCTGGCGCGATGGGGCGCCGCTGACAGCCGAATAGATGAAGCCGTCGTCGGCCAGGAACATGTCCGTGTGGGCGGTGGGATTGGCCAGGAAAACCTGCTGGGCCTGCTCGTCCGTGTAGAGGAAGCGGACGAAGAGCCACCACAGGCTGAAGGCGGTCCGGGTTGTGCCAAAGAAGCCGCGGAACTGGTTCTGCTGGTCCATGACGATCATGCCGGCGCCGGAGCCTTCCAGGTAGTAGATGTATCCCCGCTTGTCGACCAGGACTTTGTTGGGGGCGGCGGACTGAATCTCGGCAAGCAGGTCGCTCTGTGGGGGGCCATATTCCTGGAGCAGCTTGCCGGCGGAGCTGATCTGCACGATACGCCCGTTGCCGGTATCGGCGATCCAGAGCGTGTCATCGCGGCTGTCCCGGTAGAGGCCCTGCGGAGCGCTCAGATTCAACTCCGGCCCGAACTGGCGGATGACCTCTCCGCGGTCATCGAGTTCGACGATGCGGTCGTTGCCGGTGTCGACGATATAGAGGTGGTCGTTGCTGCGATCAACCAGGATGTCGCCCGGTGTTTTGAGGTCACCGATTCCGAGGGAGACGCCGTGGATGATGTGGTCCAACTCGTAGGGATCCGGCAGGGGGACGGGGCGTCCTGTGCTGTCGATCGTGTAGCTGTCGTAAGGTTGGAACAGGCCCTGCGCCCCGACGGCTGACGCGGCGGCCAGCAAAAGGATGCCCGCAGCCAGCGCTGCCAAGATCCGATGGGATCGCTTCATCTGTCCCTGTCTTTCCGCCAGGTGTTTTTGGTATGACGCCATGCGGCGTCAACGCAGGCGTGCGACGCGACGCGCAATGTGAGACGGGCAATGTGAGAAGGAGCGACTTCACGCATCACAGGGGCAGAATCCCCGCTGCGCGCGACGCTTGCTGAGGGACAGTCCGGCCGGGGGCAGTCCGCCGGCGGACTGCCCCCGGTCCGGTCCGTCACGAAATGCGGTGTATCGAGCTCACCTCGCCCGGCCGATGCCGTAGGGTCGAGATGTTGAGGATGGGTCAGGCCGCATCCGGGTCGATGCCGATGTTCTTGAAGTACTGGCGGCGATAGGTTGTCGCCACCTCCTGCCACTCCTCGGCCAGCTGCTCGGGCGTGATATTCCCCGACAGCATCGTTCCCGACCTTTCGCAGAAGGACGCGGCGATTTCGTCAGGGATCGTGATAAACCGATTCGAGCAGCGCAGCATCACATAGGTGGCAAGACCCAGGTCGCCCCACTCCCAACCTACCCAGGTATGCTCGTCGTTGACGGCGCGTTTGTAGTCGGCGAAGGAGATGCCGAAGTTGCCGGCCGACTCGGCATCGGCCACCGCGATCGGATTGTTGACGAACTCTTTAAGCCCGGAAACGTGGGCGAAGGTCTTCCACGCGTAGATCTGCGGCTCCGGCCTGAACTGGTTGATGCAGAACTCCTTTGCCATCTCGTGGTTCCCTTTCGGGGCCGCTGCCACCGCGCCGATCGACTGGGTCTCGTAGTAGACCATATTGTGTTTGCCTTCAACCAGGCCCGGCATCTCGGTGTAGCCCATCAGCGGGATCGCCTCCGGCCTGCCCGCGCCGCCGGCGTGCTGCAGCGCCGGCTCGGCCGCCGAGGTAGCGTAGCCCTGGTCGAAGGTCTGCCAGCCGGCGCCCTCGGGCCTGTTCCCATCAGCCGGCGAGCAGCCGTACTCAAAGACGGCGTCAAAGTGGATCGTCTTGATGGCCTGGACCGTCTCGTCGGTCGTGAGGGTGAACTCCTTCTTCTGGTCGTCCCACCAGTGGCCGCCCAGGTCGAGGATGCCACCGAGCAGACGGGCGGCGCTCCAATGGACAAAGTTATCATATCCCCAGCGGACGGTGTTGCCGCTGGCATCGGTCTGGTTGAGATTGGTCAGCTCCGCGTAAAAGTCGGAGTAGTTCTCGTGCCATTTCCCTTCGGGCGGATAGGGCATGCGCGCTTCATCGAAATAGGGCTTCCAGTAGGTCAGGAACTGGCCGTAAGTCGAGTTGTGGAAGACAGGGGCAAAGTAGAATTTGCCGTTCCAACTTCCGCCTTCGACGTCGGACTGAATGATGTCATCGAGATCCCAGTCCGAGGCCGCGATGGTGTCGTCAAGCGGCAGGAAGACGCCGCGGGCTATCTCGCCGAAGATCTTGTTGCCCAAGTCTTGATGGATGTCGGGAGGGTTGCCGGCGGCCAGCCTGGAAAGCAGGTCCAGTCGTGCTCCGGCTGCGGAGGCTTGCGTCAGCTTGATCGTGACACCGGTCCTTGCTTCGAAGTCATCGATGCTGCCCTTGAGAATGTTCTGCCAGTTGCCCTTGTGCAGATACTCGACTTCCATCGGCTCTTCCATCGCCGAATCGGCCGGTCCCTGGACTGCTGTCGGGGCGACGCAGGCGGCTGCGAGGACGCC
>DAOUHX010000092.1:0-5952 GCA_034428395.1 Caldilineaceae bacterium
GCGCGCCGCCATCGCCGCCCTGAAAGAGGGACGCACAATCGGCGTCTTCCCCGAAGGAGGCATCGACCCCACCATGGCCGCTGCCCGCGAACGCGGTGAGCGCATCGAACAGATCGCCGGCCACACCGCTCGCCACAGTGCCAACCTCATCCAGGCCCAGTCGGGCATCGGTCTGCTCGCAACCCAGGCGCAGACGCGCCTCCTCCCCGTCGCCCTCCTGGGGACCGAAAAGATCCTCGTCAACCTCCGCCGGCTGCGCCGCACACAGGTCCGCATCCGCGTCGGCCGTCCCTTCGGCCCCCTCTCGATCCCCGACGACATCCCCCGCAGGCAGCGCCGCCGGCACTTCGACGGCCTGACCCAGGACACGATGCGCCACATCGCCGCGCTCCTCCCGCCCGGCCATCGCGGACCCTATCAGGATGTCGCCTGAACCAGCGGAATCGAAGAGCGCCGCGTAACCCAGCCGCGGGCCCGGCCCTGGCAAAGATATCCCGAAGTCGCAGCTGGCTCCTGCTCAGGCCGCGGCCTTCTCAGGTTCGCTCCGCCGCACCATTCCATAGGTGAACGCCCCCAGAGTAGCTCCAACAATCGGACCGACCCAGTAAATCCAGTACGCCGTCCGGACGCCGGAAACAGGCAGCGGGCCGAAGGAGCGCGCCGGATTCATCGACGCGCCGCTGATCAGGCCCGCCCACAGCACGTTCAACGCCACCCCACCGCAAATCGCCAGCCCCGCCGGCAGCCCCAGTCGGCGCCCCAATCACTTACGCTCTCAAATGTGACGAATTCCAGGTCGTGATGTATCCTATGCGGTGCGGTCCGGCGGGACAGGGCTCTCAGCCCCCTCGCGAGCAGCTGCCTGCAGCGGCCCACCCACCGACTACTGGCAACCAGAATCAGATCCAATTTGACAAACTTGAGGAGGAATCCATGACAGACGCCCACCGGAGCAAGAAGCGCCAGCTCTCCCGCCGCGCAGTACTGCAGGGGATCGGCATCGGCTCCACGACATTGCTACTTGCAGCCTGCCCCGCACCTGCAGGCAGCGGCGCGGCTTCAGGCGAGGCCCCGCCTGCCGAAGAGATCGAACTCGATTTCTTCGCCTGGGGTGACGCTTCCGACATTCCCGCATGGGAAGAGTTGGCCGCCACCTACGCCGAACAGAACCCCAACGTCACCGTCAAACCCTCTATCAGCGGTACCGGCGTCGATTACTACACGAAGTTACAGACCACCTTCGCCGGCGGCGTCGTTCCCGAAATCGCCTCATTCCAGGGCTGGGAATGGCAGCCGTTCAGCGACGCCGGCCTCCTGGCCCCAATCGACGCCTACATCGAACGCGACAACTTTACAGGACCCTATCCCGAAGGCGTCGACAGCATCGAGTTCAGCACTCGCCGCGACGGCAGCCGCTACCTCATCCCCCTCCAGTCCGGCTGCATGGTCATGTTCTACGCCAAGGCCCCCTTCGACGAAGCCGGTGTCGCCTACCCCACCGACGACTGGACCTTCGAAGAGTTCGTCGGCATCGCCGAGCAGCTCACCAGCACCGACGGCGATTCCAAGATGTACGGCTATCAGGCCAACGGCAGCTACGCCCGCGACATCCACTGGATTCGCGCCACCGGCGTGCAGGAGTTCGACAACCTTGTCGACCCCCGCACCGCTATGTTCGATCAACCCGAGATCATCGAAATCCTGCAGTTCGTCGCTCAGGACTTCATGTACGGCCTCGGCATATCACCCACGCCGGCCGACCTCGAAGGGGGTACCAACACCATCGATACCGGTAACGCCGCCATGAAGTACGAAGGCCCCTGGTTCTTCCCCCGCCTCAACAGCCCCGAACTGCGCGAAGAAGGCAAGGAAATCGAATTCGACGTCGTCCTCATGCCCAAGATGGCCGACGAAAGCCGGCCCCACCGCGGCTGGGCCGAAGGCGTCTGCGTGCCCAAGTCCGATCAGGTCGACGCAGCCTGGGACTTCGTCCACTACATGGGCGGCGAAGACGGCCAGAAGATCTATTCGACAATCACCGGCCGCATCCCCAACACTGCGCCGCTCGTCGATAACTTCTGGGGCCCGACCATCGAAGAACGCTTCGGCGTCACCAACGCCGCCGCCTTCAGCCAGGCCTTCCTGCGCTCCGAAGTCGACGTCATCGGCGGCGTCTCACGCGGCCAGATCTGGAGCGAGGTCGCCAAACCGGTCGGCTGGGACCCGATGCTCGCCAACAGCGCCACCGCTGCCGAGGTCGTCCCCGCGGTCAACGAAGGCGTTCAGGGCCTGCTCGACGCCCACTGGGCCAAGCAGGGATAGCCATATTTCGCTGAATCAAGGGGCGGCGGACTCTTCCGCCGCCCCCTCGGAGCGCCTCTATGGCCGTTACCACCGCACCAACCTCTTCACGACGCGTCTCCAGACGCCAACAGCGCGACTGGATCGCCGGCTATCTCTTCGCATCGCCCTTTATCATCGGGTTCTCGGTCTTCATCGCCTTCCCGATGCTCTATGCCGTCTACCTCATCTTCGTCGACTGGGATCTGCTAAGCGCACCGTCGTTCGTCGGTTTCGCCAACCTGACGCAGATGTTCAAAGACCCCAAGGTCAACCTCAGTCTCTACAACAGCGCCTTCTACACGATCTTTGCCGTACCAATCCAGCTGACCATCTCCTTCTCGCTCGCCCTGGCCCTGACTCAGAGAATCCGCTTCCGCGATCTCTACCGCGCCGGCTTCTACATGCCGATCATCGTGCCCCTCGTCGCCAGCGCGGTCGTCTGGCAACGCGTGCTGCACCCCGAATTCGGCATCCTCAACGAGGCGCTTGGCTGGTTCGGTTTCGAGCCGCGTATGTGGCTCTTTCAGCCCCACCTGACAAAACCGGCCTTCATCTTCATGTCCTTCTGGATGATCGGACGCCAGATGGTCATATTCATCGCCGGTCTCGGCAATATCCCAGACTCGCTCAAAGAGGCCGCCAGCCTCGACGGCGCCGGCGCCTGGGGCCGCCTCCGCTACGTCGTCCTGCCCCTCATGACTCCACTGATTTTCTACAACATGGTCATCGCAATTATCAACTCATTTCAGACCTTTGTACCCGCCATGATCATGACCGAAGGCGGACCCCAGGACGCCACCCTTTTCGTCGTCCTCAACATCTACCGCAACGCCTTCCAGTACTTCAAAATGGGCTACGCCTCCGCCCTGGCATGGGAGCTTTTTGTGATCGTCGTCGGCTTTACCCTTGTTCAGTTCTACCTCTCCAAACGCTGGGTCTACTACGAAGAGGGTGACTGAGAATGACGTCAGACAGGCAGTCCCGGGCAGCCGAAGGACGTCAGAACGCCCCATGGGCGCAGGCCGGACAGCAGGCGCTCACTCCCGACTGGCAGGCCTCCGCAGCCGGCACAGGCGCGCAGCTGCGCCCGCGCGACGACAGGACCCGATCCCTGGCCGAAGCCGTCCGCCTGGGCGCACTCCAGCTCTTCATGACCCTTCTCGTGGTTACTTTTCTTGTGCCCACCTTCTGGATGCTCTCCTCCTCGCTCAAAGTGTCGACCGAGGTATTCGCCCACCCCATCGTCTGGCTGCCCAAAGACCCCCATTGGAACAACTACGTCAAGGCCTTTGAGTTGCTGCCCCTGACGACTTTCCTCGTCAACACGCTGATCATCGTCCTCTTTGCAGTCGCCGGCACCGTCGTCTCCTCGGCGCTCGTCGCCTACTCCTTCGCGCGCATCAGCTGGCCGGGCCGCGACTTCTGGTTCAGCCTGCTCCTGGCCACCATGATGCTGCCCGACATCGTGACCCTGGTGCCCCGCTTCCTCATCTTCAAAAACCTGCAATGGATCGACACCTGGCTGCCCCTGATCGTGCCCTACTGGGGCGGTATCGGCGCCATCTACGTATTCCTCATGCGCCAGTTCTTCCGCGGCATCCCCCTCGAACTGGAAGACGCCGCCGAAATCGACGGCGCCAATCGCCTGCGCGTCCTAATCCAGATCCTCTTGCCCCTCTCCAAGCCGGTTATCGCCACCGTCGCCGTCTTTGCCCTCATCCAGCACTACAACGACTTCATGAACCCCCTCATCTACATCAACTCGATGGACAAGTGGCCCCTCGCCCTCGGCATCCGCGCCTACAACGACTCCTACGCCAAGAACTGGGAGGTCGTCTTTGCCGCCAGCACCGTCATGCTGACGCCCATGGTTGCCATCTTCATCATCGCCCAGCGCTACTTCGTCCAGGGCATCGCCATGACCGGCTTTGGCGGGCGGTAGTATTTTCCGTATTGTCGGCTGGTCAATCTTGCAACGAGAGGCCTTTGGACTGACAGGAAAGCGTGCCAGCGCCGTTCGATCTCCCACTCATCGTTCATTCTTCAAGACTTAGTTGAATTAGGGCTTCCCATTGCCCGCCTTCTGCCAGGCAGAGTAGAAGTCACCAACTGCCCCATAGCGCTGACTGCGCTCGCGGTTGCATGCCCGGCGGACAACATCGAAGTGCGCGTCATTGCCGCGGAAGGAGGAGCGATCCAGTTTGCCGTCGGACAGCAGGTTGGCCGCGGTTCTCCCCATGGTGAAGACATTTGTCCGCTCATCGATAAACGCCCCTCGTTCAAACTCCTCGGGCGCCATGTATCGGGACGAGCCAAACATACGGCCCATCTCATTGACAAAAGGCTCTTCACGATACATGTCCAGATCGACGACTTGCAATTCCCGGTTGGCAAAATCATAGATCAGGCAACCGTCGTAGAAGTCGGCGGCGATCCATCCTGACTGTGCAAGCTCAATGTGCAGTTCGAAGATGAGGTCCAACGCTTTCATGATCTCTGGGAGTGGCAGCCGGCGGAAGCGCTGCATGGCTGATTGAGGATTCTGGCGCGTTGCGCTTCCAGCGTAGAGAAGCTCGCCTTCGACCCAAGAGTAGACGAGCAGGGGCCCGTGCGCCGACTCGATCACGTTGTGGAGCCGGGGTAAGGCGTTGTGAGAACAGCTGCGTCGAACGCGAACTGCGTTGTGAAGCAGGGCTACCCTTTCCTCGTGGGGCAGAAAGGGGCGCGGATCGTGAGGATTTCCGGCGGTCTTGACGAAGAAGCGCTGTTGTCCGACCTGAACGCCATACGAGATGTTACCGGAATCCTGCACCTGTGCATCAAAGACTGCGAAGATATCACCGGTCTCATTCAGATAGACGCCGGGCTCTTGCTCTATAACCTCTGTGTCCAGCAGTGGATGGCTCAAGAGTGATTGCTCCTCAATTCATTGCGTTCCATTGAAGAGCCAATCTTAGCACAGTTTGGATCGAGTGGAGGAGCGGCGGATGAATCGGTGTGCATCCCAGATTTGGGGTGGGAACAGTCTGGCGGGGAATCCGTGCCAGCGGTGGCTGGAGTTTCTTACCGTCTTTGGACGAGACGCAGTGCAGGCGCCAGGCCTGGCCGTAGGGTGGAGTCCGTCAGTTGGGGAGGGTGCTAGGGCAGGCATATGGCCGGCACCTGCGGGGATCTGACGGAACCGGCGGGACGTGGTCTGGCTGGACACTTTCGATTGGGCACACGTCACTGATGTCGGCACCCGGTCGACGAGGCATGTTGTTGGCCGGGGGCGTTGCGGGGGCTCCGCCCCCGCACAAGGGAGGGCCGAATAGGCCCGACCGCCCAGAAATGCAGTGGTCAGTGGTCAGTGGTCAGAGACGGCGCTTATTCTGGCGGAATCTGGAATGGAACTGACCATGGTTCGGGTGCCTCCAGAGGTATACGATAATTCGCCCCAATATTGGGATGCACCCGGTGAATCAGCCCTTTATGCCAGTGAGCGTGATGCCTTCGATGAAGGCCCGCTGGGCGAGCACGAAGACGATGATTACGGGCAGAATCGCCATCGTGTTACCGGCCATGGCGAGGTTCCAGAGGGGGCGGTCACGATCGAGGAAGTAGGTCAGG
>DAOUHX010000093.1:0-2994 GCA_034428395.1 Caldilineaceae bacterium
CATGCTGCTTTCGACCCTGATCGTGGTCGCGATCGTGCTCGGCCTGCAGCTGGCCGGCGTGATCCTGATGGTGGGGATGCTGATCGCTTCCGGCATCGCCGCGCGCCAGTGGACCAACAAGCTGGGCCAGATGGTCATTCTCTCGGCCGTGTTCGGTGCGTTCGCCGGCAGCACGGGCGCCATCGTCAGCGCGGTCGACGCCGACATCCCGACCGGGCCGCTGATCGTGGTCGTCGCCTTCCTGCTGGTCGTTGTATCGCTCGCTTTTGCGCCGGGGCGGGGCCTCGCCTGGACGCTGCTGCGCCGCCGCAGCGACAGCCGCCGTTTCGCCGCCCAGACGATGCTGCAGGACCTCTACCACTACGCCACCGACCATGGCGCGGCCGACACGGCCGCGCCCGAGGCCTTTCTGTTCGGCGTGCGCGGCGCGACCGCCAGGATCGGCCTGCACCAGCTGCAGGCCCGCGGCCAGGCGCAGCCGCGCGACGGCGCCTGGATGCTCACTGCGGCCGGCATCGAGGCCGCGGCCCGCGACGACCGCAACAACCAGCTCTGGTCGGTCTACCGCCAGTACGCCGACGAGCTCGACCTGCCGACCGTCGCCGAAGACCGCCTGCAGGAGATCAACCAGGTCCTGCCCGCCGACGCGGTGGCCAGGCTCGAACGCCAGCTCGACACGCTCAGGAGCGCGGCCATCGAAGTCACCGACCGCTAGCCGCTTGCAACCGGCCACTGACGACTGGTCACTGGCAACCGGCCACCGACCTTCAATGTTTCAGCTCGAAGAGTTCATCATCCAGATCCTGCTCAACTTCGTAGCCCGCGAGGAGCTCAACGCGTTCCTGCGCGATCCGCGCAACACCGCGACGCTGGTCGGCGCGCTCATCGCGGTCTCGGGCGCGCTGTTGGGGACGTTCCTGCTGCTGCGCGGCATGTCGCTCACGAGCGACGCCATCAGCCACACAGTGCTCTTGGGCATCGTCGTGGCCTTCATGGTGATGAGCTCGCTGTTTGGCCGCGAGCCTTCTCTGGCTTCGGTCTGGCTGATCATCGGCGCGGCCGCGGCCGGCGTCGCCACGGTCGTGCTGACCGAGCTGATCTACCGTTCCGGCCTGGTCAAGCAGGACGCCGCGCTGGGGCTGGCCTTCCCGCTGCTCTTTGCCCTGGCCGTGATCCTGGTGTCGCGCTTCGTCGAAGACGTCCACCTCGACGAGGACGCCGTCATGGTCGGCGAAATCGGCGTCGCCTGGGCCAATACCAACAGTCACTGTCTCGCTGGCTGCGAGACGGTGACGATCGCGCACGGCGACGCGCGCGCGGAGCTGACGCGCCAGTGCACGAACTGCCGCGAGCTCGGCATCAACCCGCGCGACGATAGGGCCGAGTTCACAACGATCTGCACCAACTGCGGGGAGTACAGCCCGGCGCAGGCGTGGCAGGCCGGGTTTACGCGAACGGAGCCGGTCCTCGTCTTCTGGCCCAAGTCGATCACCGTTATGGCGGTGTTGACGCTGCTGACGCTCTGCGGGGTCGTTCTCTTCTACAAGGAGCTCAAACTCACCACCTTCGACCCGACGCTCGCGGCCGCGCTCGGCTTCCGCCCCACGCTGCTCCACTACGGGCTGATGGTGATGGTCAGCCTGGTAGCGGTCGGCGCGTTCGACGCGGTCGGCTCGATCCTGGTGGTGGCATTTTTCATCATCCCGCCGGCGGCGGCCTACCTGCTGACCGACCGTCTGCCGCGCATGCTGGCATACAGTGCGCTGATCGGCGCGGCCGGCGCGTACAGCGGCTACGATCTCGCCCGCGGCAGCCTGCTCGGGCTCGTGCGGATAGACGATATTTTGAAGAACCTGAACGATCTCCTCGGCCTTGAACTGGTCGAGCAGTGGGACTCTTCGATCTCGGCCTCGATGGTGCTGATGATCTTTCTCTTCTTCATGGCGGCGTGGGTCTTCTCGCCGAAGTACGGCCTCGTCTCGACCACGGTCCGACGCCGCAACCAGCAGCGCAGTTTTGACAATCAGGTCGTCCTCGGCCATATTCAGCACCATCAGGGGATTGCGGCCGAGAGCGACGAGCTGGCCGTTTCGACGCTCCACCGCCATTTCCGCTGGTCGCCGGCCAAGATGGAGCGCATTCTGCGCCGGCTGGACGCGCACAACCTTGTGCAGGTCGAGGATGATTTCATCTCGCTGACAGCACACGGCGAGAACCGCGCCCGCGCCTTCCGCCGTACACAGCTCGCCAACGAAACGGTCGCAGAATGAGCCAAGAGAGACCGCAGGAGGAGAAGACCGACGGCAGAGAAACGCCTGCCGCGCCTCTCACGTCCCTCCTCACTCCTGTAACATTGCTCGGTCTGACCGGCTATCTCTTCATCGGCACGGCGGCCGTGCTCATCCCATCGGTTATGCCCTTCCTCACCGAAGAGTACCTGGCGACAGGGCTGACCCTGGGGATGATCGGCTATATCTTCTGGGCGCGGGCCGGGGGCGGGGTTTTGGGCAACCTGCTGGCCGGAATCGGCTCTGACCGCATCGGCTATCACCGGCTGGTCTGGATTGCGGCGCTGGCGGTGGCGGCCACGCTGGCGCTGACCGCGGCGGCGCGGCCGTGGCTGCTCTTTCTCGGCGGCTTCGCCCTGATCAGCATCGCGCAGGCCTCGCTCGCGACCGGTATCAACGCCATGATCGCGGATGCCAACCCAGACAGCCGCGCACGCGCGCTGAACGTGCTCCACGGCGTCTACGCGGTCGGCGCGACCATCTCGCCGCTGGTCTTTGGCTTTGTTCTGCAATGGGGCGTTCGCTGGCGCTGGACGGTTGCCGCGACCGGTCTGATCTGGCTTGTCTATGGGGGGATCTCGTCGTTCTTCTATCGTTCCAACGGACCGAGCGTGGGCGAGGACGCCAGGGGGCAGGGGCTGGACTGGGGCATGTTGCGCAATGCGGGCTTCCTGTCGTTGTTCCTGATCGCCTTCATCTACAACGG
>DAOUHX010000094.1:0-6351 GCA_034428395.1 Caldilineaceae bacterium
CATCGTTGACCAGCTCAAGAATATCTCACAGATTGAACATACCCGTCATCGCAGCACGACCAACTTTATCGTCAATCTCATCGCCGGGCTGATCGCCTACACTTGGCAACCCAAGAAGCCATCTCTCCATCTCTCTGACAAAGATATGGCCTTCTTGCCGGCCCTAATCTAACTCCGAACTCGGGTTACTTCAGATCGACGTCCTCGACCATCTGATCATCACGCGCACCAGTTACGTCAGTCTGAAGGAGAGGCGTTTGGGGTTTGAATGATGGGTGCCGGCACGGTCACGCGGGTGCACTGACGTTGCGGAGATAATCGGTCACGGAGCGCACTTCGCCGGCATTCAACTGCTGGTCCCCTTTCGTGCGCACATACTTCTTCAACTGGTCGATGCGCAGCACCGGTATGGTGGGGTTCTCAATCTGCAGTTGTATGGCCGGGTTTATGAAGACCGCCGCGCTCTCGATGGGGATGTCGGCCGCGTTCAGGCTGAGCGCGCCGCTCGACTCACCCTCCTGAAGCAGTTCGCGGACCTTCTGCTCGACGTCATCCTTCTCCCGCGCCGGATTGCCCAGCCCTTCGCGGTTGAGAAATGTGAGCAGGCGGCCCATGGTGAACCGTTCCCGCCATCTGTCGCCTTCGACCGTGACCGTACCCTTATCACTGCGCACGAGAAAGACGCGCACACCGAGCGGACCGACCAGGAGATAGGGCAGATCATCCAGCCCCCACAGAAAGAGCGCGTATTTGTCGTCGAACCCTTTCAACCCGCTCTCGACAAGCTCATCCGGCCGCGCGACCCGTTTGCTGCCAGGCCAGCGGCGGGGAGCGAAGCGGTTGATGTAGTAGCTGCCTATATTGGAGGCGATGAAACCGACCGCCAGTGCGCCAAAGCTGATGACCGTCCAGTAATTCTTGATAAACGCGACGAGAGCATTGGAGGCCTGCTCTTCGGATTGGAACCAGTTGGGCGTAAAGCTGGCGAGGAGGCCGACAAACAGAATCAGCAGGCCCGCCAGGGCAATACGCCGGCCCCGCTGCTCTCTGGATTTAATCGCTGCCAGATTGCGGTAAACTTTCATAAACTGGAATTCTTGGGTGGTTGAGATGGCTACCGCTGGAGGGCGACCAACTCCTCATGGCTGTCGATCAGTTCACTGATATCTGACTGAATCTCCTCGACCAGCCGGGAATCGATCAACTGTTTCGCCACCCGGAGCGCGTGGCGGATGGCGTTTGTGTTGCTTCTGCCGTGGCCGACAACGAGCAAATTTGTAAGGCCCAGCAGAACCGCGCCCCCGTACTCGCTGTCATCGAGACGCCGGTGCATCCTGCGCAGGGCGGAGCGGACCAGCAGGCCGCCAATGCTGCTGATCGGGCCGGCCTTGATCTCATCCAGCAACACGCCCTGGGCCAGTTTGACGATGCCTTCGGCCCCCTTCATAAAGACGTTGCCGGTAAACCCGTCGGTGACGACAACGTCGGCGACATGGTTGGCCACGTCGCGCGCCTCGATGTTGCCCTCAAAGCGGATGCCCGGTGTCTCTTCAAGCAGGGCCGTCGCCTCCAGGACCAGTTGACTGCCCTTGCCTTCCTCTTCGCCGTTGCTCAGAATGCGGAGGATTGGATTCGACACGCCCATGATGCGCCGGGAATAGATGCTGCCCATGACGCCGAACTGCTGCAGCTGCTCCGGCTTGACGTCGGCATTGGCCCCCACATCCAGGATCAGACAGAATCCCCGCGAGGTGGGAAAGGGAACGATCAGCGCAGGACGCTGGATGCTCTGCATACGACCAAAGTGCAGGATGCCTGCTGCCAGCGCCCCGCCGGTATTGCCCGCGGTCACGAATGCGTCGGCCTCGCCCTCCTTCACCAGTTTGCAGGCCACAACCATCGAGCTGTCCTTCTTGGTGCGCACCGCTTCGGCCGGTTTGTCGGACATTTCGATCACTTCAAGCGCAGGCACAATCGGCAGTTCCAGCCCCCGCGTTGGGTGACTTGCCAACTCCCGCTCGATGACGTCAGGACGGCCGACCAGCGAGACGGTCACGCCGAATTGGCGGGCCGCCAAAACTGCGCCGGCGACGACATCATGTGGCGCGTTGTCGCCCCCCATAACGTCAAGGGCAATGTTCATGCAGCAGTTCCTCCAGTCAGAGATGTGATCAATGCTATACTACTACAAGTTTGGAGCAAAGTAGAAATCGTCTGAAATACAAGAGTTGTAGATTACTTGCCCGTTTGCAGGGGGAGCGATGGGTTGCGGACTCGATGAAATGAGAGACAGGATCAAGGATGAAGGCATCGTTGCGATCGTGCGCGGCGACTTTCCCGCCCACAAAGTCCTGGAGATCGGGGACGCGCTGCTGGCCGCACCCTTGCCGGTGATGGAGGTGACGCTCAACACGCCCGGCGCGCTCGAACTGATCCGGATGTTGCGGGCGCGCTTTGGCGAAAACATGATCATCGGGGCCGGGACAGTGCGGACCGCGGAGCAGTTCGATGCCGCGGCCGAGTCCGGCGCGCAGTTCACGGTGGCGCCGGGGTCGAATCCTGAGGTGATCGCGCGGGCCGGCAATGCCGATATTCTGCACATACCCGGCGTCTACACCGCCACCGAAGCCGACCGGGCGCGGGCCGGCGGCGCCCGCCTGCTGAAACTGTTTCCCGCCGATATCGGCGGCCCCGCCTACCTCAAAGCCCTGCGCGCACCGCTGGATGACGTCGAGTTTGTGCCCACCGGCGGCATCGGCCCGGAGAACGCGGCAGCCTGGGCCAGTGCCGGCGCCGCGGCTATCGGCGCGGGCAGCAGCCTCGTCACCGGCCCAGATCAGCCCATGGCCGACCTGATCGAACGGGCGCGCGCCCTGCGCCGCGCCTGGCAGTCGGACGGCAGCTCCTAGTCCTCAATCCCCGACATTCGATATCAGTTCGCCAGCAGGGTTTCGACGCGGACGCCGGTCCTCTTGACCGGCCGCTCTACTCTCGCAGTTCATTCATGGCCGCGGGCAGATAGGGCAGCAGGTCCCTGGCAACGACACCGGCGCGACCGATCTTTCGCTCGCAGAGTTCACCGGCGCGACCGTGCAGCCAGGCGCCCAGACAGGCGGCATCGAAAGGGGACAGACCTTGTGCGAGGAGGCCGGTGATGACGCCGGCCAGAACGTCGCCTGTACCGGCGGTGGCAAGGGCAGGCGTTGCGACGGGCAGGACGGCCAGGTCCCCCTCCGGGCTGGCGATGAGTGTGTAGGGGCCTTTGAGGAGTACGACCGCCTGCCAGGCGGCCGCGCGCGCTTGCACCAGCGCCCAGCGGTCTTCGACGACCTCCTGCACCGACGAAAAGCCGCAGAGTCGGGCCATCTCCGCAGGGTGCGGGGTCAAAACGCAGGCCTCGGGCAGGAACGACGGCCAGTTGTCCATAAGTGCCAAGTTGTTGAGCCCGTCGGCGTCGATAACGGTCGGCGGCAGAGGCGGGAGCTCAGAGGGCAGCTGATCGCGGCGGCGAATTGTGCCGAAGGCGGCATTGGCCTCGCCGCCCGGACCGGTCTCTTCGTCCGGACCGGTCTCTTCGTGGGGACCTGTCTGACCGCCGGGCGCGGCGAATCCGGCCGGCAGCGCGGAGGGGCGCTGTCTGTGGTTTCTGCCCAGGAAACGCTCCATAAACCTGCGGGTGGCACTTTCCTGGCCCAGCCCGCAGCCGATGAGCAGGGCATCGTAACTGCCCAGCTTGGCGTTGATGGTGGCCGCCGCGTCTTCGTTGACGACGCCCAGGTCGTGGCTGAGGAGCAGCCAGGTCGGTTCGACGAGTGCGGATGAGACGGGCACCCAGACAGGCTGCGGTATGGCGCCCGTCACCAGCCCCGCCCCAGCCCGGCCCATCGCCGCACAGCTGAGAAACGCCGCGCCCGGGTAGTTGACGCTGCCGACGACCGCAATCGCTTTACCGAAGGTGCCCTTGTGGCTGTTGCGGCTGCGCGTCGGCAGGAACTCTGCGATCTGTTCGGGCGCAAGGAAAAACGTGCGCGTCCCGGCGGTCAACTCCGGCGGGATTCCGATGTCCGCTACCGCCAGTTCGCCCAGGGCGGCCGCGCCCGGAAAGATGAAATGACCGGTCTTGGCGCAGCCGAAGGTGACGGTCATATCGGCCGCGACGGTGGCCGGGTCGAGCGCGCCGCTGTCGGCATCGAGGCCGCTGGGAACGTCAACCGCGACGACAGCAGGTTGCGATAAGGCGCCCGCGCCGGCCTCCCCCGCGCCGGTCTCCGAAGCCCGCCGGCTGCTGCGGACCTCGGCCAGTTGCTGAAGAATGCGGGCCAGTACACCTTCGATGGGGCGATTCGCGCCAGTTCCCAGGAGCGCATCCACGACCACCGCGGCTTCGTCGAGCCAGGCCCGCAGTTGTACCGCGTCGACATCCTCATCTGCGCTGTGGGTCGAGACGTTGCGTTCGATCAGTTTGCCGAAGTGCCCCTCGTAGTCCTCCTTGGGCCCGGTCTTGCGCTTCCAAAGATAGACCCGCACGCGATAGCCGGCGTCGCTGAGATGACGCGCACAGACCAGCCCGTCGCCACCGTTGTTGCCCGGGCCGGCCAGCACCAGCACCGATCGGTCGGCACTGCTGGCAAAGCTTTCCTGGATTGCCCCGGCAAGCGCAGCACCGGCCTGTTCCATCATGGCGGCATAGGTCTGGCCGGCCGCATCGGCCTCCTTCTCCAAGCGCTGCATCTCGACGACAGAGACGATCTTTATATGGTCGGCGATATCTCTCATGAATTGCCTCGTGCAGGCGGGCGGCACCGGCGGCAGCGTATCTAAACTACCCGAATCGGATGCGGTACGGGCTGGTTGAAGAGATAACCCTTTTGATTGAAGGGGATCTCATCCGGCTGCGTGATGCCCGCCGCGTCGGTGGCCCTCGTCATAATGGTGTGCTCACCCGGCTGCGCATCCCAAATGAAACCGAAGCGCGCCCATGAGTACTGTATCTGCGGCGCTGTCAATTCCGCACTGCGCCAAGTTTCGCCGGCGTCTAGGCTCCACTCCACTTTGACGATCGGACCGGCCGGGGAGTGTGCGTAGCCGTGAATGCGGGATTCGCCTGCCGGAAGCTGTGCCGGCCAGGGAAGCGCCAGCGCGCTCTTAATTGTCTGCGTCGTTGCCACCTTGCCCGGCGCCTCGCCTTCGGGCGGATAGTCGTCGCCGATCAGCGTGTAGGAACTGGTGTTGTTGCGCGTCCAGAGCTGTTGGGACGAAACGACAATCCGGCCCAGCCACTTGATGCTGGTGCTGCCGACCCATCCAGGCGCCAGCGCCCGCAGGGGAAAGCCGTGATCTTTGGGCAGCAGCTCGCCGTTGAGCGCGTATGCCAGCAGCGTATCCGCATGCATCGCCTTGTCAACCGGTATAACGCGACGAAACCCCTCTTCGGGCGAGTCCCTGTCCAGTCCAATCAGGAGTACGCTGACGGCATCCTCGGTGATGCCGGCCATCGTCAGCACCTCCCGAAGGGGAACGCCGGTCCATTCGCCGTTGCCGACCGCGCCGGTCATCCACTGGGTGCCCTGCGCCGGTTGCCCTTTGACCAGATCGAACATGGCCCGGTGGTTGCCGCCGCACTCCAGGTAGGAGACGAGCGTGCGGCTGGACAGGTTCCGTATCTGGTCGTAGGAGAGTTCAAGGGGCCTGGCAACGGCGTCGCCCTCGACCGCCAGCCGCCAGGCGGCCGCGTCCAGGTCGAGGCTGGCCGAGTTGTTGCGCACAAAAAAGAACCGATAGGGCGTGATCAGCCCCTGCATGTCCTGCAGACGCGCTTCGAGATTGCCGCCGCCGTGATCGATGAACGGCGCAGCATCCTTAAAGTGAAGCGGCGGCTCTATTGCGGCATCCCCAGAGGCTTGCGGCGTCGCCGCGGGCAGCTGCACGCCCGTGCACGCGGCCAGGACCGCTGCCGCCCCACCGGCCGATAGCAGCTGCAAGAAACGGCGCCGACCGATGCCGCGCCCGCGCGCGAGCCGCCAGAGTTTCGCTTGCTGCGCGCGATGCGGCGCCGGCCTGATTCTGCCCTGTTCCTCAATCATCCCGCTCCCCCCCGACAATACACTGCAGACTATCTTCCCCTCAGCCCGGTTTGCCGAAGCGCAGCAGATAGCCGTTCAGGTCGCGAATGGCGAACTCCCTCATGCCCCAGGGCTCGTTCGTCGGTTCGCGCACGATGGCCACGCCGGCAGCCTTGAAGCGGGCGAAAAGTCCGTCAACGTCCTCACCGACCGTGACATAGAAGGCGACGGTCTTCTTTTGGGGCAACTCTTCGTCAAATTGGGAAAGCTGAAAATGCGCGCCTTCCGG
>DAOUHX010000095.1:0-5821 GCA_034428395.1 Caldilineaceae bacterium
GTCGCCGAAAAAGCTTTCGTTCCAGCCGCTGAAAGGGAAGAATGCCATCGGTGCGGCTACGCCGATGTTAATTCCGATATTGCCGGCGTCAGCCTCGTGACGGAACTGGCGCGCGGTCGCGCCGCTGCTCGTGAATAGACAGGCCATATTGCCGTAGGCGCTGACGCCGCGATCGTTGATCAGAGCAATCGCATCGTCAATCGTGTCGGCGTGCATCAGGCTGAGGACCGGGCCGAAAATCTCGGTGCGCGCGATCTGGCTCGAAGGGTCGACCGCGTCCAGGACCGTAGGAAAGACCCAATAGCCGTCATCGTATCCGGCAACGCTCTTCTGCCGCCCGTCCACAAGAACGCGTGCGCCTTCGCGCGCGCCGTCCTCGATCAGGCTCTCGATGCGCGTCTTGCTTTCGCGTGTGATGACCGGACCCATCTCGGTCGCCTCGTCCATCCCATAGCCGACTTTGCGGCTGGCTGCCAGGTCGGCTATGCCCTCGGTGAACGGGTCCTTGGCCTCGCCCACCGTCACCGCCACCGAAACCGCCAAGCAGCGCTGGCCCGCGCAGCCAAATGCCGAATCGCCCATCATCTGCGTCGTGGTCTCAATGTTGGCGTCCGGCATGATCACCACCGGGTTCTTGGCCCCGCCCTGGCACTGAGCGCGCTTGCCGTTGGCCGTGGCCCGGCTGTAGACATACTTCGCCACCGCGGTCGAGCCGACAAAGCTGATCGCGCGAATGTCCGGATGGTCCAGGATCGCATTCACAGTGTCCGCGCCGCCGTTCACCAGCTGCACCACGCCCGGCGGGAATCCCGCCTCCTCGATCAGCGCGAACAGCTTCTGCGTCGTCATTGGCACCTTTTCGCTCGGCTTCAAAATAAAGCAGTTCCCGGTCGCCACGGCGTAGGGCAGAAACCAGAGCGGGATCATGCCTGGAAAATTGAACGGCGTGATCGCGGCCACAACGCCGAGCGGTTGACGTATCATGTGCTCGTCAATGCCGCGCGCGATGTCCTCGTTGTTCCAGCCCTGCATCAGCGAGGGCGTGCCGCAGGCCACTTCGACGTTCTCAATGCCGCGCCGCATCTCGCCCACGCTCTCGACAAAGGTCTTGCCGCATTCGTTGGTGAGGATCTGCCCGATGTCGTCCAAGTGCTCTTCCAGCAGCATCTTCAGGTTGAAGAGCGGCTGCACCCGGTCCACGACCGGCGTTTCCCGCCACTCTTTGTAGGCCGCCAGCCCGGCCTGCACTGCTGCATCCACCTCCGCGGCCGGCGACAGGCCCACAGTCGCGATTGCGCCGCCGGTGGCCGGGTTAAGCACGTCCAGCGCCTCCGCTGCCCCGCTGGAATGCCACTGGCCGTTGACAAAGTTGAGAAGCTCCTGTATCTGTGACATTTTTTGTCCCTCTGCTAAGTGAAGATCTCATCCAGCGTGATGCCGACATCCAATGCCGGGTCGACGACCTCGCCTTCGCTGTAGATCTGTGCCTCCATGCTCGGTGTGAAAACAACCACCTGCTTTAAGGGGGGCTGCACAAGCCATGCTGATTGTACACCGAAGCGAAAGTAGCTCTCGATGCGGGGAATGAACTCGTTATTGCTCTGGGAAGGGGATACGATTTCGATAACGTTCAACGGGGCCTCCGATACGCGTAATTCGTCGTGCAGCCAATCCGGTTGCCGCAAATTGCACACGCAGACATCAGGTGTACTGGGCGGCTCTGTGGCCAGAGAAAGCTCACTCACTACTGAGAATCGGTCCCGGCAGGCCGCACTGAGCGTCACAATCAGGTTAGTCTGCACTATCCCGTGATTGAAGCTCGGCATCGGTTTTCCCCGCTCTTTTTCGTAGTCTTCATTCAGTTGTGTTTCCGGTACCAGCGCCATTTTTCTTGTCCCCTTCTCGGCCAATATCCAAAGCGCGCGGGTCAGATCTCCACCTCTTTCATTCCGTTCCAGGAATAGGCCGCGCACAATCCTTTCAGCTCACATGTGCCCGCTATGGTAGAGGACTATCACACTTGCAATTAGTCTAAATGTCCTCCAGCCTCGTCCTGTTGCCCTCTTCGCCCGCGCCATGCTGACCGAGCCAGGTTCGATCACGTCGAGGGACGGCACGTGCCGTTGGCAGGGTCACAGTCATAGAGCTTGTCGTTCCCCGGTTTCGTAGTTCGCGTCTTCACGCGACCCACGTTTCTTGTGCCGGTCTCATGCCGACCTGGAAACGACCACCCTCATTCCGCCCGTCAGACGGACCATCAAATGTAATTCCGCTCCCGCGCATGCATCTTCTCCCACTCCTCGCGCGCCGCGTTGACCGTGTCCATCTCGCTCACCTCCGCCACCGGACCGTCCCGCCAACTGTATCCGAAATGCCTAGGGCGCGTTTGATGGGCTATGTATGACGAAAATGTCTGTCAGTGCCACACTGACAGACAGCGTCTCGTCAACGACTTCGCCTTCAACAAATACCTGCGGCTCCAAGTCTGGCCTGAAAACTGCAACCTGTTTCAATGGCGGCTGCACCAACCACACCGATTGTACTCCGAATCGGAAATACGTCTCTATTTTGGGAACAAGGTCTTCCACGCTTTGTGATGACGACATGATCTCGGCAACCGTTATCGGCGGGTCCGCCGCGCGAACTTCGTCATGCAACCAGTCAGGTTTTCTGAAATAGCAAACCGAGATATCTGGCGTGGTCGAAGGCTCAGTTGCAAGAGTTAGCTCCCCTCCGACGATGTATCTGTCCCCACATGCAGCTTGCAACGCATACTGCAACTGCGATTGCACCAAGAAGTGATTGTAACTCGGCGAGGGCTTACCGCGCTCCCTTTCGTAATCCTCCTCCCTTCCCGTATCTGGTGGTGTATGTGTCTTTGCCGCTCCCCTTGCCATGACTTGACGGCCCCATTCGACCTGGTTTTCCAGACTCCTTACTCTTTCGGATACTGCACAAAGGATATGGAGGACGTCTTTCTCCAGCCGTCCAGACCCTTAAATGTAATACCGCTCCTGCGTGCGCATTTCCTCCCACTCCTCGCGCGCCGCGTTGACCGTGTCCATCTCGCTCACCTCCGCCACAGGCACGTCCCACCAGCTGTAGCCGGGCACGCCCAGATAACGGTCGTTCAGCACATAGATCACCGTCGTCCTGTCTACCGACTTGGCATCCTGCAGCGCCTGCACCAGGTCGTTCACACTCTGGCAGCGGATGACGTGACACCCAAGGCTCTCTGCGTTGGTTGCCAGGTCCACCGGCAGCACGTCGACGTCGTAACCGGACTCGTCCGTCGGCAGGCCGTTGAAGGACTGGCCGTTGCGGTGGCGCGCTTCGACCTGGTCCGGGTAAATGTAGCGCGTTCCGAACCCATCCTGGCCCAGCCCCCGGCTGAGCGCGCCGATCGAGCGGAACCCACTGTTGTCCATCAGGACTACGGTCAGCTTGTAGCCCTCCTGGATCGACGTGATCAGGTCTGTGTTCATCATCAGATAGCTGCCGTCGCCCACCATCACGTAGACCTCGCGCTCCGGCTCCGCCATTTTGATGCCCAGGCCGCCCGCAATCTCGTAGCCCATGCACGAGTAGCCGTACTCCAGGTGGTACTGTTTGCTGTGGCGCGCTCGCCACAGTTTGTGCATGTCGCCCGGTAGGCTTCCGGCCGCGCAGATCATCACCGCGTCCGGGTCGCCCTGCTCGTTAACTGCGCCGATCAGCGCGCCCTGGTAGGGCAGGCCGCTCTCCGCCTCATGCGTGTCGTAGTTGCGCTGCACCTCGGCATCCCATTCCTCGTGCAGACGCTGCGCCTGGGCGACATTTTCGTAGCTGTTGCGGTAGCCGTCCAGCAGCTCTGACAGCTCCTCCAGCGTGACACGCGCATCTCCCACCAAGGGAATGGCGTTGTGCTTGTAGGCGTCAAACTCGGCCACGTTAATGTTTACGAACTTGACGTCCGGGTGCTTGAAGGCCGTCTTGCTGGCTGTGGTGAAATCGCTATAGCGCGTACCGATGCCTATCACCAGGTCAGCTTCATCCGCCACCTGCTCAGCCGCGAAAGTGCCGGTCGCGCCGGTCGCGCCCAGGTGCAGCGGATTGTCGTAGCGCAGGCTCCCCTTGCCCGCCATCGTCTCGCCCACCGGAATGCCGAAGCGCTCGACAAACTCCTTCAATGCCTCGGTCGCCTCGCTGTAGAGGACGCCGCCGCCGGCGATGATCATCGGCTTACGCGCCGCGCGGATCGCGGCTGCTGCCTGCTGCAACGCCTCGCTGTCGGCCCGGTTGCGCGGCACGCGCCAGACCCGCTTCTCGAACAGCTCCGTCGGATAGTCATAGGCCTCGGTCTGCACATCCTGGGGAATACATACCGTCACCGCACCTGTGTCGGCCGGGCTGGTGAGGACGCGCATCGCCTCGATCAGAGAGGTAATCAGCTGATCGGGCCGGTTGATGCGGTCCCAGTAGCGGCTGACCGCCCTGAAGCAGTCGTTTACCGAAATGTCCTGGCTGTGCTCCGATTCCAGCTGCTGCAGTACCGGCGCCACGTTGCGGCGGGCAAAGATGTCACCGGGCAGAAGTAGCACGGGCAGCCGGTTGATTGTCGCCGTCGCCGCGCCCGTCACCATATTGGTCGCGCCGGGACCGATCGAGGTCGTGCACACCAGGGTCCGCATCCGGTTACAGTGTTTCGCGTACGCAGCCGCCGTATGCACCATCGCCTGCTCATTCCGCGTCTGGTAATAGCGGAAGTCCGGGTACTGCTGCAGCGCCTGCCCCATCCCCGCCACGTTGCCGTGACCGAAGATGCCGAAGCAGCCGCCAAAAAATGGCTGCTCCACACCGTCCCGCTCGCTGTACTGATTTTTGAGAAATCGGACAATCGCTTGCGCCATTGTCAATCGTTCGGTCGTCATTTTCGTCCTCCCGATTCCTTAACCTGCCGGCAGCGCACCTGGCCGGCCCCGTATGATGGTCACCCGTAAAGCGCCGGTCTTTCCGGCACCTCAACGTCGACCGGTACCCTGTTCAGTCCCGATTCGATGCAGGCGTTCGCGACCAGAATCGATACATAACCGTCCCACCCGCTCGGCCCAACCGCGCGCCCGTCCACAATCGACTGCACCCACGCATGAGCCTCGTTGAGATAGGCGACCTGAAAGCGTTGCAGCCAGTCCTGCTCAACCCATTGACGCCGGGCATTGCTGTGCCGCACAACCGGACTCTGCAGTGGACTAGTCTGCGCCACCCCCGTCTCCCCCGTGATGCTTACCATGACTTCGTAACCGTATCCGGCCTCCGAGTTGCACTCAAGAGTGCCGAGCGCGCCGCTGCGATACTGCAGCTGGGCCATAACGAAGCGCGCACTCTCCGGATGGTCGGGAGAAGATGGGATATAAGCGGTCTGCACGCGCGCGATCTCTTCACCCATCATCCAGCGCGCCGAGTGAATATCGTGAATCAGAGAATTGGTTACGACGTCGGTCAGCGGACGAATTGCAGATTTTTCAGGGTTGTTGTGGACGCTGCGGAAGACGAGCGCTCTGCCCTGCTCACCGCTGTCGCTTACCTCTTTGACGGCGACGTGCGCCGGGTCATACTGACGCATGAATCCGACCTGCACCAGCCGCTTGCCCCCTGCTACCTCCGCCTCGACGACCAGTTTCGCGTCGGCGACATTGGTTGCCAGCGGCTTCTCACATAGCACCGGCTTGCCGGCCTCGACACAGGAACGCGCAATCCCTGCGTGAAAGCGGTCCGGCGCCGCAATCAGGATGGCATCCACCTCCGGGGCCGCGATCAACGCGTCGGCGTCCCCGTATACGGC